>NZ_BILZ01000004.1 GCF_004000825.1 Paenibacillus kobensis NBRC 15729 | reverse complement strand
AATATTGGCAACCATTGTCTTCTTAGCGATTACCAAATATGATTTTATTTCGAAGAAAGAAGGTGTCCAATCAAACGATACAATTAATAGTTCAAAGCTTGTATGGATCCAAATGCTTACAACCATTTGTGTTTTCTTAATGGTCGGAATCGGAGGGTATATCTGGTGTGACGAATATATTGTTCCAAAAATTGATTCATCACAAACGACCTTGAGCGGACAACTAAATGATTTTATTAGCATTGAAACAGACATCTTCGATAATATCAACGGTAATAATCTGAGTACAGCAAAAACTAAGGCAGATGACCTGGAATATGAATGGGATCAGTCTGAACCAAAGCTTAGAAAGACTGATCGTAAAACCTGGACTGAGATTGATGGCACTATTGATGAGGTGCTCGCTGCTGTACGAACCAAAAGCCCTAACATAAATAAATGTAACTCTGTAATCCAAGAATCTCTTGATGTCTTGAATGCGTCAAATTATTAATCATCCAAGTAGAATGAGAATAACTGGAACCTCTTGATTTATCACCTTGCTTTTTTAAAGAGGATAGGTATTTTGTAGTTCATTTTGAGGAGGGAATAGATTAATGGATAATACAAAGAAAAAATCTAGTTTAAGTTCTTCAATCAATAAAATACCACAACTAACACTTTTATTTTGGATTATGAAAATTGCCGCAACAACACTAGGGGAAACAGGAAGCGATTTAGTGACTGTTCCAGGATCAGAGGATAATTACTTAATTCCTTTCTTGTTTTTTGTCGGGGTATTTATAGTTTTTCTGACGATTCAGCTGTTCGTGAAGAAATACGTGCCACCTGTATATTGGGTAGTAATTACATCTACAAGTTTAGCAGGTACAGCATTTTCGGATTTCATGGATCGGTCATTAGGATTGGGATACATGAAAGGATCAATATTATTGATTAGTTTGCTAGCTGTTATCTTTTTATTTTGGTTTGTTACCGAACCTTCGTTAAATGTTAAAGACATCGCCACCAAAAGGGTAGAGATTCTGTACTGGATTGCTATCTTGGTCTCCAATACTCTGGGTACCGCAGCTGGAGACTTCTTATCTCATAAAAGTGAAGGTATCGGCAAGTTAGCTGGCGGGGGAAACTTCTTGGAGCAAGGCTTAGGCCTCACTATTGCGCAAGGTGCCATACTGACTGGAGGGCTCATTCTGTTGGTTCTACTGGCGTATTGGTTTACGAGAATCAACCGTGTTCTCTTATTCTGGTTAGCATTCGTTCTAACTCGCCCATTCGGAGCCACGTTCGGTGATTACTTAATCAAACCTCATGATAAAGGCGGATTGGGCCTAGAGAATGGTACTCAAATCGCATCTGCTATTCTGTTAGCCGCTCTTATCGTGTGTATTATCATTCAATATGTGGTTCAGACGAAATCAGCAATTGCCAACCAATCCGGCGCGTCCGTCACCTGAGAAATATAACAGCGAGGAGGCAACTGAATCTTTCAGTTAGCCTCTTTCACTTTATTACTGGTCGGAGAAAGAGAATTTGATCCGCAATCTCCGTTGCACTCGACACCAAGCCTTGCACAAGAGTCAATCCCTGGGCGAGGGCTGAATAATTTCGACCAAATTTTTAATATTTTTATCAATCGACCCCATTTCTTTCAAAAACATTAAGGATCATGGAACTACATTCTGTGCAACTGAAAAATGATGCACTGAATTATCAATTGTTTTATTTATTCGGGGGGCTACTTTCTTTGAACTAGTGACTGTAGGAGAGTTAGGGATATTTATAATGGTTTGCCCAAGTTTAGATTTATCTTTCTTATGAAATCCGTTTGCTTCATGAAGATCGAGAGTTAGATCAGGCCGGAAGGATCGGGCTAAATGCAATAATTGATCCGCCAGCTGATGCCGCGGACGTCGATCGGTCTTTTATGGAAACGTCCGATTCAGATCGGGGCAGCCTGGAAAACCACGACGATTCAACAAGATCTCTTCACTCCTTCCGAAATACAGCTAGGTATTATATTCGGTAGTTACACCATTGTTTTGGACTAACATCAAGATCAAAAAAAAATATCTCGGACAAACAAATTATGAAAATCCAGCAGAAAGTTCAGAAATCAATTCGAAATGGCAAGTTAAACAACAGCTGTTAGGCTGATCATGATTCGCTTAACAATCCTTTTCTTTGAAATAGGTGCATTTGTTTTCATTTCTTAAATTTCTATTCCAGCTACATAAGCCAAGCCTTAGGTGTCACGGGTATCTTAGTGGGTTGGACCCTCAGGTTATTTGCAGTTCGCCCCAATTTACTATGTACTGGTGGCCGGTTTATTCATGAATAGATTCCCACAATTTACAGTTAATATTGTAATTATCGTAAGACCTGATTTATTTTTTTTATCATGGTTATATCCCTGATATTGACAAGTGATTGTTGGTATCATATAGTAATTTAGGTCTGCAAAGGATGTAATTGAATTTGTGCGGATTTTGCAGAATATTTTCCTTGTAAAAAATTTAATAAAGAGTTATTTCATTTAAATCATCAAGAAGGAGAATGGGCTTTGAGAAAAGAATATTTCGCAGCTGATTTGGAACAAGTATTTCTAAAAGAAAGAAGCGACTCCGGTCTATTTATTACGATAACTGGATTTGATGGCAGTGGTAAAACAACGCAAATTGAAGCAATGGCTAACGAATTTAGAAAACGTAATAAAGATGTATTGGTAACAGCACAGCCTAATGATTGGTTTCGAAATCAACCAATTAATCGTCATTATTTAGAACATGGCGGGACAGAAATACAGGCTAGAATTTTAGCTTTAATGGCAGCAGCCGCTAGACTTGTTCATGTGCATGATGTAATTCTTCCTGCTTTAAATGAAGGTAAAGTAGTCATTTGTGATCGCTATGTTCACGCAGCTTTTGCGGTATTTCTTCATAGAGGAATTGATTCTAAATTTCTAGCAGATATTAACGAAGGTTTGCCTAGACCAGACTATTCATTTTATTTAAGTGTACCGCCAGAAACATTAATTCAACGACTTAACCATAGAGACAAGGGTAATCTAAAGTATGAGGAACGTAAAATTGAACGGATTACTTCTATTATTCACACTTATGAGCAGATGGGATCTCAATTGATCAAGATTGACGGGATCCAAGAAGCGGATCAAGTTACAAACAGCATAATGAAGCATATTAAGTTTTAACTTTTTGTAGAGTATGTAATTATACCATGCTGAAACTCGGCGAAAATTGCTTGTTGATGACAACGTTTTCAAAAAAAACTTGTTTGTGCCGTTAGAACTGGAAGCGGCAATAAACAAACTATTGCAAGGTTCTGGCGGAACAAACATCTATAAAGTAGTTTGTAATTCACGATAATTATCGATTTATTTTAAGATAAACTCGTTTATATTTGAAAAGAGGGTATCTCATGGAAAAGTGCTTATTGATGGGGAATGGTGGAAGGGAAGCTATAATTGCAAAAAAATTATCAGAGAAGTTTGAAGTATATGCAATTATGGCTCACAAAAATCCTTCGATCGTAGAAAGCGTGGAAGTTTCAAAAGGAAAGTACTTAATAGATGAAGATTTCGATAAAGATAATATGATAAACTTCATAAAAGAAAATAATTTGAAATTCTGTATTATTAATAGTGATTCACTATTGGAAAAAGGGCTGATTGATGTCGCCCGAGGGTTAGGAATGCATACTTTTGGTCCAACAAAAGAAGGTGCAAGGTTAGAGTGGGACAAAGCCTATGCCTTGAACCTCGTTAATTCGATTGCACCAGAAATGATGATAAGATCAACTATCGCAATTAACAAAGAAGATTTAGAAAAAGTAAAAGAATTATATATAGATGAAAATTTTGTTGTTAAACCCAATGGATTAACGGCAGGAAAAGGAGTTAAGGTAGGAGGAACACATTTCTCAAGTAAAGATGAAGGGTTTCATTATGCAGAACAATGCTTGTCACAAGATGGAATTGTAATTATTCAAGATAAAATAAATGGAAAAGAGTTTTCGATTACTGGATTTACGGATGGAAATAACTTGTGTATCTCTCCTGTTACTCGTGGCTATCAATATAGGTATGATAATGATCAAGGTCCGAGTACAGGAGGAATGGGATGCATAACGCAAAGTAATGGGCTCCTTCATTTTTTGTCAGAAAGCGATATTGAATTTTGTAAAAATGTTATGTTGAAAACTATTAAACAAGTCAATAAAACAACAAGTGTTTATGATGGCATTCTCTATGGAAGTTTTTTTAAATGCGATGACGGTGTTAAATTCATCGAGTATAATTCAAGATTTGGCGATCCAGAAGCACTAAGTGTAATTAGTGTTATGAACTCAGATTTTGCAAACGTTGTTTATGATATTTGTATGAAGAATGAAATTAACGATAGTAGTTGTGATTTTAATAAGCTAAGTTCTTACGTAGTTTGCGTAACATCAAAAGGTTATGCGGTAGATGATCAATTCGTACCGATAGAATTTACATTGCCAGATGAATTGTTAAAGAACACTGTCTGTGATGTATATTTTTACAATTCGCTGCAAATAGGAACAAACATTTATAAATCTACTGGAAATTCGAGATTAGTAGGATTTGTTAAGACAGGAAGTGACTTGATGGAAATAAAAAATGATGTGGATCAACTGTTAAGCAGCTATATATCTAAATCGAATTTAGACTTTAGATCAGACATCGCCCTGAAGTATTGACGCTCATTATTATAGAAGGTGCTTGCTATGAGTAAAAAGCTGGGGATAATTGGCGGAATGGGACCCAAAGCGACGAGCATTTTTTTTAGTAACATTATTAATAAAACAGTAGCAACTAATGATCGTGAGCATTTAGAAATGATTATATTGAACGATACAAAAATACCAGACAGGACAGCGGCAATTGAAGGCGGCGAATATCAACCGCTTTTAAACCAGTTGATCTCAGATGTGAGGATACTGGAATCATTAAAAGTTGATAATATTGCAATGCCATGCAATACATCGTGTTTTTTTATAGAGGAGTTACAAAGTCAGACTAATATACCCATAATCAACATGGTTGAAGAAACAGCGAAGCACATTGCCAATATTTCTGAGAAGCAAAATGTAACAGTTGGAATACTAGCTACAAATGGAACTATTAAAAGTCAACTGTATACTAACGCATTACAAAAGTATGGTATTAAGTGTATAGAGCCAGACGATGTGTTACAAGACCATGTCATGAACTTAATTTATAATCAAATTAAGAAAAATGGGCATGGGAATATAAGTGATTTCAATTATGTATTAGACAGAATGATTAAGTATGGCTGCAATTATGTGATATTGGGATGCACAGAATTGTCATATTTCAATCATAACTATTTTATTTCTGATTATTGTATTGATGCTCTAGAGGTTTTGACTAAGGTCTCTATAGAGTTGTCAAACAAAGAGTATAAGAAAACGCTAGTTTTGCAAAATTGAAAACGAGTATGAAGCATGCAGAAGACGCTTAGTACAAGTCATATCTGGTTATGCATGGCGTTCGCCGTTGACCTTGAAAGCGCTTAATCCGAATCCGTTGTAATTATATGGAGGAAATCGATGATAAAGTATCTTCCTATTCACAAACCTGAAATAAGCGGGTATCTTCATCACGCTTATCCGCTTGCTGTCATGTCAGACCACCCGTCTTTTATTCCGTGGTTTTATAGCAATTATATTCAACTCTACACTGCGAAAGACTTGGGCGGGGTACCATTTTATATTAATTTCTATCGTTACTTGGATTGGAATAATTATCAACTTCTAGATCATCAATATTTTGACAGAGAAGTCATGCCAGTAGATGACATTGTTGAGTATGTCATACACTGTATCGATTTGGATTATTGTTTTTACTCATTCGTCGATGAATTTTACGTTCCTGGCCGAACGCCTTATCAAAAAGTTCATTTTGATCATGAATTAATGATCTCTGGATATGACAAGACGAATCGAACTTTTAGGGCATCGAGTTTTATTAATGGGCAATACTCTGATTTTTCAATCTCGTTTCAAGATTTTAAGGATGCATATCAAAACAACAGCTTAAAATACGATTACATGAAATTGATTCGAGTCCTGAAGCCCAACTATTCTTCTACCTATGAATTTGATCCGTCCTTTGTGAACGAAGTGCTTAATGACTATTTGCACGCTCGGAACAGCATTGATCGATATGCAAACTTTGATTTATTTCATTATAAAAATATGACATTCGGTATAGACGTTTATCGAGAGCTTCAACTGTATATGAATAATTGCATGATAGAAGGTAAGACATGCGACATTTATCCTTTTCATATTCTATGGGAACATAAGAAGGTCATGGCAGGACGTTTTCGGTACATGATCGAGTTACATCATGATTCCACAATTCGCGATACGCTTACCCAGATCGCTGCAGCATATGAAGAAGTGGTAAATCAATCTGATAAAGTCCGATTTATGATCTTGATGTATCGCAAGACAAAACGCCAAAAGTTAATAATTGATGCTGAAAATGAAATACTAGTTATGAAAGAAAAGGAAGTAGATCTGATTAGTAAGTGGCTTGAAACTTATTAATGAGATAGTAGAATTAACTGCCTCAAAAAGAAAATCTAAAGTGATATATAATATGTAGAAATATGCAAACAATTGTCTTTTTATGTTGGAATATATGTGGTAGTATGAAGTTCGGCAGAAGAAAACATTGACATAAATCACATTTTGTTCAATAATTTTAACAAACTGTGAGTGTCTGTTTGGATGGCAATCAATCCACTAAAGGTTATATTTTAACTTTTAGGTCAAATAAGCTTTAATGTAGTTGCGCAAAGGCGCTATTCATTGCTGAAGTTGACAACGTTGATCGAGACAATTTTTTTAACAATGTCGCGGATCAGACCATAGAAATGTTACAAAGCAGCCAAATAGTCGAATTTTTGTTGTAACACTGTAAAGCTTATTTGATAAGGAACTTGGTTATTTTCACTTGTTTATACTTTTGATGATAGGATGATGATCGTAATGAGTCAGTTCGCTTTAGAGAAAGAATTGCTATTATTGTCTGTTCTGAAATACAGGACATCGGATGAGCAACAGAGGCTCGAGGAGATTTGCGAGAACCAGCTGGACTGGGGTTGGATTGGTGGCCAGCTATTCCATCATCGCTTGTCTGGATATTTCTATTTTGGATTAGGACAATTACGTAAGAAGCTGCTGGTTAACGAGTTTGATAAAGCGCTTCAATTGATTGTTAAAGCCCAGGCACAGCAGGCCAAAGAAATTAATGAAATCATTCTACCGATCCTGAATGAATTTGAAGCGGCAGGAATTCGTTATGCGGCATTGAAAGGCCTTGTGTTTAATGCAACTTTGTACGGACCGGGTGAGCGTCGTTCTAATGATAGCGACATATTGGTATCGGAGGAGGATTTGGACAAACTGGATCAAATTCTTCGAAAACACGGCTATATTCAAACGTACATGGAGAACGGGGAATACAAGGAAGCTTCACGTAAAGCGAAGATGATTCAACGAATGAACTATCACGATCTTGTCCCATATATAAAGCTGGTTGATTCGGAATTTATTAGCCATCATGAAATCGATGTGAATTTTCACTTTGATTCGAAGGATAACGATATCACTAAGGCTGTCTTTGATTTTGGCACTTATAACTATTCAAATGATAACTATGAAGTAAAGGGACTTCCGTGGGAAACGCATATGGCACAACTCTGTGTTCATTTCTATCGCGAAGGTTCCAGTAGTCTGTGGAGTAAGGGTAGACGTGATGTAGTTTTGTACAAAATGATAGATGTCGTTAATACGATTCGAGTGATCAGTGATGAACAGCGTATGATCCGCTGGGTAGATATGATGAAGGAGTTAAACCTAAATAAAGCCTGTTATTACACGCTATACTACGCTAACCAGTTCTATCCGGACCTTGTTGCTAAGGAAGTACTTCTCTCCCTCAAACCGGAAGACGTTACTTACCTCGAAGAAATTGCAATCTCAGGAGAAGACAAGGTTGTCAGACGCCGAAATTCCTTCACCTCCGAGGCTCTGAACTTAGTATATAAAAAATGAGGTCAAGCCTATGAACCAAATTTTTATATCTCTCAATCAAATTCATGAAGCGGACACAGACGATATAATCCGACTCATCGGATTTGCCTCCGAGCAAGTTATCTCTATCGATAAGACAGAGACTGGCTTGGTAGTGGTCCTGGAAGATAGGGCGGATGTAGAAGAAGTACAGTCGAAGATACACCGGATGATTAAGCACAAACAAGCACCTAATCAGCAAAGTGTTATCTATACGAACGGAAACGCAAAGAATCATGTGTATGGTACGGAGTTCCCCGATGATCTTGTTCGAAACTATGGAGATGGGTTGATCGGTCTGAAGGGGGAAGCTATTTGGCTGCTGGAATACTTTGATGCGAAATTTAAAACGATTGCACAAAGTCTTGCGGCCATTGAGACACAGTACCCTACATTGCTACCGATTACGGCTTTCGATAAAACGGGCTATCTTCGTACCTCGCCGCAGTATTCAATGTTTGTCTGCCATCCAAGGGAGGATGTCGACAATTTGCTCAAAGTTAGCCGTGAAGTCCAGAGAGGCGAGGTGAAGGAGCTTGTCGCTGAACCGCATCTTGTGCTTTCGCCAGCAGCCTGCTTCCACTGTTATATGGATTTGGAGCATGCCGAGCTCGCTGAACCATCGGTCTATACGTTCCGTCAGAAGGTATTCCGTCATGAAGGAAGGATGAACTGGGGCGGATTTGGTCGGCTGCGCGATTATCATGTTCGAGAGATTGTCCTTCTCGGCGACCATGAGTTTATCGTTAGTCAACGGCAGCATGTGCTTGAGGAGGTGAAGCGTGTTGCCGAGGAGATCGGCCTTATTATGCGGGTAAGCGTAACGAGTGACCCGTTTGTCATTCCATCCATGCAGAAGTTCAAAAAGATTCAGCTTGAGGAAGAAAGTAAGATTGAGCTTCAATTGGCCTACGGGCCGGACAATTATTTAGCGGTTTCTTCATTTAATATCCACGGTACGGCCTTTACGGAACCATTTGAGATTACGGTAAAGAATGTGCGACATACAGTCACTGGTTGCATAGGCTTTGGTCTGGAACGATGGGTTCTTGCTTTCATGGCCCAGCACGGCACCGATCCGGTACAGTGGAAAAAAATATTGAACGTGTAACTCCCTTAATTATACATTCGTTTTCAATAAAACATTTATATCGGAGGAAAAGAAATGACTAACATTGAACAAGCGATCATGGACTGCTACAAAAAGGTATTGGAAGAATCGGGACTAAACATAGAGCCTTCGATGGACGTAACGATTGGCAGAGACTCTGGCCTGGATTCGTTGGGTCTTGTCAACCTGATGATTGAGATCGAAGAGATGTTTGATATTACACTTGCGTCTGTTCTTGTTGAAATCAGGCAAAGTCATAAATTATCAGAACTGGTGCCGCTGATTGAGCGTGCTATTAAGGTCTGCAAGCCATGAGTGTCATCTCTGTTGAGAACATCTCCAAACATTTTTTAATTCCTCAGAAGAAGAAGGGGTTCTTAGGCTCTGTAAGTTCTCTCTTCTCCAACCAGTATGAAACGAAAGTTGCGGTAAAAGATATTTCGTTTCAGATCAATCAGGGAGAGATGGTTGGTTTTATTGGGCCCAATGGGGCTGGGAAATCGACGACAATAAAGATGCTGACCGGAATATTGGTTCCGACAGCAGGAGATGTAAAGGTCAACGGCAAAGTGCCATATAAGAATCGTGAGGAAAATGCAGCAAATATCGGAGTGGTATTTGGGCAGCGAACTCAACTCTGGTGGGATTTGCCTCTTTTAGAGTCTTTCGAGCTGCTGCGGTATATTTACAAAATTCCCGAGACGAAATATCGGACTAATCTGAGGTTTCTTACAGAGCTGCTTGAAGTCAATAGCTTTATCACAACTCCAGTTAGACAACTCAGTCTCGGGCAGCGAATGCGGGCAGACCTGCTGGCCTCACTGCTACACGATCCAGCGATTCTCTTCCTCGACGAACCGACGATCGGGCTGGATGCGATAGCTAAAGAACGAATCAGGGAATTGCTGGTTGCGATTAACAAGGAGAAGAATGTTACCGTCCTTCTGACTACCCATGATATGAGCGATATTGAGAAAACTTGTAACCGAATGATCATTATCGACAAGGGAAGCAAGATATACGATGGTGGGATTAATGAGATTCGCGCCAATTATGGAGAGTCGAGAACACTTGTTATGGACTTCGGACATACGCCGGTCATTCCGCAAATAAATGCGGTGACCTCAATTGAATGTGAGGGGCTGCGTTATCGAATACAGTTCCAGAAAAGCAAAATTTCCGCATCGCAATTGATCAGCTTGCTCTCGAAGGATAATGAATTGGTTGACTTGACGGTTCAAGAGCCGGAGATCGAGTCGATAATTAAGGAAATTTATAATGAGCCGTATAAGGTAAGTCAGGTACGGGAGAAGGAAGCTGTAAGATGAGGGTATACCTTAAAGTTGCGAAGCAATCATTCCAGCAGAAGCTGTCTTATAAGCTGGAATATTATCTCGGCTTATTTGGCTCAATTCTCAGCATCTTTATTACCAGTGCGATCTGGAAGGCTGTATATGGTTCGGAGGCTGTTGTTTCTGATGTAACGCAGACGCAAGCCGTATCGTACGCGCTCCTCGCGATATTGATGAGGACGACGCTAACCATGAATGAATTTCTCATCGACGGCAAAATCAGATCCGGAGAAATCGCAACAGAGTTGATTCGACCGTACAAATTCCTTGTCTATATTTTCTCGAGGGTAACCGGCGAGGTTGGATACAACATGTGGACGCGCATACTGCCATTGATAATCGTATCTGCCCTATGCTTTAATCTTGAAATCACGAACTCCTGGATACATATGATCGAGTTCGCTTGCAGTCTTGTATTAAGCTACTTTTTGCTCTTTTATATTAACTTGATTTTCTGGTTGCTGGCATTCTGGGTGCACCAGACATGGAGCTTAATTACTATAAAGAATGCGATAATTCTGTTGCTCTCCGGCGCGACAATTCCATTCTGGTTTTTGCCCGATTGGCTAACCCGGATATTGCAGCTGCTGCCCTTTAAGGACATCTACTTTACGCCACTAACAATCATACTAGGGAAAAGCATATCTGCCGATGTTTGGCGTCTCTATGGCGAGCAGCTTCTTTGGATTGCATTGTTTGCCATTATTAGCCTTCTGCTGTGGAGAAAAGCGCAGACCAAGCTCGTCATCCAGGGAGGGTAAAGGATGGAACGATTCAGTAAACACTCGGCGGCAGATTATGTCTCCTTGTATTTTAAGTTCGTAAAAATGATTATGATGTCCAGAATGATGTATAAGTGGGATACGTTTCTGCTATCGTTCTCTGTTCTGGTTCGTGAAAGCGTAACGGTCATCACGCTAGTTCTGATGCTAAACAAATTCTCGGTGATTGATGGATGGAATATGTCATCGCTGCTCTTCCTGTACAGCTTCGTCTTCCTATCTTACAGTTTGAGCATCCTTATGTTTACTGGTCTTAGGGATTTCGAAGAAGCTGTGCATCAGGGAGTGTTTGACGGGTACTTAACGAAGCCGCTCTCGCCTTTGTTCCATGTCATCTCGAAGAAGTCAGACGTGATGGCAACTTTCGGGCATGGTGGTCTGGGCATTATCCTGTTTGTATATTCGTTTAACAAAATCGGACTTGACTGGTCATTGAAGAGTATTCTCGTTGTTTTGTGGATGCTTGCAGGGGGAATCCTTGTTCAAGGAGCCATACTGCTCTTCTGTGCAGCGATTACCTTCTGGACGACGAAATCTAATGAAATCCAGAACATTCTGTTCTATCAAACACGCGGGTTTATCGCGTATCCGATTTCGATCTATCCCAAGGTAATAAAAGTAATATTAACAATGGTCATTCCGCTGGCATTCGTGAACTATTATCCGGCCAGCTATATGATTAAGCATGAGACGGTGTGGCTGCTGTCCCCTGTCGTGGGGCTAGTGGCATTCGCTCTCTCCTATGCTGTATGGCGGAGAGGGATGCTTCACTATAAAAGCACAGGCCACTAGTCGACTTCATTATTCGGTCTTGTCACAGCATGCAGGATCAATCGATGCTATCTAAAATAGGTTACTACTTAGGTCTCTCTGAACAAAAACGGAGAGGCTTTTTCCTATTACAATGCATCATGAAGTTTCTGGTTCGTCACCAGATCCATCCGCCATTTTTTTTCAGACACAAGCAAAATGAAACATTCTCGAGCACTAGGCCCGGGAGCAAACGAAGGTTCAAGAGAGAATCCACGGGATTCGTTTGCACTAATTTGAAAACTGTCTGTATCATGGAACAGATTCACTGCTATGAACGTTTTAGTCAACCCTCAGTATCTTGAGTCATTTTTCTCAAGTACTAAGCGCAGGAGCAAATCATAGAAGCTCTAGATCGCTCTTCATGATTTCTTTCACGTGGCGCGGCCATCTTGAGTTAGCCGGACAATACTTTTTGGCTACTTTGTCGACGGTCGTATAGCCTTTCTCTATGTATTTGTTGGCAATCAGTTCTCCAAATTTGAGGACGCAGTCCGCTTTCGTCTTGAAGCTGAGCCCCCGGTTGAATGCATCTCCGTCGATCGCGTTGAGACCGAACAGATTGTTCTTTTTTGTTGCCAGTCTGCTGCTGCCGTTTCCGCTTTCGAGCTTCATAACTGCGATGGTAAAGAACGCGTTGATGCCATACTTCTTTTCGACTCGCAAAATTGCTTTTTCCAACCCTTGGTCTTCCAAATCCGTCCCTTTCAAAATAAGCGCGATATGCTGTGCGGTCAGTCCCGAGATCGATTCGACTTCGGATGTGGGTGTGCTGATCTCGTTGACCTCTGTGTCGGCCGATAACGACTTGACCTCTTTGGCGCTTTTCTGCTGAGGCCCCGTTCTCTTCAATTCCCCCTTGATTGGCTTGGCGTACCCGCCATGCACGTATCCCCCGCCTTGTAATCGAAGCCAACCGTTCTCGGTCACGGACGATACTTCCAAAATGGTCCCTTTCTCAACGGTGCTGATGATTTCGGATTGATTGTACGCATGTACTCTAACGTTAAGATAATAGGCCGTCGTTTCGTATATATGAACAATCGGAGAGGAGAGGACATCTTGTTTCGCCTCGGTGAACTCGGACGGATCTGCCGGCTTGGTTGCAGGTGGCTTCTTCTCTTTCACTGGGGCCGTATAAGAATACAGAGATAACGGAACAGCATAAGGCAAGGGTATCGTGAACAACGTTTCGGTTTGCGCCCATTGCTTCGTTGCCAAAGCATGAGTATCGTCTTTTGGGGCAGCCAGGACGAAAGGATTCGAGAAGACTCCGAAATATAGACCGACGGTGAAAGCAACGATAACGGTTATCAAATAAGCAATAAGGGATTGACGGGTTTCTTTCGGCATGTATATCCACTCCTAATCGTAATGGGTGCGATGCGGACCGCAATAAATTGATTGATCCCACCGATCAATTGGACAGAGAAAAGGATGACATCCCCCGACTTGAAGTTTCGAGTCAGACAAGTTATTCAGATTGTAACGAATGATCGGTGAGAACCTTGTCAAACGCTCTGTAAACGAAGTTTTTAACTTTGTCGGATTCAAACAAAAAATCCGCGCTAGGCGCGGAATCATGCGATTTTCTCGCATTATGAGGAAATTCTTATTTTGTGGGCTCTTGCTGATGATTACGCCGATGAGATACCCCTGAGGTACATACGACGACGCTGAACTCGCGGTTTATTGAAATAAAGTTTTCCTGCTATACCATCCTCTCTCCCGTATAATAGAAGAGAGATTCGACAACGACACTCAGGAGGCTTCATCTTGGCACGCAAACCATCCATTCTTACGCAGCTGATTATCGGATTTTCGGTCATTCTGCTGCTGATCCTGTCCATTACAAGCTTTTTCTCCTATCATTATTCCTCACGTGTCGTCGTTGAGAAAACGTCCCGGTTCATGCTCGAGTCGGTGAAACAGATTCGAGGCAAGACAGACGTAATGCTGCTTGAATACGACCGGCTGTCTCAACGCGTCGCCTTCAGCCCGCAGATACAGCAGCATTTTGCTGCAGTGGCAAAAGGTAAGGCCACTGCGCTTGGGAAAACGGACATCATCCGTTTTGTATCCCAGCAAGCAAGGCTGACCGGTACAGATCTTACGCTTCACTTGATGGATTCGAAAGGAAACTTTTATTCGCGGAATGACGCTTTAACCTTATATTGGTCCTCGGAGGAGGAACTGCATCAGGTGGAATGGTATTCGGATATCCAAGCCCGCGCCGGGCGTATGCTGTGGGTATCCGGACCTGCATGGAGTAGCGGGACCGTGAATGCGGTTATCGGAGCACGGCAACTGAATGAATGGTCGTCGCTGGAGCCTCTGGGCGACATATTCGCGATGTTCTCTATCGACACGTTGCGCCGTACCATTGAAGAGGACGACCAAGGCTTGACCCGAAAAATCCATTTTATCGATTCGCGCGGCATTATCGTCTATTCCGCGGATGCCGAAGAAATCGGCAAACCGGTCGACCCGAAGCTGTTCGAGCGGATGAAGAGCAAAGACGACGATTTGTTCAATTGGGAACAAGGAGGCGAGCCTACCTACGTTGCCTATTCGACTTCCTCATACAGCGGCTGGACGGTAGCTGCCTATATTGATGCAGCTGACGCCGTCAAGGATCTGAAGCAGATGCAGAAGGGCAATTTTTTGATCGGTATATTTGCGATTTGTGCAGCATTGCTTCTCGTCACGTTTTTCGCTTGGACCGTTACGCGGCCGATTCGCTATCTCGCCCACCGTCTGAGCCGAGTTGAGCGGGGCATTCTGAGCCCATCGAAGAGCCGTCTTATCAACCATGAGGTTGCGACACTATTTGAAAGTTTCAATGGAATGGTTAAACATTTGAATGAGACCATTCAGGATTTATCTGGCCGGCAAGCAACCGAGAAGCAGGCGCAGATCATAGCACTCAAGGCGCAATTCCGACCACACTTTCTCTACAACTCTTTGAATACGATTTATTGGCAACTGATCAACGACGAGAATGAGAAAGCAGCGGGGATGGTGCTCACACTAAGCGATCTCATGCGTTATAGCATCCAGCCCGGATCTGAATTCGTTACGGTTCGCGAGGATCTGGATCAGCTTCATCGATATTTGCTTCTACAGAGAGCGCGTTTCGGCGAGAAGCTGCAGGTTGCTGTCGAGGCCGACGAAACGTTATATCCGCACAAAATGATGAAAATGCTTTTGCAGCCGCTCGTCGAAAACTCGATATCGCATGGGCTCGAAACGGTAAAAGGGCGGGATTGGCATGTCCGTATCGAAATTAGAAGTACAGCAGAAGGACTGCTGCTGGCGGTTGAAGATAATGGCATTGGCATGAGTGAGGATGAGATGGCCAAGGCGCTGGACCCGAAAGAGGATATGCGGGATTCGAACAGGCATCATTCCGGATTGGGACTAGCCAATCTGCAGCAGCGAATCCGGCTTGTGTATGGGAAGGACTATGGGATCAAGTTGATGGCAGGCCCGGAAGGCGGATTGCGGGTTGAGATCGTTCTGCCTCTTGACGGAGAAGGGGAAATGCAACATGCGTAATCGTTTCAAAGGAGTAATCCTACTCTTGTTGTCTCTATTGACGGCCTGCTCCTCCGTCCCTGTAGTGGAGGTAGCAGCGGTCCAGGAGCCGCACCCGTCCGAATTGACCGTATGGCTTCTGCCCGGTACAGGGCTTGAACCGCTCATTACGGAGTATGACCGTGAACATCCGGAGTTAAAGATACGAGTCGTTACCGCCCAATATGCCGACGTCCACAGCAATCTGCAGACCGCTCTTGCCGCAGGGTACGGCGCTCCGGATGTTGTTGTTATCGAAGGGACGTTCATCGACCGCTTCAAAAGCTTCTCCTCCCATTTTCATAACTTGTATGACTATGGGGCAGGAGCTTTGTCGAGCGAATATTTGGATTGGAAATGGATCAACGCGGAAAGTTCCGACCGGTCGTTCCTGCTTGCCTTGCCAACGGATATCGGTCCACTGATGCTGGCTTATCGCCGTGATTTATTCGAGAAGGCGGGACTTCCGTCCGATCGGCAGTCGGTGTCTCGATTGCTGCAGAGCTGGGACGATTATATCGAGGTTGGGAAGGCGCTGAAAGAGAAGGCCGGAACGAAGATGTTCAACAATTTAAGAATTATGTTCAGGCTGATGTTCAGCCAGTTGGATGAACAATACTTTGACCGTTCGACGGGACGATTGATCCTTGAAGAGAATACCGAAGCTCGAAAGGCGTGGGAATACACGATGAAAGCGGCCGAGCTCGGACTGTCTGCCAACATCGAAACCTATTTGCCGGAGTGGGGCGTTGCGTTAGAGAAAGGCAGCTTCGCGGTCATGCTGGCACCTTCCTGGATGACCGCCATTATTCGGAATAATGCGCCAAAAGCGGCTGGCAAATGGGATTTGGCGGAGCTTGGGCCTCAGCAATATGGCAACTGGGGCGGCTCATACTTGGCGCTGCCCAAGGAAGGCAGTCACCCGGAGGAATCATTTGAGCTAATTCGTTATTTGACCAGTCCTGAGCAGCAACTGCGGTTGTTCAGCGACAACGGCAATTTTCCGTCTACGCCGGGCGTTTATGAGAATAAAGCAATTCGCGATAAAATAGACCCTTACTTCAATAACTCCCCGGTCGGGAAGATGTATTCGGAAGCGGCTAGAAAAGTAAAGCCAACCTTCAAAGGCCCCCTCGCCGATGTCGTGGAGACCGCGCTGGATGAGGTGCTTCAGCAGGTAGATAACGGCACCGTGCCGCCGGCAAAGGCATGGAATGAAGCGCTGCGCCGGACGGAAGCGGCGTTGGCCTTGTACCCTTGATCGAGCAGAAGAGGAGATGGAGCATCCATGCATATATTAATCGTAGATGATGAACCGATGGTTCGGTCCTCCATTGCGCGTGTCGTGACTGCGCTAGGTGAGCCATATGCTGCCTATGAAGCGGACGACGGCGAGGATGCGATCGCAATGATTCAGAAGGAGCCGATCGACCTGGTCATTACCGACATTCGCATGCCGGCTGTCGATGGCCTGCAGCTCGCCGAAATCGTCCGCAGGCTGTATCCGCACATACGCGTTGTGCTGCTGTCCGGCTATTCCGAATTTGAATATGCATTGTCGGCGCTGCATAGCGGAGTCTATGAATATTTACTGAAGCCGGCGTCGAAGGATAGCTTGTTGAACTTGATCTTTAAAGTGCACGAGGAATTGCAGCAGGAAAAAGCACAGGACCTATTAGGAAGACTCAGAGAGAATAGTGTCATGGAAAAGCGGGTTCAAGAGCTTCTATACGGTTTGCCGGTTCCGCATGCCGATAAAGACTTATTCCCGGATTTTCATTCGCTCGCCGTATTCGTCATTCGAGCTGAAACGACGGAATTGCCTCCGCGATCTCTCCGGTTCGCAATGAAGAATGTCATAGAAGAGCTTCTTGGAAAAGCAGGCAAAGCAGCAGTCATTGTAGAGGACAGCCATTTGGTCGGCGTGCTGTTTGCTTCAGCGGATCTGGGAACGAATGGGTACTGCGATGAAGTATCAGGTGAAATTTCCAAGGTGCTTGCTCAGCTTTACCGGGTCGCAACTACGATCCGATATTCCGCGGGCAGCGGGGGGCTGGATGAGCTTGGTTTGTTATATGTAGAGGGTATGAGAAGGTTAAGCGGTATGGATGCATACAGTACGGAAGCTGACGTGCAGACGGAACGGGAAGAGTGGCATCGGCTGGTCAAAATAACGTTAAAATGGATCGAGGAGGAGTATGCGGGAGAGCTCACGCTGGCTTCCGCTGCGCAGCGGTTGTTCGTCAACCCTAATTACTTGAGTGTGTTGATTAAAAGCCAGACGGATATGACCTTCACGCAGCATCTCGTCCGTGTTCGGATCGGGAATGCCAAGCAGATGCTGGCGGAAACCCAATTGAAGATTTACGAGATCTGCGAGAAGGTCGGATATGCGGATCAAGCTTATTTCAGCCGGCTGTTCAAGGCGTCGACGGGAATGACGCCATATGAATACCGGGAAAAAGTCACCCTTTGACCGCACCTTCCGTCACTCCGGCGATGAATTGCCGATTGAAGAATAGGAAGATAAGGAAAAGTGGAAGCGTTGCCAGTACCGAGCCGGCCATGATCAGAGACTTATCCGCATAGTACGTATTCACATCAAGACGTACTAGAGCCAGCTGAACCGTAAGCATTTCGTTCGATTTGAGCACGATCGATGGCCACAGGAAGTCGTTCCATGAATTCATGAAGGTCAGAATGCCCAGCGTTGCGAATGCGGGTGCGATCGTGGGCACGACAAGGCGGTAATAAAGCTTCGCATTGCTGCAACCGTCGATTTTGCCGGCCTCCAGCATCTCGTTCGGTACGGCAGCGTCGATATATTGCCGCATGAAGAATACGCCGAATGCGCTCACCATGCCTGGGACGATAACCGCCTTCAAGTCGTTCAGCCAGTTCAGCTTGCTGATGATCATGTACTGAGGAATCAGTCCGAGTTGCAGCGGAATCATCATCGACCCCAGCACGAAGAACAGCATGATTCGGCTCCCGCGGAAGCGGAGCCTTGCGAAGGCAAAGCCGGCAAGCGAGCTGAACAACAGCATCGACGCTGTAATAACCGTCGATATCAGGAATGAATTGCCTAAGGTAAGCAAAAAGTTGATGTTATCATTAAAAATGACTTTATGCATATTCTCCACTAACTTATTACCATAAAAAATGGCTGGAGGAACAGCTGATATTTCAGCCGCTGAGCGGGTCGCAATCACGCTCATCCAGTAGAATGGAAATAGCGAGAATGCAGCGCAGATGGTGACCAGCAAATAGGCGACCCATCGCAAGAACGGATTTTTCATGGCAACCTCCTTAATCGCGAAGCTTACGCACGACGAATGTGTTGAATAGGGAGAACAGCATGATTAATAAGAAGAGCAAGTTAGCAATGGCAGACGAGTAACCGAATGACCGGTCGGTGAATGCCGTTTTGTACAAGTACATGACGACTGTAAGCACTTGGTTGCTGCTCCCGCCGTTAACGGCTGCGCCAGTTCCGACCAAGGACGTCATGAAGGAGTATGGTTCGGTGAAAATTTGCAAACCGCCGGTCGTTGCGATGATCAATGAGAACAGCAGAGTTGGCATCAGCATCGGAAGCGTAATGCGAAAGAACTGCTGTGTCTTGCTGGCGCCATCAATCGTCGCAGATTCATAGAGATCATTCGGAATGGATTGAAGGCCGGCAAGCTGAATGATCATGTGAAAGCCTAAGTAGCGCCATAGAATAAGCATCGAGACGGCAAATTGCGTCGCCCAAGGCGTGACGACCCAGTCGATTCGATTCAGCCCTATCGAGTCGAGCAAATAATTGACAAGCCCGTACTTTACGCTGAATACGTTGGCGAAGATAAGGCTGATCGCGACGAGCGATGTGATATTCGGCAGGAAGATGAGAAACCGAAACACACCTTTCCACTTGAGGAAAGCTTGGTTGAGCAGAACGGCCATTAGTGTGGCGAGCAGCAATTGCAGGGGCACCGATTCGAACCAGATGATGAATGTGTTGCGAATCGACCGCCAGAACAGAGGATCCTGCGTCAGCAGCAGCCGGTAATTCCGGAAGCCGACGTATTCTTTATCGCCGAGCAAGCTCCACTTGTGAAACGAAACATAAATCGTGTATAGGGCCGGATAAAGACCGAAAATGGCAAATAAGATAAAAAAGGGCGATGTGTACAGTAAGCCCGACAAGTTGTCGTTCTGCCGTCGTTTGAACCGGGATTTTCTGACGGATTGCTCGGTGCTCGGGACGATCTCCATGCCATGTCCTCCTTTTTGCGTTAAAAGACTTAGAGCAGGCCGTGTCCTTGATTGGACACGGCCTGTTGGTTTGTTACCCTTTTGCCGCAGACTGAAGAACGATTATTTGCTTAGATTCGCTTTGACTTCCTTGACGAAGTCTGCCCATGTTTTTTCCGGATCTTCACCTGCATCGACCTTCGGAAGATAATTGCTTGCTGTCGTGGTCACGGATGCCCAGTTGTGAATGGAATCAATCGGCTGCACTTGCTCCGCTGCCTTAGCGAAGATCTCGCCGACCGGCGCGTCGCTGTAGAAGGCGTCTTTTTTCGTCTTGAACGCATCATCGCTGTACACGCTAGGCGTCGAAGGGAAGTTTCCGTTCGTCTTATAGAGCTCCAATTGTTGAGCGGGAGCCAGTACCCAGCTAATGAAGTCGTAAGCTTCCTTCTGATGTTTGCTTTGCTTCGGAATGAGCAGGAATGAACCGCCCCAGTTCGCCGATCCGCCTGGCATCATCGCGATATCCCATTGGCCGGAAGCGCTTGGTGCATTATCGCGTACGATGCCCAGCATCCACGGAGGAGCGAACAGTGTTGCAAAATCGCCCTTATCGAGACCGACGTTCCAATCGGCCGAGAAGTCCGGTTGCTTGGCGGTTAATCCAGCGCTCGACAGCTTGGCGGCGAAGTCCCAAGCCTTCTTGACTGCAGGGTTCGTCTCGATAGACAGGTTGCCGTCCTTATCGTAGATCGTATACTCTCCTGCTTGTTGGATAAGCGGCAGGAACGCACCGAAGTAGGCATCCGTTGCGATTGGCTTGTTGGCCTTTTCTTTAATAATCAAACCGGTATTGTAGTAGTCATCCCAAGTCGCGACCATTTTGGATACCGACTCACGATCTGAAGCGAGCCCCGCTGCTTCAAAAATATCTTTGCGGTAAGCCATCGCCATCGGACCGGAGTCGGTCGGAATACCGTAGATGAAGCTGCCGTCTGCACTCGTGCCTTGTTTCCAGCGGGTCTCCAGGAAGTCGCCCCCCATCTTGTCCGCGCCAAAGTCTTTCAAGTTCACCCAATAGTCTTCGTTCTTCAGAAGCGGGATATCGTCGACTGCAGTGATGGCGATGTCCGGCACGCCGCTGCCTGCAGACAAAGCCGTAATCAGATTCTCGTTGCGGTTTTTGTCATCCACTTGCACGTCGATTTTAATATTAGGATGGTCATTCTGATATTTCTTGATGAGGTCGTCAAGCCCTGGACCGTTAATGCTCCAGAAGGTCAACGTTACGTTGCCCCCGCCCCCTGAATCAGATGAGCCGCTGTCTTTCGAGCTGCATGCCGTCAAGCCAATCAGCAGCGCCATTCCGGCTGCGGCCATTTTTAATTTTTTTCCTCTTGGCATTTTGCAAAACCCCCATTGTCGTTTGGTATGAAAACGGTTGCAAACTAACTATAGCAGGGGACAGCAAGGGGATGTAATGTGACCGATGTTAGATATTTTGACTTATTATTTGAATCAGGTAATGTATAGCAGCTTATATAAGGAATAGCGAAGTTGGAACCCGCCATAAAAACACACCTTCCGACAAAATTAATACATGTTCTTCCGAATTGCTTCTCTCTATAGTAAAAAATGTACAGAAGTTTTGCATTTCTACTTTACGCATCGGTTAGGAGAGAGAGCTTGGGACAATCGGTCGGTATCATCCGTATGCTATTAAAATCTCCTTCACGTTCCATTGGTACAAGGTTATTCATCGTGATCATATGCGTCGTATCCGTCATTGCTGCAACCGTCGGCATTGTGTCGTACCAAATTGCAAGCCGCTCCTTAGTCGATCAAGTCAAGGCCAGCTCCCTTCAAACGGTCGCATTAGCTGGAGAAAAGCTCGATATGCAGCAGCAGTTCTACTTAAACGTTGCCGGTCAGCTTGTCAATAATAGTTTGTTCATCGAGAACTTGTTCCAGTTGACAAGCAAGGAGCAAAGGGACGAAGACCGCGATCGAATGTCGCGGGACATACGAGGCTTGTTCGATCAGTTGGCACTAAGCGATGCCCGCATACGAGACATTACGCTAATACCGTTAGAGGATCCGAATATTCGGGCGATCAGCACCATTCGAGAGGGGCTTGAAGTGAATGCTGCTGCATCGTGGATCGAACCGATTCGGAGCGCGGGAGGCAAAGAAGTGTGGCTGCCTATCGAGACAGAAGGGTATTTAGGCTCCTCGCCTAAACCGCTTTTCGCATTCGGCAAGCTTCTGGGGAGAAATAATATAGGTTCGCACGAGTTTATACTCCTTGTACAGATCGAAGCGTCGGCATTGGAGGCCATGATTCAAGGCGTTCAGATCAGTCCGAGCTCGACGATCGCAATATTGGATGCTGGAAACCGTATCATTGCGAGGAGCGGCCATTCAGACGAGACCGTAACGAGGATGAAAGCCGGTTCCGTTGAGGGGCCTTCGGGGAGCTACATAAGCGAAGACTCGGGGCAACCGGTTCTCTACTCGTACAGAGCTTCTAAACTGAGCGGATGGATCGTTGCAGGGACGGCGCCGATGAGTGAGCTTACCGGTGCGGTCAAACAAATTTATCTGCTTACCGTCTTCTCGATCGCAGGGGGATTCATAATCGCCGTCTTCATCGGCTTATGGCTCATCCGTTCGATCGGCAGACCGCTCGTCCACTTGGAGACGTTAATGAGCAAGGCGGCTTCCGGAGATTTTCGGGGGCGTTTGAATTTGAGGGGCAGAGATGAAATCGGCAAATTGTCGGGAGCTTACAACCGAATGATGCAGCAAATCGGTTCGCTCGTGAGCGAAGCCTATCATACGGTAGATCATGTTCTCGTTTCGAGCAAGGAGATGGCGGATTCCGCTGTACATACCGCCCGGGCTGCGAATGAAATCGATGAGGCCAGTAAGCAGATCGCTAGCGGCGCATCGGGACTTGCGGTCAATGCGGAGAGCAGCAGCGGTAATGTCATGCAGATGGGCGTTAAATTGTCGGAGGCGCTTCTGCTGCAAGAACGAATGGAATCGTCTGCGCAGGAGGCGGACGCCGCTTGTCGGCGCGGGGAAGCTACCATAACCGGTTTTATTCAGAACACGAATGAAACCGAGCGGCGCATGGCAACCGTCAGTGACCGAATCGAAGAGCTGAGCGGCAGTGTCGGGGCGATCCGCGATGTATTGCGGCTTATGACGCATATGGCTAAGCAGATAAAGATCCTTTCCTTAAACGCTATGATAGAGGCATCCAGGGCGGGAACTGCTGGTGCGGGCTTCAAAGTAATCGCGAGCGAAATCGGGATCCTTGCCGACCATTCGAGCCAATCGATCGGTCAAGTTCAAACGTTAACGGTCAATGTCGAAGAGGAGATGTCCGCAACGGTATTAGCGATGCTCGAGGCGAATCCGCTGTTCCAACAGATGGTGTCGGAAGTATACGGCGTACAATCGGCTTTTGATGATATACAGAATCAGATGCTTCAGCTCATTCAAGCCTCGGAAGAAGTTTCAGCATCGTTAACGCAGCTTACCGGTACGCAGGAGATGTTGGCCTCTTCGATCGAAGAGGTAGCGTATGTAGCCCAGCAAACCTCATCTTCGACGGAGCAAGTGGTTGCCCTGTGCACCGCGCAGGCAGCTGTCGGCGATCAACTGGTTGAGCTATCCAGCCGTCTAATTACGATATCGGACCGGCTTCGTGAGCAGATGGCGAGCTTTCAGGTCAATGAATCATGAATAGAATCGGCTGTCGAGAACCTTTCGACGGCCTTTTCTAATGTCTGAGGACCCTGCTCCGGCATACGCAGCTGGCCCGCACGGTGCTCGTCAAAGGAGGTGTTCGTTCCTTAACCAGTCCAACTTGGCCTCATATCGTTACAGCTGATCTTTAAGCCCCGCCAGCGTGATCTCTTGAAATCCAGTATCCAACCAAGAGGAGACGAAGTTTCCGCCCGCGGCTTTGACGAGCTGCTTGATGACCGAGGCTCCCCAATTCTGTTCATTCTCCGAGATGATGGCGCTGATCTGGCCGTTCTGGAGCGCCTCGGTTGCTTCCGGCGACATTCCGAACGCTACGGACATCCGGTTCAGTCCTTGGGCTTTCCATACAAGACTGGATGCTGCTGTCGAGATAAAGTCCATATTGACCAGAATATCAAAGTGAGGGTGATTGCTGATCATTCCCTCCAGGTCGATCAATGCCTGTTCTTTGCTTCCCTCATTATAGCGCAGCTCCAACATCTTGATCGTCGTATTCTGCTTCAAGTAGTCGAGCATCCCGTCCAGTCTATGTTGTTGTTGCAGCGACGTCTTTAATCCGCTCTCCACCATGATCATACCGGCGTCGTTCAGCCGGTTATCGATCATTTTCCCCATAAGAAGCCCTTCTTTATAGGGGTCGGCGCCGATAAAAGACAGCCTTTTGCTGTTCGGTACATCAGCTTCGAAACAGACGACAGGAATGCCTTGCTCTACCGCTTTATTAATATGAGGAGCGAGCGCGACAGGGTCGATCGGGCTGATCGCGATCCCGTCCACCTTTTGTTTAATCATCGATTCCAGCATCCGGATCTGCTGATCGCTGTTTAACTCATCCGGCGCTTTGACGATGAGCCGAATGGACTGCGGCTCTGCTTCCCGTTCAATCTGTTCGGTGATTGTCTCATAGAACGGATTGGCGAATGGATAAATGATGGCAAGCGTTAATCTCGCATGTGCGGACTCTTTTTCCATTTGTTGCGGGTCAGCCAGACTGGACGATGAATGGTCATGCGGCGGCGAAGAGTCCAAACGGCTGATGGCATAGATGATGACGATAGCGGCTGCGAAAAAACATGCGAATAACAGTTTCGTTCGGTTGCTCACGCTGTTTAGCTCCTTTTGCTACTCGGCCTTTGGCCATTCGGCCAGTCCTGTTTTACGGAATTCGGTCGTCGTTTTGCCCGTTATCCGCTTGAACAAGCTGGAGAAGTAATGCGGGTCGTTGTACCCGACCTGATAGGCGATTTCATACGATTTCGCTGCTGTTGACAGGAGCAGATCCATCGCTTTGCGTATGCGGACTTGCGTCAAATATTCGATGAACGTTTGCCCCGTCTCTTGACTGAATATTTTGCTCAGGTGGCTCGGACTGACGTTTACGTATTCGGCGGCATTTTGCAAGGACAGCGTATCGTTGCCGAAGTTGGCGGTCATATAGTCCTTCACTTTATTCAGCAGCGGGCCATACTTATCGTAAATGGTTGAACGCCAGCTCCAGAATTGCTCCGCCAACGAGGCAAGATAGCTGCACGCTTCCTGCCAGCATTGCACCTTGGCGATTTGCTGCTGGTAGAACTGCAGAGTTTCTTCAGGATTGACGTGGCTGTACATATCTTTGGCCGAACGGAACGCTTCAAGCGTCACATCGTTCAATATGTACGAGCCAATCGGCGATGTCTTCCAATTCACTCCTTGGAGTGGGGCGCATAACGCTTCAATAAACGACTCCAGCTTGGTCTGATCGCCAATCTTGAGAAAATCGATGAATTTGCTTCGGTCCAGAAATACCGAAGGATCGAACACGCCGGCATTTGTTTCCGTGAAGGCGAGCCTGTTCTGGGAAGACAATCTGCGCCAGTGCATATCCTCGGCGGCATCCAGGAAGGAGAGGTGGACATTTTGCAGACGGTCCTGCACAGAGCCTATGCCGACGGATAAGCCGATGCTGCTCGCAGTCATCCTATCGTGAATAAGCTGCTGCAGTTCTTTGAATTCGGCTAAAGCGTCATACAGCTGATCCAATGTATCGCCTTTCATGATCCAGACGTTCTCCGTACGGCTGCGAGGAAATAGGAGTGAGCCGTCGTTCTGCAACTGCAGCCGGTCATAGCGCTGAAGCAATGCCAGCTCATTCGGGTCCAGCTCTTCTGTGATCCGTAAATCTTTGCTGCCATGCGAGCGGTTATCAATCATAACGACGGCATAGAAGCGGGCGATGAGATTGACTTGAAGTTCCGCCGCGCAATGAATCGCTTCCGAGGCCGTGACAAAGCCGCTGCACAGATCGTTGAACAGTTTCTCTTTCGTAATCGCAAGCCGCTGATAATCCTGCTGTTTCAGTTTCTCGATGCTCGCTCTCGATTCCCGTTCTTTATCGATTTTGCGGCTCACCTCATGGAGCAATTGAATAAGGTCTCCAGGGCTTACCGGTTTGAGACAATAGTCCTCGACACCCATCCGAACAGCATTTCTTGCGTACTCAAATTCGCCGTGTCCGCTGAGGATGATAATTTTCGTATCCGGCAGCTGTGTCCGGACAATGCTGCACAGCTCCAGACCGTTCATGAATGGCATCGATATATCCGTTATGAGAATATCCGGCTGCAGCTGTTCGATTAATGGCAGCGCCATCTCGCCATCGGAAGCGTCTCCGCAATAGATAAAGCCCTCGGACTCCCAATCGAAACAGTCGCGAAGCGATTCACGGAATAGAATTTCGTCATCGACCAGCATTACTTTCTTCATGTCGGGTCACTCCATTCTTTGTGGGATTCGGATTGTAACCTTCGTTCCTGCTTGCTCCGTGCTCTCGATATGGACGCCGTAGGGTTGGCCGTAATAGAGCTGGATTCTTCGATAAACATTATGCAAACCGAATCCGCCTGAGACGGCAGAGCTTGCGGCTTGTGGAAGGTGAGGCTCCGTCAAATCATGGCGCAGCTGCTTCAGCCGATCCTCCGGCATGCCGATTCCGTTGTCCTCAATTTCGAAACAGATCGCTTGGTGGTCGGCATAACCGCGAATACGGATTAAGCCTTTCGTTCGTTTCTGCTTCAAGCCGTGATAGAGCGCATTCTCCACGATCGGCTGCAGCGTCATTTTGAGGATGGAATACGGTTTAATGGTATCTTCAATATGAAGCTCGTATTCCAATATGTCCCGGTACCGGATTTGTTGAATCGTCAAATAACTGTTTAAGTGCTCGAGCTCGCGGTCAATCGGGATAAAGTCCATGCCCTTGCTAAGACTGATGCGGAACAACTTGGATAAAGCGACGACAAGCTGGATAACCTGTTCTTTCTTGCCTGCCTCCGCCATCCACATGATGGAATCCAAGGTGTTGTATAAGAAATGCGGATTGATCTGGGCTTGCAGAGCTCGAAACTCCGACTTTTTAATTTCTTGCTGCTCCCTGATACTCTGCTCCAGCAGCAGCTTGATTTTACCTAACATAATGTTGAAGCTGTTGCCGAGATCGGCGATCTCGTCAGTGCCGCGCAGCGTCACTTTCGCTTCGAGGTAGCCGGAGGCGGCGAGCTGCATATGCTTCTTCAATACATGGATGGGCCTCGTTAGACGGTTGGTCGTGAAATAGTGAAGCGTGATAGCGAAAATAATGCTGAGCGCAACGGCCACGATAATCAGCTGCCGGATCGAGTGAGCCTGCTCCATTATTTCTTGCAGCGGCACGTAACCGACGAGGCTCCACCCTGTCGATTGGAAGGGAGCAGCGAATATAAAGACCGGCTTCCCGTGCGACGAGTCGATGTAATAACGGTTCGCTCCGGACAGCATGGCCTTAATCTGTTCAGGCTGCGGCCATTTAGAAGGTGAGACATCGGTAGATTCGGGCGTATAGATAGGCGCTCCGGATTCGTCAGCGACATAGAAGAAACCGCTTTCTTGAATCGGCATATTCAAATTGCTTCTAATTAATGCATCGTCCATATCGATAATAATGAAGCCAATCGTCTCGTGTGTCACTCGCTGTTTCACCGTTGTAATGACCGAGATCAGATTATGGTTTTGATATTGAAAGCCGTCCAGCCGTTCCGCCGCGGACCAGCCGGGGGATGGAACGGTCAAAATTTCGTCGGGATGGCGAACCAAATAAGCAAAGTGAGGATTGCCCATCAGGTTGCCGTTTAGTTGAAATACGCCTTTGCGCTCGCTGATGCCTCTGCCGTACAGATTCGTCATCGTAATATTAAGAACGTTGTCGTATTTATAGGTTAATCGGTAGGATGCCATTGTTTCCAGAATGTTCTTCGCATCCGAATAGTTGTCGGCTTGAGAGAACAAGTAGTGCAGAACGTTCGGATCGTTGCCTAATTCCAGCAGCTTGCTTGAGTCATCGAATAGATTGTCGATGTTGCGGCTTAACTGCTCGGCGGCGAGCAAGCTCGAAGATCGGCTGTTCGCGAATACGGTGTTATAGGATTTATAGTACGAAACTAGTCCGACCGTAATGAGCGGTATGCACGTTAATATAATGAACATTGCAATTAATTTTGCACGCAGGCTCGACGCAAGCTTTCTAATCAGGTTCATAGGAGAACAACCTTTCAATATCCGCAATGAATACAACTAGAATTATGGGGAAGATCGGTACAAATTGCAATCAGCGAACAAGATAATCCATTCACCGGACAAAAAAACAAATGAGACATTCAGAAAAGAACATAGTCTAATAAAAAAGTATAATCCGCTGCTAATTATCTTAATGTGAAAATGTATAAAACACCAATATAATCAAATCACACCGTTATACAAGGGTGAACATAAAAAGGGAGGCACAATGAATTGAAAAAGATGAAAATGTTTGGTCTGCTTTTAGCTTCCGTTATGCTGATGCTTACCGTCGCATGCGGCAACTCTAGCAAGGACAAGGAGTCTACAGACGACAAAGCGCCAGCAACTGCGACAGAGACGAAGACGGAGACGAAGACAGACGATACGGCGGCGGCGTCCGATAAGAAGATCGTGCTGGGCTTCTCCCAAGTCGGAGCAGAGAGCGGCTGGAGAACAGCGAATACGAAGTCGGTTCAAGATTCGGCGAAGGAAGCTGGTTTCGACCTGAAGTTCTCCGACGCGCAGCAAAAACAAGAAAATCAAATCAAAGCGATTCGCTCCTTCATTCAGCAGAAGGTCGACGTAATCGCCTTCTCGCCAGTCGTTGAATCGGGTTGGGATACTGTCCTGAAAGAAGCGAAGGATGCTGGCATTCCGGTTATTCTGACGGACCGCGCAGTTGATTCTACGGATACGACGCTCTACCAAACGTTCATCGGCTCCGACTTCGTTGAAGAGGGCCGCAGCGCAGGCAAATGGTTGGTTGACACGTATAAGGATGCTAAAGAGCCAGTTAACATCGTAGAGCTCGAAGGGACGACGGGTTCGGCTCCAGCCAACGACCGTAAAGCGGGCTTCGACGAAGTGATCGCACAGAATCCGAATCTGAAAGTCATTGCATCGCAGACGGGTGACTTCACCCGTGCTAAAGGCAAAGAGGTTATGCAATCGTTCCTGAAAGCGCATAAAGACATCGACGTTCTGTACGCTCACAACGACGACATGGCGCTCGGCGCTATTCAAGCCATCGAAGCAGCAGGTCTTGTACCGGGCAAGGACATCGTTATTATTTCGGTAGACGGCGTACATGACGGCTTCGTTGCGGCAAGCGAAGGCAAAATCAATTTCATCGTCGAGTGCAATCCGTTGCTTGGACCTCAATTGATGCAAGCAGTGCGTGACGTATATGAAGGCAAAGAAGTACCGAAACGTATCGTGACGAAGGAAGGCGTATTCACTTCCGAAGATGCGAAGCGCGAGTTGCCTAACCGTCAATACTAGGCGCTAATGGCTTGATCACAATAGAACGAAAGCCGTTCCTACCGCGAATTTGTTGGCACGGAACGGCTTTCGTTTCTTATGAAGAGGAGAGAAGAGCGGTGGGTGTAACGGATAAACAGCAGCCTGTATTGCAAATGAGCGGAATTCACAAACATTTTCCAGGCGTAAAGGCACTCACGAATGTTAGCTTTCGTTTGTTTCCTGGCGAAGTCCATGCTCTGATGGGCGAGAATGGTGCAGGCAAGTCGACTTTGATTAAAGTGCTGACCGGCGTGTACTCGATCGATCAAGGAACGGTCGAGCTCGAGCAGAAGGCGATCCGGATCGGAAGTCCGATGGATGCGCAGCAGGCCGGAATCAGTACGGTGTATCAAGAGGTTAACCTATGTCCGAATCTGTCGGTAGCGGAAAATATATATATCGGACGGGAGCCGCGCCGCTTCGGACGAATTGTATGGAACGAAATGAACCGCAATGCCGAGCAGCTCTTGAAGAGAAGGATGAATCTTGAAATCGACGTCACGCTCCCGCTGCATCATTATTCCGTCGCAGTGCAGCAGCTAATTGCGATTGCCCGGGCGATAAGCATTTCGGCCAAAGTGCTTATTCTAGATGAACCGACCTCCAGTCTTGACCGGGGGGAAGTGCTTCAGCTGTTCGCGGTCATGTCCAGATTGAAGAGCGAAGGGCTTGCCATTTTGTTCGTGACGCATTTCTTGGATCAGGTTTATGAAATATCAGATCGAATAACCATTCTCCGCAGCGGAGAGTTGATTGGGGAATATAGGGCCTCCGAGCTGCCCCGCATAGATTTGGTTTCCAAAATGATCGGCAAAGAACTGCATCTGCTTGAAGAGCTGCCTAAAGAAGCTAAGTCGGCTAATGAAGGCAAGGAACCGTTCCTGCAAGCGACGGCTCTTGGCAAGAAAGGCTCAATCGAGCCGGTGGATATGGCTATTATGAAGGGTGAAATCGTCGGTTTGGCAGGACTGTTAGGATCGGGACGTACCGAGCTCGCCCGGTTGATCTTCGCAGCTGACAAAGCGGACTCGGGCGAAGTCTTGATCGAAGGCGCTAAAGGAGGAGTTCACTCGCCCCGGCAAGCGATCGATAATGCCATCGCGTTCTGCTCGGAGAACCGGAAGCTGGAAGGGATTATTGACGATTTGACCGTTCGCGAAAATATTATTCTAGCGCTGCAAGCTTCAAAGGGTTGGTTCCAGACGATATCCAAGAAGCGTCAGATCGAAATCGCCGACGAGTATATCAAGGCGCTGAACATTAATCCGCCTAACCCGGAGCATCTAATCAAAAACTTGAGCGGGGGCAACCAGCAGAAGGTGCTGCTGGCGCGTTGGCTGCTGACCCGGCCGAAGCTGCTCATTCTGGATGAACCGACCAGAGGCATCGATATCGGGGCGAAGGCGGAAATCCAGAAGCTCGTCCTATCGCTCGCAAGAGAAGGGATGTCCGTTCTCTTTATCTCCTCCGAACTAGAGGAGGTTCTCCGGGTGAGCGATCGAATCGTAGTTCTTCGCGACCGCCATAAAGTTCAAGAAATGCAGGGCGAAGAGCTAAGTCAGTCCAATGTCATGAAGGCAATTGCAGGAGGGTGATCACAGGATGGTCAAGCATCATTTGTTCTGGCCGGTTGCCGTATTAGCGGCGCTGCTGCTCTTTAATTTCATTTATTCTCCCGATTTCTTCTCGATTATCGTCCGGAACGGGAACTTATACGGAAGTCTAATCGATATTCTTAATTTCGGATCCCCCTTAATTATTGTCGCTTTAGGGATGACGCTTGTCATTGCGCTTGGCGGCATCGACCTTTCGGTTGGCTCAGTCGTCGCTATTGCCGGTGCGATCAGCTGTCTCCTTATAAGCAAAGGGACGGATCAGAGTGCATGGAGTCTCGTCCTAATGGCCATCGGCGTCTCAATTGCGGTTGCTATAGTGCTCGGGCTGTGGAATGGCGTGCTCGTATCGATATTCGGCATGCAGCCGATTATCGCGACGCTCATTCTGATGGTCGCCGGGCGCGGCGTTGCACAGCTGATTGCGGACGGACAAATCATTACGGTGTCGAGCAAAACTTATAATTACTTAGGCGCGGGTTCGCTTGCCATGCTGCCATTCTCCATTTTTATCGTGGCGGCCATGTTCATTCTCGTATCTCTTCTAACGCGAAGAACAGCTCTGGGGCTCTATATTGAGTCGATCGGTTGTAAGCCGACGGCGAGCCGCCTTGCCGGCATCCGCTCGAGGACGGTAATGCTCGCGGTCTATATGTTCTGCGGCTTGTGCGCAGGAATTGCCGGGTTGATATTGAGTTCGAACGTATCGAGCGCAGACGGCAATAATGCGGGCTTATGGTATGAACTGGATGCGATTCTTGCTGTCGTGATCGGGGGGACGTCGCTTAATGGCGGGCGTTTCTCGGTAACCGGCACTTTAATCGGCGCGCTGATTATTCAGACGCTTACGACGACCATTTATATGACGGGCGTTCCTCCGGAGATAACGCTCGTCGTCAAAGCATTCGTCGTTCTTGTCGTCTGCTTGGTACAGTCCGAGTCATTCCGTAAGGCGATTGTCGCTAGATGGAAGACTCGTCATTATCCGGCAGAGCGGGAGGTCAAACAGCATGTTTAACCGAAAGTTTATTCCAATCGTTGTTACTCTAGGCCTATTTATTCTCATGTTTGCGGTCGGATCGTTCCGGTATACGGGGTTTTTCTCGCTGCAAGTGTTCAATAACTTGTTGATCGACAATGCTTTCCTGCTGATAGTAGCTGTCGGTATGACGTTTGTCATCGTATCCGGCGGGATCGACCTGTCCGTCGGCTCGGTCATCGCGCTTACGACGATGGTATCTGCCAGTTTATTGGAGCAAGGCTGGCCGCCATATGCCGTCATACCGGTCGTGCTTCTGATGGGGGCAGGATTCGGCTGGGGAATGGGCGCTATCATCTATTATTTCAAAATTCAGCCGTTCATCGTAACATTGGCGGGCATGTTCTTGGCGAGGGGCTTGTGCTACGTCATCAGCATCAACACCATAATTATCGACGACGCCTTCTATACGAAGGTCGCTCAGACGAAGATCAGTTTGCCGGGCGGCAACTTTATTTCGATCAGCGTAATCATCGCTATCGTTGTCGTGGCTGCAGGCTTTTATATCGCCCATTACACCAGATTCGGCCGCAATACTTATGCGCTGGGCGGGAGCGAGCAGTCGGCTCTGCTGATGGGCTTGCCGGTCAAGTCGACGAAAATCAAAGTATACATGTTCAGCGGTCTCTGTTCTTCATTGGCCGGCGTCGTATTCACCTTCTATATGTTATCGGGCTACGGCCTGCATGCGATGGGATTGGAGCTCGATGCGATCGCGGCCGTCGTGATCGGCGGCACGCTGCTTACCGGAGGCGTAGGCTATATCGTCGGAACGTTCTTCGGCGTGATGATTCAGGGCGTCATTCAGACGATCATCAGTTTCGAAGGCACGCTTAGCTCCTGGTGGACGAAGATCGTCATCGGCGTACTCCTCTTTGTGTTCATCATTCTTCAGAAGCTGCTCAGCGAACGCAAGTGGACGCTTAGAAGTTAGGTCACTCCGCAAGCGAATGTTCTGGGTCACTCCGCAAGCGAATGTTCTTACGATCGCTGTTGTTCCCGGATTCCTATGAATGAATTAGTAGAGGTGGGAATCCGCTCACAAAGGCGACCTACAAGCTTTCCGGAGGAAAGCTGCTACGTAAGCATAAGCTTCGTTTCTTCAGAATCATTCGCTTGCTCCGTTCTCGGGTGGGAATGGGATAATACATTCTAAAAAGAAACTGCTTCTTGTAAAAGGGTAGAACCACTCACCATTTTACGAGAAGCAGTTTCTTTGTGTTTGTAAAGATTTCACTGGGCAGATCAATGTACTTCGAAGACCACAACGAATCTAGTTTCCCCGGCGCTGAGGTGATTTGCGAGAATGTCAAATCCATGTGGCCTGTAAGCACACAACAGCGAAGCTTACTCAACATCTGCTCAGCTTAAGGAAAGCTGAGTGTTGGGCCCCACTAAATTAGCCGAACAGGCCGAATAGTTTGGAGAGGATCGTATTGAATTAGACCGATAATTTTTCGTAAAAGTAGGGATACGAAGTAAAGATCTGTTTGTTGTGCTAAGGGCAATATTTCTGGATAATTGTCATGATACTCTTTTAATTCTCTGATCGTGAAAAGGGGTTATCTACTTGCTAAAGTCACAATGGACAACAGCTCGGCTTATTCTCGCGGCAACGTTGGTGCTGCCGCTGTTGTCGGCATGCGTAAGAGGCGGCGGCCAGCAAGATAGCTCAAGTGCAGAGGTAATAGAAGAGCAAGATATGTATAAGGAGCCGGGCCTAAGCAGATACGATCCGCCGATCGACCTTTCTTTTGTAAGGGAAAATGGTGACGACATGGACGAGCTGCTTAAAGCCCTTCCCGGCAATACGTTTGAGGACAACCTCTGGACCAAGCTTTATGAAGAAGTGCTGGGGATTCGAATTAAGTATGAATGGACGGCCAAGGGAAGCTTATATCAGCAAAAGCTCGGCGCCGCGCTTGCGGCCGGCAATTTGCCCGACGTCGTAAAGGTTAACGCCGAGCAGTTAAGACAGTTGAGCAATGCGGACCTGATTGAGGATTTAACAAGTGCTTATTGGAAATATGCGGCGCCGTTCACGAAGGAAGTGCTTGCGCAAGAAGGGCTTGGTCCGTTTCAGGCAGCAACGATTGACGGCAAGTTAATGGGCATTCCCGAAACGAGCTCCTCTATTGAAGACGCTGAATATTTATGGATTCGAACGGATTGGCTGGATCGAGTCGGATTGCAGCCACCGAAGACGATGAGTGACGTATTAGCGATTTCGAAAGCGTTTACAGATCAGGATCCTGACCAGAATGGCCAACAAGATACATACGGGCTTGGGCTGTCTCAATATTTGTGGGACCCCGTTATGGGGTTAACTGGATTTATGGCCGGTTACGGCGCATACCCGAATATATGGATCGAGGACGATTCGGGACGGCTTGTATACGGAGCTGTCCAGCCCGAAGTGAAGAAGGCGTTAAGAGTGCTTCAACAAATGTACGCGGACGGTCAATTGGACAAAGAATTTATGTTCAAGGATGGTAATAAGGCGAAACAATATATTGCGGATGGCAAAGCAGGCATGATGTACGGCGAGCAGTGGGGTTCGTTCGTTGCGCAGACGAGCCGCAGCAAGGATCCTGACGTGAAGTGGCAAGCTTTTCCGATCGTGTCAGCAACGGAAGAGCTGCCTAAGGTTCCTCTTCGGTTCCGGACGAATCAGTTTCTGGTCGTCCGCAAAGGGTTCGAGCACCCTGAGGCGATCGTAAAGCTGTTCAATTTGCACTTGGAGAAAAATTGGGGGACGACTGCTGAATACGAATCCTATTACAGTACCCCTCAACCGGTATGGAAGCTTTCCCCTGTAACGCCTTTTCCTGCGCTTAAAAATTTGGAGGCATTCCATCAACTCGAAGAGTCTCGCTTAACGGGAGACAAGTCAGTGTTGAAGGACGAGGCGCGCGCCATTCAAAAAAATATCGACTCTTATCTCGCTACAGGCTCGGAGGTAGGATGGGGCTGGAATTTAACGTATGGACCGTCGGGAGCATTCTCGATATTGGACCAATACCGGAACAACAACCAGCTGCTGTACGAGAGCTTCGTTGGTGCTCCGACGGATACGATTTTAGAGAAAAAGACGATTCTGAATTCACTGAAAAATGACGCGTTCTCCAACATTATCCTCGGCCGTTCGATCGACGAGTTCGATGCGTTCGTACAAGAGTGGTATCGGATTGGCGGAGACAAGATGACGGAGGAAGTCAACCAATGGTACTTGGCCAATAACAAGGGCGCTGAATGGAAAGGTGAAATGCAGCATCGGAGGAGATGAATTGTTCAAGATTCCCGCACATTCCTTGCGCCATTCTATATTTGTAAGGCTTGTAACGATGTATATCATCGTGATTCTGCCTTTGATTATTTTAGGGATCTACTTGTATAACTGGAGTTACAAGAATGCGAGCGAAGAGATTTCGAGAAATACAGTGGCACAATTAGATTCCTATCTGGAGCGTCTTAACCGAGAGATTGAATGGCTTGAAATTCAGCAGTTCGATATGTTGCAGGAGGGCGAGCTGAATAAAATTGCCGTGACCTGGCCGCTCATGGACAGTGTCGAGAAACGGACAAGCGTCTATTACTTGCTGCACAGGCTCACTTCGATCAAGAGCAGCAGCGCCTATATTAAGGACATCTCGATCCACATTCGTGCCATTGGCAAGACGGTCTCGGCGAGCAACGCCGTTCAAGATTTCGATAAACAAAGCTACAACGAAATCGTGAGCATGATGGGCCGAAGCGGCAGCAGACTGATTCAGCAGCGCAATGAGCTTCATCTAAGCGCTTTAAGCTTCGGATGGAAGCAGGCGGAGGGACCGTTCTACCTTGTGCAAATCGAACTGGACACTGAAAAGCTTAGGGAATCGTTGCGGCAGCTCAACGTATACCCAGGGAGCGGCTCGGTACTAATCGCGGACGAAGCGGATTTTATGTTATTCAGCGACGAGAATGTGACCGCGAAGTCCGATGCACGGAATGCGGCCAAGGCGATGGACAACCGTACGACACAGATGGTGATTAAGGGTAAAAAGTATCATGTCGACAAGGTCGATTCCGATAAATTGGGATTGTCTGTCGTCTCGTACTTGCCTGAAGCGACAGTGAAGAGGCCGCTTAACAAATTTACGTTATGGGCCTGGGTATTCGCGGTCACTTCGGTTGTTGCGGTCATCGTCTACTTAACTTCGACGTACCGATACGTCCACCGCCCGTTGCTGCTGCTTGTCCAGCGGTTCAGACGGATGGAGGGCGGGGCGCTCGATACGCACATCGAACATAAGCAGAAGGATGAATTCGGCTATCTGTACGATCGGTACAATCAAATGCTGGTGAAATTGCAGATGCTGATCGATCAAGATTTTAAGCAAAAACTCATGATGCAGAAGGCGGAATTAAAGCAGCTTCAGTCGCAAATTAATCCGCATTTTTTGTACAACAGCTTCTTTATCCTCAACTCGCTTGCCAAGACTGGCGATACGGAGAGAATCGAGCTGTTCACGAACATGCTCGGGGAGTATTTCAGGTTCATTACCCGCAATATGGACGATAATGTAAGGCTGGGAGACGAGATCAAACACGCTCAAATATATACCGAAATTCAAAAGATAAGGTTTTCTAGGCGAATCCGGGTCCAATTCGACGAATTGCCGAAGGAAATGGAATGGATTCTCGTCCCCAGGCTGATCGTTCAACCGATTATCGAGAACGCCTACGAGCACAGCTTGGAGCAAATGCCGGATGAAGGCATGCTGCGCGTTACGTTCGTGCATCATCCGAACGAAGCATTAATTATTGTAGAAGATAACGGGGGAATGGTCAGCGAAGAGCGGCTTAAGGCACTTAACAATCGGTTATCCAGTACGGCCAACACGGATGAAATAACCGGGATGATGAACATTCATCGGCGAATTATTCTGACCTACGGCGAAGGCAGCGGCATCTTTTTGTCCAGAAACGAATGGAATGGTCTTAAGGTCACGATCCGAATCCATGGCAGGGAGGCGAACTGGGATGCTTAGGTTGTTAATCGTGGACGACGAAGAAATTATAACGAACGGACTTTACGAAGTATTCAGACGGCTCATGCCGGAGCGTCTCGATGTATGCAAAGCCTATTCGGCTAGGGAAGCGTTAGATTGGATGTCACGCACCAGAATCGATATCGTCATGACCGACATCGCCATGCCCGGCATGAACGGATTGGAGCTGTCGGAGCAGATCATAAGCAATTGGCCTAGATGCAGAGTCATCCTGCTGACGGGACATAACGACTTCAACTACGCTTACCGGGCGATCCAAATTCCGAAAGTCCGATATTTGCTCAAGACCGAAGGGTATGGCAAAGTGACCGAGACGGTTCAGGACGTGCTGGAAGATATTCATCTAGGCAATCTGGAGAGCCGGATATTGGAGCAATCCCGCGAGCAGCTGCATGCTTATCAGTGGCTTGCCCAAGGGGATTACATGCGGCAGTTGCTGCAGGAAAGCAGAGCCCGATGCTCCGGGATGGACGTGCTCATTCAGGATTTTCATAACTTGAAGATTCCATTGGACCCGAATCGCTCGGTCATTCTTATCCTTGGCCGTTTAAAGTTCCCGGAAGGGCTGTCCAGCACCGATCGAAACGGGCTTTTTGCCTCGATAAGCGGGACATGGGATTCGTTTCTATCCGATAAAGCAACCTGTATTGGCATCGTAGATAAGTATGAAGACATGATCTGGTTTCTTCAGCCTTTGCAAGCGGAAGGGGAAGGCGAAGCGGATTCGTTCACACGTTACCTGGAAGGAACGCTTGAGCTGTTCCAAGAAGAATGCTATGAAACGGTCGGACTATCCATTGGCTTAACGATCAGCAGTACATGCTGCGGCTGGAAGGATGTGACGCAGCAGTACGAGGCGCTTCGGCAGCTGCAGCAATTTAAGATCGGGGAAGGGATTTCGATTATTAAGCATGGCTGTTCGTTTGCACCGGACGGGATTTCTGGCAAGGAAGGATTTGCGAGTGTTCAGCGGATCGATATTATGGCCGCGCATCTCGAATCGGGCAGAGCGGAGCCGTTTCTTCAGCAATTGAACGAGATGACGAACGTTGCGCTGGGCGAACCTGACCATGTGCAGCTGGCCATAGAGATGTACTATTCGATCGCGCTGATGCTATACTCATGTGTGAACCGTATGGGACTGCAGGGCCGGATCGACGAGTACGGCAAGGTGCTCCGATTGGATGACCATCCTTCGATGAAAGACGGGTTCATGTATTTGCGGAGGCTAGCGGAATCTATTTTCCACTTTAAACAGATGAACGACCGGGACCGCACCTCGTTGGTCATCGACCGGATTTGCCAGTTTGTCGAGGATCACCTGAGCGAGGATTTATCGTTAGTAAGGCTAGCGGAATCTCATTATTTCAACCCTTCGTATTTATCCCGGTTCTTCAAGCAGGAGAAGGGCATCAATCTATCGGATTATATCGACAAATGCAAAGTCCGGAAGGCAAAGGAGCTGCTTCGGGACGGAGAATTGAAGGTGAGAGACGTGGCTTGTGCCGTAGGTTACGAAGCGGCGCACTCGTTCACCCGTTTCTTCAAGAAGGTAACGGGAATGACACCGCAGGAATACCGGGATACGCTCCCTCTGAAGGGATGAAAGAATCTAGAATTTGAAAGGTACTGATTGATCGAATGGCGGGTTGTCCCCTCTGGATGCAAGCGTTAAGCTTATACAAACATGAGGGGGATGAGAATGAGTAGGTTTCGTCTGATGACCGCCATATTGGTCGGAACGCTAGTCGCACTATTCATTATGAACCGGGGTTCTCAGCCGGGAACCGCGACCACACCGACAAGAACGACACAGGAGTTGACCATTTCCATGAGTGAAGAGACGAACGATCAAAAGGCAGAAACCGCAAATGATCAATCAGCAAGCGCAATCGGCAAGACGCCTCCAAACGGCAATCCGCTTGTCTCGCATAAATTCGGCGCGGATCCTTATGCCTTAGTGTACAAGGATCGGGTCTATTTATATGCTACGAACGACGTGCTCGAATATGACGGGGACGGTGAAGTGAAGGACAACACGTACAGCAGCATTAATAAACTGACGGTGATATCGTCTGACGATCTGGTTAACTGGACGGATCACGGCGTCGTGAACGCTGCAGGTCCGCAAGGCGCGGCCAAATGGGCGACGCAGTCGTGGGCGCCGGCAGCTGCATATAAAGTAATTGACGGTAAAGACAAGTTTTTCTTGTACTTCGCCAACAATGCCAGCGGCATTGGCGTGCTTACGAGCGACAGTCCGACAGGTCCGTGGGTCGATCCGATTGGCAAGCCGCTCGTAGCGCGATCCGAACCTGGTGTTGAGGGCGTAACGTGGCTGTTCGATCCGGCTGTTCTTGTAGACGATGACGGCAAAGCTTATATCTACTTCGGCGGAGGCGTACCGGAAGGCCAGTACGAGATGCCGAATACGGCACGCGTCATGCAGCTTGGCGACGACATGATCAGCGTCATCGGCGAGGCACAAGTCATTCCTGCGCCGTTCATGTTCGAGGATGCGGGCATTAATAAGGTAGGTGATACCTATTACTTTACTTATTGCTCCAATTTCTTCGACGGCGCCCGTCCGGAAGGCAGTCCTCCGGCTGGGGAAATTGCGTATATGACGAGCAGCAATCCGATGGGGCCATGGGAATATCAAGGTACGATTCTGAAAAACCCGGGTCATTTCTTCGGTGTAGGCGGCAACAATCACCATGCGATTTTCCAATTCCAAGACGCTTGGTATATCGCCTATCACGCGCAGACATTGTCCAAAGCGATGGGAGTGCCGAAAGGGTACCGTTCTACGCACTTAAACCAGGTATCGTTTAATGAGGACGGCTCGATCCAGGAGATTACGGCGGACTTTAAAGGTGTCGATCCTGTTAAAACGCTGGATCCTTACATCCGCCAGAGTGCAGAGACGATCGCATGGAGCGCAGGCATTAACGTGCAGCCTGTTCAAGCCGGTGACGCGGAATACGCTTCGTCGAACATGGTTGTAACCGATATCGATAACGCTGATTGGACGGCAGTCTCTAATGTGAATTTCGGAGCCGGCGCAAAGTTGTTCACGGCTTCGGTATCCAGCGTAAGCGAGGGCAGCTCCATCGATCTCCGTCTAGACAGCCCGGACGGCCAACTGATCGGCACGGTTACGGTGCCTTCCGCAAGCGGCGACGGAGAATGGGCCGATACGTCGACGAGTATTACGGGAGCCGAAGGCATTCAACATCTGTACTTTGTGTTCAAAGGAAAGCCGGGGCAGAAGCTCTTCCAATTCGATTCGTGGCAATTTGTTCAATAAATTCGGCGTGCTAGCTAGCGCCTGACAAGAAGACCGCATACCGTTTCCTACGGTATGCGGTCTTCTTCGTTGTATGGAACAAACCTATAATTTCTCGGGTAAATGCACAAGAACCGACAGGTATTTCTTCTGATATGAAAACGCTAAAATGACATAAACAACAAGATTTGAGAAGGGGGAGGATGCTGGTGACCTTGATGGGAGAGGGATTGAAGCATCCGGACGGCGGAACGATTTTGAAGGCCGCAGGTATTAAGCGGGTATTCGGCCGAGGCAATGGTGCCGTAACCGCATTGGCGGACATCCATCTGGATATACCGTCTGGAACGATCGTGGCGTTGAAAGGCCGGTCCGGATCCGGCAAGACGACTCTGCTCAATATATTAAGCGCGCTGGACGAACCAACAGCGGGTCAAGTGTTCTTCAAAGGCCAGGAGCTGACAGGGCTTGATGCGGCTCAGCGCAACAAGCTCCGGCGCAAGGAAATCGGACTCGTGTTCCAATCGTTCGGCTTGATTCCGCTCATGTCCGCTTATGAGAACGTCGAGTTCGGTCTGCGGATTGCAGGGACGAAGCCGAAGGGACACCGCGAGGCAGCCGAGCGGGCGCTTGAGCAGGTGGGTATGCGGGAGAGGATGAAGCATCGTCCGACAGAGCTGTCCGGCGGCGAGCAGCAGCGCGTCGCAATCGCACGCGCAATTGCACATGAGCCCGACCTGTTGATTGCGGATGAGCCGACCGCGGAGCTGGACAGCAGAATGGGCTTTCAAGTCATTCGCGTATTTCGGGACATTGTGAACCGCTCCGGCATGACGGTCGTTCTGACGACGCATGATCCGAGCATTATGGAGCTTGTCGATCACGTAATTGCATTGGAGGATGGACGAATTGTATCGCAGACAACGAACGAAGCCCCCCTTATCTAAATGGACGGTTACTGCCAAATATGCTTTGGTTCTGCTGACGGCGTCGGCAGCTTTAGCGGGCTGCTCGCTGCTGCCGCGCGAGCCGGAGGTTCTCCAACCGCCTCTTGTGGAGCCGGCGCTGGAGCAATTCGACGTTGTGCCGGTTACCCGCGGTGATATTCAAACTTCTCTTAAAGGAACCGCTTATTTCGTTTCCTCGAACGCAGCGCCTCTGTCCTTCAAGGAATCCGGCGGACGGGTGAAGGCGATAGCCGTCACCGCCGGAGAAGAAGTGAAGGCCGGCGATCTGCTCGCGGAGCTGGAGACGGGCGATTTGGAGTTTCAAGTCCGCTTGCAGCGGCTTAACGTCGAACGCACTAAGCTTTTGTACAAACAGGCTCTTGCCGCTGATGCAAGTTCAACTGACATTCGGCTTCGGGAAATCGATCTTGAGCGGGAGCAAATGTCACTCGATGCGATGCAGGGCCGCCTCGATAAGTCGCGTTTATTCGCGCCGATCTCGGGGACGGTTACATTCGTTGAAAATCTTAATGCAGGCGATACGGTGAATGCCTATCAGTCTATCGTTACGATCGCGGACCCTTCCAATCTGAAGTTGACGTATGTGGCAGCCGACAGCAAAGAATTGTTCGCAGTTAAGACAGGAATGCCTGTCATTCTCAAATATAAAGGCTCGAACTATACGGGAGAAGTCGTTCAGTCTCCTTCCAATATTCCGGCGGCAGCAGACAACAAGAAGGCCGAGAATAATGCCGTTACCGTATATATGAGCATGGATAATCCGCCGGACGGCATCCATGTCGGAGACAGCGCGGACCTTACGATCGAGCTTCAGAAAAGAGAGAACGTAATCGTGCTGCCGCGTTCGGCGCTGCGAAGCTACATGGGACGCTCCTACGTGCAGATCGCAGAGGGCGAACGCCGTAAGGAAGTCGATATCGAGGTCGGGCTGTCGACGCCGACAGCAGTCGAGATTGTCAAAGGATTAGAGGAAGGCCAACAGGTCATCCTGAGCAACTAACCGAACAATGCAGGTCCGGCTTTATACCGGGCATTAAGATGGGGTGTACGTATGGCCTTATGGACGATGATCCTCCGCAAAATGGCAAACAACAAATGGCTGCAGCTGAATTTATGGCTAGGACTTACGGTATGCGTAGCACTATTCAGCTCGATGCCGCTTTACTCGCATGCCATTTTGCAGCGGACGTTGTTGAAAGAAGTGCAGTCTGTACAGACGCAGAACGCAGTATATCCAGGTTTTATTCGAATCGCGACGACGGTCTCAGCGGTGAAGATGGACAAGAAGACGATGGATGCGATCGAGCGAGCGGACCGGTTCGTGAAGACGATTCCTGGGCGAATGGAGCTTGAGGCGCTCTCGTTCTATCAACAGCGGACCACTCAGAAAATGAAAGTGTATGGTTCCGATGCATCGGAGCAGGAGAAGCAGTCTCAGAATACGTTAGGCGGTTTCAAATCGTTGTCTGAAATGGAGAAACGGGTGCGTCTACTGGAGGGCAGAATGCCGGTTGACCGTTCGGATGGCATAATCGAAGCGCTCGTAACGCAGAAATTCCAGCTTGCCACCAAGCGGAAGCTTGGCGAAGAGCTGACAGCGGCATCGCTGGAAGAAGAAGGCGGGCAGTTCCGCGTCATTCCGGTGGGAATCATCGGAACGGAGCCTGCCGCCGATCCGTATTTGCCATTCTTAACGACGGACAATTCCGACGGGTTTCTTATCCCTTTCGAGCAGTTCGAGCGTGAGTTCACGAAGGGCGGCAAAGCGAGGGTATCCGAGTTGGAATGGCGTTATGCCGTCAATTACGAGCAGTTGAAAGTGGATCGGATCGCAACGTTCGTTCAGGCCGACCGGGACATTCGCCGATATTTTCGCGGCAGACTCGGTGCAGACGAAGTTAACATTCCAGCGAGCGCGACTATTGCATCGTACGAAGGGAAGCAAGACAAGCTCGACGTCATGATGCTGTCGCTGTACTCCCCCGTCATGCTGATGCTTGCCTTTTATTTGTACATGGCGGCTAATCTGATCATCGAGCGACAGAAGACGGAAATTTCTGTCCTCCGCAGCCGCGGAGCCAGCCGGCTGCAAATCATGTCGGCCTATACGCTGGAAAGCTTGGTGCTTGGCTTAAGCGCCCTTGCGGCAGGTCCGTTCCTCGGCGTGATGTTCACGAAGCTGCTAGGCGCATCTAACGGCTTCCTCGAGTTTGTTCAGCGGTCGGCACTTGAGGTCAGCTTGTCGAGCAGCGCCTATCGAATCGCAGCCGTAGCGGTTCTTGGGGCGGTTGTGCTCATTCTAATTCCGGCCTTTCTGGCGACGCGGGTCAGCATCGTCAATCATAAACAGCAAATGGCCCGGCTGACCAAAATGTCGTTCTGGCATAAGACCGGACTTGATATCATCCTCGTCAGTCTGGCCGTCTACCTGCTCTATAACTTCAACAATCGGCAGGACGATTTAAAAAAGCTTGCGCTCGACTCCGACGCGCTGCAGGTCGATCCGCTTCTTTTCCTTATGCCGGCACTGTTCGCGCTCGGCGGCGGGCTGCTTGTACTGCGGGTATACCCTTGGTTCATTCGGCTCGTCTATTGGGCCGGCCGAAGATGGTGGCCGGCGGCGCTCTACAATACGCTTATCCAAATTAGCCGTTCTTCCGGACAATATTTGACGATCAAGGTGTTTCTGGTCATGACGGTTGCAACCGGTCTGTTCAGCGCGAATGCGGCTAGAACGATTAACGATAACATGGAAAGCAAGATTCATTATGCCGTCGGCGCCGATATCTCGTTGACGACGCGTTGGGAAAGCGACGCGCCTCCGCCGGCCTCAGCCAATTCGCCGGGGCAGCAGAGCGGCGAAATAAGCGTAACGCAAAAAAAACGGGTGCAGTATACGGAGCCTCCTTTCCAACCGTTCAAGGAGCTAGAAGGCGTAGAGTCGGCCGCAAGAGTATTCCGGAAGGACAATGCCCGGTTCTCCGTGAACAACGGCAAATCAGGCGCGACGACGCTGGTCGGCATCGACACCAAAGATTATGGAAATACCGCATGGATGAAAAACGGACTGTTGCAGTACCCGATCAACAGCTATTTAAATTTAATCGCTCCCAATACGAAGGCGGTGCTTATTTCGCGTTCGATTGCCGATGAGGCAAAGCTGAAGCCGGGCGATCCGATTCGGATTTATTGGGACGGCCTCGACCCAGCGCAATTTACGGTATATGGCATTATCGATTATTGGCCGGGCTGGAACCCTCTGCCGACGACCGGAGAGAAAGGGAAGACGGAGACGTCGAGGCTGATTGTCGGACATCTCGGCGCTATACAGAACAAGCTGGCGGTCGAACCGTATGAGGTTTGGCTAAAGTTGACGGACAATGGCGTAAGCCAGCAGGTTTATGATCAGCTCGCGAAACAAAAGCTTGCGGTGACGAGTCTGAACGATTCGACGCAGCAGCTCGTTCAATCCAAGAACGATCCGTTCCGTCTCGCCATCAACGGCGTCATGACGCTCGGATTCGTCATTTCTATGCTGATCAGCTTCTTCGGCTTCCTGCTCTTCTGGGTGTTGACACTGTCGGGAAGAACGCTCCAATTTGGCGTTTTGCGGGCGATGGGCATTCCGTTTCTGCAAATCATCGGCATGCTCATCAGCGAACAGCTGCTCACGTCCGGCGCGGCCGTCATCATTGGCGTCATCATAGGCAATATCACAAGCGAATGGTTCGTTCCGTTGTTCGAGATGTCGTTCTCTGCCCAAGATCAGGTGCCTCCATTTACGATTACGTATCAGCTTAGCGATTACTTGCAGCTCTACGCTATTGTCGGCATGACGCTGACGGTCGGATTGCTCATTATCGGTTACCGGCTGTCCACAATCCGCATAGCCCAAGCGCTGAAGCTGGGAGAGGAGTAGCCTATGATTCATTGCGAAGGACTCGTCAAAATATACAAGTCGGCAGACCTCGAGGTCGTCGCATTGCAAGGCCTCGATCTTCGGGTCGAGCAAGGCGAGCTGATGGCGATCATCGGCAACTCCGGCAGCGGCAAGTCGACGCTTCTTAATATGTTGGGCGGACTTGATAAGCCGTCCGCCGGCAAGTTGACCGTCGACGGGAAAGATCTGCTCACGTTCCGCGAGAAGAACCTTGTGAAATATAAGCGGGAATCGGTCGGGTTCGTCTGGCAGAACAATGCACGCAACCTGATCCCTTACTTGACCGCGCTGGAAAATGTCGAGCTTCCGATCCTGCTGCGCGGCAAACGGCGCAAGGCTAGAGCGCTCGAGCTGTTGGATGCTGTCGGTCTGAGCCACCGCGTGATGAATCGTCTCAGCGAGTTGTCAGGGGGCGAGCAGCAGCGCGTGGCGATTGCAATCGCATTGGCGAACGAGCCGCGGCTTCTGCTAGCCGACGAGCCGACGGGATCACTGGATACGAGTACGTCCAATCAAGTGCTCGATTTGTTCCGGACGCTTAACCGGACGATCGGCATCACGATCGTCATTGTGACGCACGACCCGATGCTCGCCCGCAAGGTCGACCGAGTCGTCCAGATTCGGGACGGCAAGACGTCCGCGGAGATGATTCGGAAGGCGTATTATTCTGATGAATTGGCCGAGCTTGCTGCCGAGAGCGTACAGAAGGAAGCGGAGAGCCATATTGAATACGCCGTGCTGGACCGCGCCGGACGTCTGCAAATTCCTGCAGGCTATCTGGATAATGACAGCTTCAAGGACAGCAACAAAGTACGGGTCGAAATGGAAGACGGCCGTATCGTCCTGTACCCGTCGGAGAACCGGAAGACGAGTTAGCTGCGCCTTCTATATCAATCTCAAATGGATGACTTCAATGAAGGCGGGGAGGCCTAGACCACACACCTAGAACTGCGAACCTAACGATGCCATGACACGCCTCGCAAGAGGCGTTTTTATGGAATATATCCAATAAGGGATGGTGTACTAATGATGCAACAACGAAGGAAACGAGCATTGCCGCTGTGGTTGGCTGCCATGGTACTGCTGGCGTCAATCAGCGTGCTGCCGACAAAGACGCAAGCAGAGCCGGTATCGCTCTCGTATGATTTCGAGGATGGAACAAAGCAAGGGTGGTACGGCCGGGGCGGCATCGAGGTGCTGGCGCCAATCGGCACGTCGGCCCATTCAGGCACTTATTCGCTGTCGGTTTCAGGTAGAACGGCGGGCTGGAACGGAGCGCAGGTTGATGTAACCCCGATAGCGGTTGAAGGCACGACGTATTCGTTGTCTGCGTGGGTTCGATTGCCCGCCGGCACGGAGAGTGCGCCTGTCTCGGTCGTGATTCAGCGGACGACAGGGGGAACGAACGCGTACGAAATGGTGGCATCGGCACAAGCGAATGATACTGGCTGGACCAAAATTCAAGGCCAGTATACCTTAAAGTACCCGGCAGAAAATCTAGCCGTCTATTTGGAGTCGTTCAATTATCCAACGCTCCCCTTCTATGTGGACGACGTTCGGATCGAGCGGGTTCCCGATCCTGAACCGATCGTCATCCGGCACGATATTCCGAATTTGAAAGACGTCTTCAAGGACGACTTCCTGCTCGGCAGTGCTCTGCTCGTCAATGAGATCGAAGATCCGAACGGCCCGGATGCTCAGTTGCTGAAGAAACATTTTAACAGCTTGACTCCCGGCAATGAGTTGAAGTGGGATGCGACCGAGCCTGCGGAGGGCCAATTCAATTTCACGCGGTCCGATAAAATTATTCAATTCGCGCTGGACAACGGCATTGCGGCACGCGGTCATACGCTCATCTGGCATTCTCAGACGCCGAATTGGGTGTTTTATGATGAGAATGGCAATCTTGCAAGTAAGCAGCTGCTCTTCGCGCGGATGAAGAAACACATCGAGACCGTTATGGGGCGGTATAAGGGACAAATCTATTCCTGGGACGTTGTTAACGAAGTTCTAGAGCCAGGCGACAGGCAGCCCGGCGGCTTGCGCAACAGCTTGTGGTATCGGATCGCAGGAGAGGAATATATCGAGAAGGCGTTCGAATACGCCCATGAAGCGGACCCGAACGCGAAGCTGTTTATCAACGATTACAATACGCATGATCCCGTTAAACGGCAAAATCTGCACGATTTAATTCAGCGTTTAAAAAATAAAGGCATACCGGTAGACGGTGTTGGCCACCAGACGCATATCGGTATTGCTTCCCCGTCCATCCAGTCGTTAGACGATATGATCGAGGCTTTCCGCGATCTGAATATTGAGCAGCAAATTACCGAACTGGATATGAGCGTCTACACAAATGATAGGGATGCGTACGAGACGTTCCCTCTTGAGCTTCAAGTTAAGCAGGCGAACCGTTATCGGGAATTGTTCGATGTATTTAGGAAGCATGCCGATCAGTTGACGGCCGTTATTTTTTGGGGCAAAGATGACTTGAACACCTGGCTGCGCACGTTCCCGGTCGACCGCAACAACTGGCCGCTGCTGTTCGACGAGCGTCTTCAAGCGAAATATGCGTATTGGGCGTTGGTCGACCCGCTGAAAGTTCCGGTTGAAATCAAGCAAGCGAAGTCGGTCGGCGGCACGGTGATCGTGGACAAAACGTTCGATGCCGCTTGGAATTTGGCGCAGCCTGTGCCGATTACGAAGGCGGGCAAAACAGCAGCATCGTTCCGTACGTTATGGGATGAGGGACATCTTTACGTCTCGATCGACGTATCTGATGCGACGGTAAATGGCAACGATGCGGTGGACGTGTATATTGACAGCAACAACGGCAAAACGGAAGCTTACGAGAGAGACGACAATAAGTATACGTTCCGGCGCAGCGGTGCCAATCCGCACAAACCGGCCGATTACAAAACAGTCAATACGGAAGACGGCTACCGGATCGAAGCCTCGATTCCGATTGAAGGAACAGAGATTGGCCGATCGATCGGGTTTGATGTTCGCATTGTAGACCGAAGCGGCAATACGGAGACGTTGACTTCGTGGAATGACTTGCACAACGGACAAGACAGCGATACGTCCAGATATGGTGTGCTGACACTTGTGGAAGGACCGCGTGTTACGACAGCTGTGAACGGTACGCCGGTGATCGATGGCAGCATTGACGCTGTTTGGGACGGGGCGAAGTCCATTGCAACCGACCGCTGGGTATCGGGGGCGTCCGGTTCGACGGCTAAAGTAAAGACGTTATGGGACGGCAGCCGTGTGTATGTGCTGGCCGAGGTGACCGATTCGATGCTCACGAAGAAGAGCCCCAACGTGTGGGAGCAGGACTCGGTAGAAATTTTCATCGACCAAAATAATGCAAGAACGAGCGCATACGATTCAGACGATGGACAATACCGGATTAACTTCGATAACGAGCCGTCTGTAAGCCCCGGATCGCTAGGGGGCAATCTGATCTCCGCGGCGAAGCGAACGGCATCCGGCTATGTAATCGAGGCTTCCATTGCTTGGACAGGCATGCCGCCGCAGGCTGGCAGCGTGATTGGCTTTGACGTGCAAATCAACAATGACGAGGACGGCGACGGAGACCGCGACAGCGTCGCCATCTGGAACGATACATCCGGCATGTCGTGGCAGAATACTTCAGGCTTAGGATTGCTAGTGCTAGAGTAAGATGTGAAAGGAATGAAAGGAACGAAAGTAACGGTCCCAACACTCGAACTCATAGAGCTTCGGGACCGTTTTTTATTTGAGGGTTGATAAGAATCAGAGGGCTGTCCAAGTCATGTCATTCTCATGACGTAATGGACAGCCCTCATTCGTTGTTAAGCCGTAATCGAAGTCATCTTCCGGTATTCGTTGGCGCTGACACCGGTATAAGCCTTGAACTTTTTATAAAACCAATCCATCTCCGTATATCCGACCTCGCTGGCAATCTCATAGACCTTCATATCGGTGCTGACCAGCAGCAGCTTTGCTTTCTCCATCCGCTGCTGGAGCAAGTATTCGTTGAAGGTCATTTTTTCATGGCACTTGAACTTCTGGCCCAGATACGAATAGTTAAAATGCAAAATATTTGAAATTTCTTTCAGCGTAATGTTCTGACTAAGCGCTTCATCGACGTATTCTTTCACTTTGTCGATAATGTTGACCGGCGGGACGGAATCGGTTCTCGATTGTGAAAGCGCTTTAAAATTTGCGGTGGCAGAAGCATTCAATTCCCGTTTGACGTTCTCTAGGCTTACGGCGAAATCGTTTGTTGATACAGGATCCGGCAAGTAATCGCTTACCTGATAGGTTAGTGCTTTGCGCACGAGCTGGAAGTCATGGCTTCCGCCGATTAGCATAATCGGTACGCGGCTAATCTCTCTAATCCGGCCGCACAACTTTAACCCGTCGTCCTGTGATCGGTTCATATTAATGACGACCAGCGAAAAGGAATGCTCATTCAGCAGCGACATAGCCTCTGAAGGGTCGGCAGCAGCAGGTCCTAATAAAAACCCCGCATGCTCCCACACCAGCAAATTGCGTGTCTTTCTCTCCGATTGATGATCCGGATCAACTAGTAGCACGTTATACACGTTGGTTACCCCCTATTACATTCGAGACGATCGATTGCTTCAGGTGAATGTGGATTCCCTCTCATTATGTTCAATCCCTCTAAAAGGGCACAACGTGCTTTTCTTTGTTTCATAAGCAGATGTTTACCTTTTGTCCAAAACGTTGCAAGCGATTGCATGCGACCCATTTTTTGACGGGTACAACACCTAATCGCCGACAGGTTGTTGGCTTTTGGATGTAAGCGCTACACTTCAAATGTAAGTCTCAAATTCCAAACGGGGGGATTATAAAATGCGGATTCGCAAAATGATGGCGCTAATGGCGGCTACAGTTCTCGTGCTGTCTGCCTGCGGCAGCGGCGGCTCCAAAAGCGACACGAAGGAAAGCGGCGACAAGCCGACTGAAACGGTTGCAGCAACCGAAACGGCGGAAAGCACGGATACTGCCGCAGAAGACACAGCTAGCGAAGAGGTAACGAACAAAACGCCGGATATGGATTTCGATCTGGGCGGCCGGACGATCAAGGTCGTATCGTGGTGGGACATGACGATCGGCGAAGACAATCCGGACAACATTCAACGGAAGAAAAACCTTGAAGAGCTGGAGAAGAAGCATAATTTCAAAATGGAATACGTCGCAATCGATTACGGCGAGTACCAGGAAAAAGTAACGGCTTCCCTGCTTGCAGGCGAGCCGATCGGCGATATCGTCCGTCTTGGCAAGACGTATACGGTCCCTACGCTGGTGAAGCAAGACCTGCTGTGGCCGATCGACGAATATACGAAGAACGCCAATGCGTTCAACCAGAAAGTAACGAATGAGTACTATACGTACAATGGCCGGGGCTATGGGTTCACGGAAGATCAAAGCTCTTTTGTAGCCGGCATTTTCTATAACCGGACACTGCTTAACCAGCTCGGAATGAAATCGCTTCAAGATTACGTGAACGAAGATACTTGGAATTGGGATACGTTCATTCAAGTAGCCAAAGAAGCGAACAAAGATACGAACAATGACGGCAAGCTGGATACTTGGGGATTCGCGAATCCGAACGTGGTCGAGCAAGCGTTGTATTCGAATGAAACGGGTCTTACGAAGGAAAACAAGCAAAATCTCGACGATCCGAAGACGGTCGAGGCACTCAATTTCGCTTCCCGCATAGCGACCGAGAAAGTGGCAAGACCGACCGAAGGCGGCGATTGGCAGGAGCCTTCCCAATTTTTCCGTCAAGGCAATACGCTTATGAAAATTGGCGCCCTGTACGAGATGAGCGGGATGAAGACAGATATGCCGGACGTGGATATCGGCTTCGTTCCGTTCCCTAAAGGTCCTAGCGCGACCGCTTATCACTCCGGCGAGGGGCTGTACCAAGCGCTTACGATTCCGAAGGCGGTCAAGGATCCGGATAAGCTCATGTATATCTGGGAGAAGATCAATGACATCGATTCGGTATACGATTATCCGGGTCAAGCCTCGTACGAGACGAACTTCACCACGGAGGATGATATCAACAACGCGAAGACTGTGGCGCAAGGTATGCTGATTCTTGACCATAATACGTTCCCGAATTTGAAATATTGGGATTTCGTCGGCGAAATTACGAGCGGCACCTCCGTATCGACGGTTATCGAGAAATATAAAGCAACGTTCCAATCGGCGATTGATGAGGTTTATGGGAAGTAAGTAACGGATAGCGGTTAACGGACAGTCCCCAATTAGACCATCTAATGGGGACTGTACATTTTATGTCTTTCGCTGCAGGAGGGAGAAGAGTGAGCCTCATAAAGAAGAACTACTTCGTTGTTGTTCTAGTTCTCGCCATATTGTGTGTGTCGATTTGGACGTTCTACCCTTCTAGTTCATCCGATAGCAGAAGCGCTCAGGCCATGGCTGATTTTACGGCCGTGACCGGTTCGGCCGACGAGGGCGGCTATGACAGCTATGTGAAAGAGCATTTGTCGGCGGCACGTCCCGAGCAGGTGATTCGAATCGAAGGCGAGAGTTATGCCGAAGCATCTGGAGGCGGCTTCGAAGTCGCCAATCAACTTGAAAGCAAGTCCGTCATAACGCCGGATTCGGGGGCGATTACATGGAGCGTGCCGATCGAGCAGTCGGGATTGTACAACATGAGAGTGCGTTACTTGCCGATCGAAGGGAAAAGCACCGCCATCGAGCGGAAGCTGGAGATCAATCATCAGGTCCCGTTCAAAGGGGCCGAAATTATATTATTCGACCGGGTGTGGGGCAACCAGCAGGAAGAAATCAAGCGAGACGATAGAGGGAACGACTTGCGCCCGAGACAAATCGAGAAGCCGGCATGGCTGACCGCGTCCATTACGGACAGGAACGGTTATTACGACGAGCCTTATTTGTTCTATTTCGATAAAGGAACGCAAAGCATCTCGCTGACGGCTCTCAGAGAGCCGATGGCTATCGATTATATCGAGCTATACCGCGAACCGGACTTGAAGAGTTATCAAGAGCTAAAAGCCGAATACGAGGCCGACGGGATTATGCCTGTTCAAGACCAAACTATCATCATTCAAGCGGAGGACGCGATCAACAAGTCCTCGCCTACCTTATATCCATTGTCTGACAGGTCCAGCCCAACGGTCATTCCATACGATGTGTCCAAGCTGAGAGTCAATACGATCGGAGGATTGAATTGGAAACTTCCGGGGCAATGGATCGAGTGGGAGTTCGAGGTTCCGGAGGATGGTTTGTATCAACTCGCTTTGAAGCAAAAGCAGGATCAGCTGCGGGGCGTATTCGCGACGCGCAGTCTGATGATTGACGGGCAATATCCGTTCAAGGAAATGAAACGAATTCGATTCGACTTCGACATGGATTGGAAGATGAATGTGCTTGGCGGCGACGAGCCGTATTGGTTTCACTTCACGAAGGGCAAGCACCGCATTCGGATGACAGTGTCTCTTGGCGAGATCGCTCCGCTGCTTCGCACGATCGAATCGAGCGTACTGCAGCTTAACGAGATGTACCGCAAAATTCTGATGATTACTTCGAATACGCCGGATACGTACCGCGATTATCAATTGGAGAAGCGGATACCGGATATGATCGCATCATTCAAGGAGCAAGCTCGTACGATTCAAAGCGTAGCCGATTATTTGAAGCAAACGACGGGACGGACGAGCGACAAAGTGGCGATTCTTCACACGATGGTGAAACAGCTTGAGGAGATGGCGGTCAACCCGGAGACGGTGCCAGGACGCTTGAATGCATTCAAAATTAACGTCGGCGGTCTCGGAACGTGGATTCTGACCGTACGAGAGCAGCCGATCACGCTCGATTATTTGATCGTCACTGCGCCGAACCAGAAGCTGCCTAGAGCCGAGGCTACCTTCTTCCAGAAGGTGAAGCACGAACTGGGCGCGCTAAGCGCTTCTTACACCGAGGATTATGACAGCATCGGCAACACCGGCAAGCAGAACCGGTCGACGACGGTATGGATTACGACAGGACGCGACCAGGCCCAAGTGTTGAAGAGCTTAATCGATGACACCTTTACGCCTGATTCGAACATATCCGTCAATTTGAAGCTTGTTCCGGCCAACATATTGCTGCCGGCTACGCTTGCTGGCGAAGGTCCGGACGTTGCGATGCAGATCGGAGAGGACGTGCCGGTCAACTACGCGATGAGGGAAGCGGCAGTAGACTTAACGCAATTTGGCGATTTCGACCAAGTGGCATCCCGGTTCCGCGAGAGCGGACTGACGCCATTCCAATATGACAGCGGAACTTATGCGCTGCCGGAGCAGCAATCGTTCCCGATGTTGTTCTATCGCAAGGACATTCTGGAAGAACTTCATTTGGAGGTTCCGAAGACTTGGCAAGATATTTACAACATGATCTCGGTGCTCCAAAAGCATAATATGCAATTCTGGTTGCCGATCGATGACGCGACCAAAGTGAGCCTTATTCCGAATGCGACATTCTCGATGCTGCTCTATCAGAACGGCGGCGATTTCTATGAGAACAACGGCAAGAAGAGCGGACTCGAATCGGATATCGCCATGGAAGCGTTCAAGAAGTGGACGCAGTTCTATACCAATTATAAGTTTCCGCTGCTGGCTGATTTCCCTAACCGCTTCCGTACCGGGGAAATGCCGATCGGCATAGCGGATTATACGACGTATAACATGCTTACGGTGTTGGCTCCGGAAATAAAAGGGCTGTGGAATTTCACGACAGTACCTGGCACAGAGCAGGCGGACGGTACGGTAAGCCATGAAGTCGCAAGCCATACGACCGCTGTGATGATGCTTCAGAATGCGAAGGACAAGGAAGCGTCGTGGCAGTTCATGAAATGGTGGACTTCGAAGGATACTCAGATCGCGTATGCACGCGAGATGGAGGCTTTGATGGGAGAAGCGGCCCGCTACCCGACGGCCAACGTCGACGCTTTAGCGGAGCTCCCTTGGCCGCTCGAGGATTACCGCAATCTGGAAGAACAGTGGAAGTGGGTCAAAGGCATACCGCAAGTGCCAGGCGGCTACTTTACCGGCCGGCACCTGGACAACGCGTTCCGGAAAGTCGTGAATGCGAGAGAAAACCCGCGGGAAGCCCTGTCCGACTATATCTTGTACATTGACGACGAGATCGACATCAAACGGAAAGAGTTTCATTTATCGAAATAGGCTGGGGGTGAAATTCGATGCAAACCGAAACGACAAGTCAGGTTCTAACAAGTCTTATCCATCCGAAGAAACAGTCGCGCCTGAGCTATATATGGAAGGAATTGAAGCGCAACAAGCATTATTACGTCCTGATGAGTCCTTACATGCTTATTTTCTTTCTATTCACGGTCATTCCGGTCATCCTTTCGATTGTGCTGAGCTTCACCTACTTTAATATGCTCGAGTTTCCTCGGTTCGTAGGGTGGCAAAATTACTCCAGGCTGTTCCTTGGCGACGACGTCTTCATGATCGCCTTGAGGAATACGTTTATGTTCGCCGTGATTAGCGGACCGGTCAGCTATTTTGCTTGTTTTCTGTTCGCTTGGATCATCAATGAGCTGTCGCCCAAAATACGCGCCTTCATGACGCTCGTCTTCTATGCGCCTTCGATCTCCGGCAACGTATTTTTTATTTGGCTCATCGTCTTCTCGGGCGACAGATACGGTTACTTGAACGGCTTCCTCATTAAATACGGCTTTATTCTGGATCCGATTCAGTGGCTCACGAATGAAAAATATATTCTGACGATCATTATTATCGTTCAGCTATGGCTAAGTCTAGGCACCAGCTTTCTAGCGTTTATCGCCGGTCTTCAGACGATCGACAAGTCGCTGATCGAAGCCGGAGCGATCGACGGCATACGCAACCGCTGGCAGGAGCTGTGGTTTATTACGCTCCCTTCGATGCGGCCGCAGCTCATGTTCGGGGCGGTTATGCAGATTACGGCCTCGTTCGCCGTCGCCGATATATCGATCGCGCTGGCGGGCTTCCCGAGCGTCAACTACGCCGGGCATACGATCGTGACGCACTTGATGGATTACGGCACGATCCGTTATGAGATGGGCTATGCTTCCGCCATTGCGACGGTTCTGTTCTGCATTATGCTTGGAGCCAACAAGCTGACGCAGAATTTGTTAAGAAAGGTAGGGGAGTGACGTGGTTGCCAAAACGTTAGGGTCGTTACGCCGGCCTCGCAAGCTGAACCGCTCTTTTACCGTCAGCTTTATCCTGTTCTTATTTCTGGCCGCGTTTGGCGCATTCATGGCGCTTCCGCTGGTCTATGCGGTGAACAATGCGTTCAAGCCGCTGGATGAATTGTTTATATTCCCGCCGCAGTTTTTCGTGAACAATCCGACAACGGATAACTTTTATGACCTTGTCGCCTTAATGGGCAATTCCTGGGTGCCGTTGTCCCGGTATATAACCAATACGCTGTTTATAACGATTACCGGTACGGTAGGCCACATCTTGCTTGCCTCGGCGGCAGCGTACCCGCTTGCGAAGTACCGGTTCATGGGCTCAAAGATGCTGTTCTCTATCGTCGTTATGTCTCTTATGTTCTCGGGACATGTAACGGCCATTCCGAACTACATGGTCATGTCTTGGCTTGGATGGATTAACACGCATGCTTCGATCATAATCCCGTCGCTCGCTTTCCCATTAGGTTTGTTCCTGATGAAGCAGTTCATGGAGCAGATACCGGATGCGCTGCTTGAAGCAGCCAAGATCGACGGGGCGAACGAGTACCGCATTTACTGGTCGGTCGTCATGCCTAACGTGAAGCCGGCGTGGCTGACTCTGATGATATTGCAGTTCCCGATGCTATGGGGCTCCGACGGCGGCAACTTTATCTACAGCGAGAACCTGAAGACGCTCCACTATGCGCTGGGCCAGATTACGGCGGGAGGCATCGCGCGTGCAGGGGTAGGGGCTGCCGTTGCCCTTTTATTAATGATCGTTCCGATCACGCTCTTCATCATCTCGCAGAGCAACGTCATTCAGACGATGGCGACCTCGGGCATGAAAGAGTAGAGGAGGAGTCTTGCACGATGCGAAAAAGCATTCATACATGGAGAGTATACCTCTTGCTTGTCCTGTGCAGTCTGCTGGGCGTCAGCATGGGGGGAACTCTTGTCTACGCGGAGGACAGTGCTTCTTCCTACAACTATTCGTTCTGGGGAGATACCGTTGCCGCGCCTTCCGCTTATGAAGCTACCGAACTGCTGGATGGCAATAAGCTTGGCGTCGGGCCGTTCAAGGAACCGAACGACTTGCACGTCACGGAGGAACAGATGATCTATGTGGCGGATTCCGGCAACAATCGGATCGTCGTATTGGATTCGAGTTTGAAGCCGGTTACAGTCGTCGATTCGTTCGAACGGGACGGACAGAAGGAGACGTTCAACAATCCGCAGGGCCTGTTCGTGACGGACCAGAAGCAGCTGATCGTAGCTGATACCGGCAATAAGCGGGTCGTGAAGCTTGATCAGAACTATAAGCTGCTTAGCATTATCGAGGCACCGAAATCCGATTTGCTGGCGGGCAATTTCGATTTTCAACCGGTTCGCGTTATTGCTGATAAAGCGCAGCGGATCTATGTCATGTCGACCGGCGTGTTCGACGGTTTCATGGAGTTTAGCCAAGAGGGCGAATTCACCTCCTTCATCGGAGCCAACAAGGTGAAGGTCGATCCGACCGAGCTGTTATGGAAGAAGCTGTCGACGAAGGCGCAGCGCAGCCAGATGATCATGTTTACGCCAACGGAATTTACGAATTTGGATATCGACGGCGAAGGTTTTATTTATGCAACCAACGGCGACAAATGGGGCGATTCGATTAAGAAGCTGAACGCTCAGGGCAACGATATTTTGAGACGGACCGGGTACTTCAACCCCCAAGGTGATGTGCGGTATATAGGCGCTCAAGGCCCTTCGAGACTCGTGGATATCGACGTGGCGGACAGCGAAATGTATTCCGTACTAGATTCCGTACGCGGACGGATTTTTACGTATAACGGTGATGGACACTTGATGTACGTATTCGGCGGCATAGGCAATCAAATGGGCCAATTTAAGACGGCAGCCGCAATCGAGAGGATGGGAGACCGCTTCCTTGTCTTAGACAAAGCGTTCGGCGAAATGACCGTATTCGATACGACGCAATATGGGCGGACGCTGAACGAAGCGGTCCGAAGCTACTATAAGGGCGACGAGGAGAAAGCATTCGAGCTGTATAACGAGGCTGTCAATATGAATGCGAATTTGGAATTTGCTTATTCGGGCATCGGGAAGTCGCTGCTTCGGAAAGGCGACTACAAAGGCGCCATGCAGTACTTCGAGGAGAGCTACGACAGAGCAAATTATTCGAAGTCGTTTCTGCTCTACCGCAAGCAAGTGCTTCGCGAGCATTTCGCCGCCATCATGACGGTCATTATCGTATTGGCAGCCGTCACGCTGGTAGGAAGAAGAGTACGGAAGAGAAGAAAGGGGGGCGTCGCGATTGAATCGTGAGCTGATTAAATACCCGTTGTATCTTATCGTGCATCCCTTTAACGGGTACTGGGATCTGAAGTACGAGCAGAGCAAGCGGAACAATCTTATCCTTTCATTCGCGATCTTGTTCCTTCTGATCATCACTAACATTTTGAGCAATCAATATAGCGGGTTTCTCGTTAATCTGGTATACCCGGGCAGTATTAATAGCGTGATGGAAGTTTTGTATGTGGTCGTTCCCGTCTTGTTCTGGTGCATAGCCAACTGGTCGCTGACGACGCTTATGGACGGTGAGGGCAAGTTTACCGAAATATTCACGTCGACGTGTTTCGCTCTCCTCCCCATGATTCTGATAAATCTTCCGTGGATCTGGCTTAGCAATGTCATCTCGCTGCAAGAGACATCGTTCTATACCTTCTCCAGCAATGTGGCCGTGTTCTGGTCGTTATATTTGCTGTTCGTCGGCAATATGACCGTGCATCAGTATACGCCTTCCAAGACGATCGCCACGATACTGCTGTCGGTCGTAGCCATGGGATTCATTGCCTTTATCTGCCTGCTGTTCTTTAGCTTAGTGCAGCAGATGTTATCGTTCGTCAATGTTATCTATCAAGAAATCGTACTGAGGAAATAGAGAGAGAAGGGAGGAGAAGACATGAGCATGGCCCGAAATGCACTGCTGACCGTTTGCATCATCATCGGAATCGCACTTGCGGGCTGTTCCACTGCGAAGCCAGCCGGGCAAGCAGCCGAGATGGAGCAACTTGAGGCCGCATTCAAGCAGGCAGCCCCTTTGAAAGCCTCCTTTAATGATTCGCGCTTAGCCGGGATGAAAGGGGTTAAAGAGAACGATCAATTGAGTCTATTCGTGAATGACGGTACTGGCGAGATTGCCGTTCTACATAAACAGACCGGCGAGATTTGGTACAGCAATCCGGAGGAGCGCGACACCGATCCGCTAGCAGCAGGTGTGAACAAGGCTTTATTGTCCTCACAATTGAACATCGAGTATTACAATAACTTCGGCCAGTCGACCGTTATCAATACGTTCACGGACAGTGCCGCCTACAAACAGGTGAAGGCAGAGGCGATCGAGAATGGGGTACGGGTCAATTACAAATTCGGAACGGCTGTGAGATCGGCGGCTGATTTGCCGATGATGCTGAGCGCTCAACGTTTCGAAGAGCTGTCCGGTAAGCTTGATAAGACACTAAAGCGCGCGCTTACGATCGCGTACACGGAAGACAAGGAGAAATCGGTATACGTACGGAATGACAGCGCGTTGAAGGGCGTTCAGTTGGACCGCGCTTTCAAAGCTTTCGATACGGCGGGCTATACCGAGGAAGACTTGGAGCAGGATATGCAGGAGCTCGGTTTCACGCAGGAGGCAGCCGCGCCGAGAATTTTCTTCGCATCGATCGAGTATACGCTCGATGCGGACAGTCTTGTCGTGAAGGTGCCGGCATCCGGCCTTCATTATCCGAGCGAGTATCCTATTGGCAATGTGTCGCTGCTGAGCTTCTTTGGAGCAGGAGGAACGAAGGAGAACGGCTCCTTATTCGTGCCGGACGGCTCCGGCGCACTCATTCATTTCAATAACGGCAAAACCAAATATCCGGCGTACCAACAGGAGGTATACGGAGAGGATTTGGCGACGAAGACGACCGAGGACGCCGATCTTGAGCAAGCGGTGAGGCTGCCTGTATTCGGCTTGATTCGGGACAGTGGCGCTTTACTTGGCATCATCGAGCAAGGTGCGTCGGTTGCGTCCATCAATGCAGACGTCAGCGGCAAGCTGAACAGCTATAACTACGCTTATCCTAGCTTCATTGTGAACAATAAAGGTTCGCTGACGCTGCAGGCGAATGCACAAGAGCGTACGCTGCCGCGATTTCAAGAGCAGCCGATGAAGACGGACTTCACGGTACGCTATGCGTTTCTGAGCAAGCCGGACGCTTCTTATCAAGGGCTTGCCCGTTACTACCAGCAGTATTTGGAACGCAGCAATGGCCTGCCGGCGCAGCAGACCGAGAGCGGATCGAACGATTTGCCGTTCTATTTGCAGCTTGTCGGCGGAATTACGAAAGAGAAGCGTATGGTAGGCATTCCTTATAAGTCACTTGAATCGCTTACGACGTTCAAGCAATCCGAGGAGATCATCCGCCAGATGCAAGACCGCGAGATCGCTAATATTAAGCTGAAGTACTCGGGCTGGTTCAATGGCGGTATGGATCATAAGGTGCCAAGCAAGATTTCGGTTGACGGAGAGGTCGGCGGCAGCGAAGGACTGCGCAATTTAATCCGCTTCACGCAAGAGCATGGCGTATCGCTATATCCTGACGTATCAATATTAACGGCCAACACGGGAGCAGGCTTCGATGAGAAGGACGACGCATCTCGTACGCTCCGAGGCGTACCGGCAGCTAACTATCCGCTTGATCTGGCGCTGAACCGACGCGACCGAGATAAATCGCCGTCCTACGTCATCTCGCCGCGTCTTGTCGGCGGATACGTGGAATCGACAATTAAAGGGTTAACCAAATATGGAACGGGCGGCATTTCGCTGCGGGATCTTGCGGATCAATTGAACAGCGATTTCCGGAAGAACAATCAAATCGACCGGAGCGAATCCGAGAGCATCTCGGTTCAAGCGCTGAGCAGCATCCGTGAAGGCAACCTGAGCATCATGGCGGACGGCGGCAACGCCTATGCGCTTCCGTATTTGTCCGACGTGACGAACGCTCCGTTGTCCAATAGCCGGTTCAAGCTTGAAGATGAACAGATTCCATTCTATCCAATGGTTGTTCGCGGTTATGTAGAATACGCAGGCAAGCCGTATAATCTGTCCACGTATACGGATGTTCAGCAATATATACTGAAGTGTTTGGAATATGGGGCTGGCGTTTATTTCGAATGGATTCATCAGCCAAATTACGAGGTGAAGGATACGGAATTTTCTTCGCTGTATGCCGTCAATTACAAGCAGTGGATTGACCAGGCCGCCGAAATTTACCATGAAGTGAACGACGTGCTGAAGAATGTGCAGAACAAGCGAATTACAGCACATGAGAAACTGGGCGAGGGCGTCTTCAAGACCGTGTACGAGAACGGAGTGTTCGTCATCGTGAACTATACCCGGGAGCAGATAACGGTAGATGGTAAAGCAATTGGGGGCGAGAGCTATATGACGGGTGGTGTACAAACTTGAGACTCATAACAAAGCTCGGCCTGAAGCCGCGAACCTATGCAGAGCAGAAAGCTCTGTGGGGCTTTATCTACGTCCTGCCATGGCTGCTCGGCTTTTTCGTTTTCTTCCTCGTGCCGCTGCTCAATTCTTTGCGGTACAGCTTTAGCTCGATCGATGCTAAGGGTGACGGGATGACGATCAGCTTCATCGGAATGAAGAACTATGTGGAAGCGTTGACGGTGAACACGAGCTTCAACCGGACACTGACCAATTCGATCGTGCAGATGGTCGTCAACGTGCCGTTGATAGTTATATTCAGCTTGTTTTTGGCTGTGTTGCTGAATCAGAAGTTCATCGGGCGAGCGCTTGCCAGATCGATCTTCTTCCTTCCGGTTATTCTGGCTTCCGGCGTCATTGCGAATCTGGATTCCAGCAGCTTGGTGCAAGAGATCACCGGGCAGAATGGCAGCGACATCATGAGCGGCTTAGGCACATTCGAGATCGAACAGTTCATGCTGCAGGCAGGCGTGAGCGAGAACATCGTTAATTATTTAACGAGCGCCGTTGACCGTATTTATCAAATCGTCAGCCAATCCGGTGTGCAAATTCTGATCTTCTTGGCGGGAATCCAGACGATATCGCCGCAGCTGTACGAAGCGTCTAAGATAGAAGGGGCTACCGGGTACGAGGCGTTCTGGAAAATTACGCTGCCGATGGTTAGTCCGCTCATTATGGTTAACGTCATCTATACAATTATCGATTCGTTCGCTGGCAGCGAAATGACGGAACTGATTAAGGATACCGGTTTCAGAAGCTTCAACTTCGGTCTCAGCTCGGCGATGGCATGGATTTATTTCCTGGCGATTACGATCGTTCTGCTGATCAGTACGTATTTCATCTCGAAGAGGGTCTTCTACCAAGATTAAAAAGGAGTGTGAGAGCCTTGATACTGACCCGTTTCCTATCGGTCGAAAGCTGGAAGCGATGGCTCTGGTCCATCGTGCGGCTGGTGCTGATCACCGGATTGTCGTTCGTTATTGTATACCCGATCATTCAGAAGATCTCGACGGCAATCAAGGACAAAACCGACATCTATTCGCCGATCGTCGTGTTTATCCCGGAACATTTCTCACTGGATAATTTTAAGAAAGCGATAGAGTTTATGGACTATTGGCCGACCTTGATCAATACGTTTACGTTGTCTGCGGTAACGACGATTCTGACGGCTGCTTCCTGCGCGCTTGCCGGATACGGCTTCGCCCGCCTGAAGTTTAAGGGAAGCAAAATCTTGTTCGGGGGAGTCGTGCTGACGATTCTCGTTCCTCCGACGACGATTCTGATTCCGATCTACATGAATTTGAAAGATTTCACCCTGATGGGCTTGCTCCCATTGTTGTCCGGCAAATCCGTCAATCTGCTCAATTCGTACTGGCCGTTCATATTAACGTCCATTACGGCGAACTCGCTTAAAGCAGGCCTCTATATCTTTATCTTCAGACAGTTTTTCAGAGGCATACCGAAGGAGGTCGAGGAAGCGGCTTATATCGACGGAGCCGGCGTCGGGAAAACGTTCTCGCGTATTATGCTTCCGAACGCGATTCCTTCGATCGTGACCGTATTGCTCTTCTCGTTCGTATGGCAGTGGAACGACAGCTTCTTCACAACGACTTATCTGACGACGAGCAAGGTGATGTCGATTCAGCTGTCCTCCTTGCCGTATAATCTTGCCATCATGCTCGAAGGAGGGGCGGCGACCAATAAAGATCCGTTCTATATGAGTATTGTACAAGATACGGGCGTATTGCTTGCCATTTTGCCTCTAGTCATTATTTATTTGTTCGTTCAGCGTTATTTCGTCGAAAGTATCGAAAGAACCGGGATCGTGGGGTAGTCCCGGTTCCGGCCGGCCGAAGAGCGCCTTGCGGAACCTTACCGGATAACGGAGAGGCTCCGAAGGCGCTTCTCTTTATCTGGACGGTGGTTGGGTCTACCCTGCATATTGTATAGTGAAATGAATCAGCGGAGTCTCAAGTAGACTGACTCATTAATCTATACAATGAAAAAACGGAGCGACCGCCAGATGGTCAGTACGCAGCCCTATTAAAGTACAATGAAACGAAGAGGCTTCATAGAGCCAGAGCAAAGCGGGTTATCCCAATGGACTTTGCCTGTAAACCATTGAGGCCATGGTTAGATTATTAGAATGTACCATGATGGGAGGAGATCGTTATGTCATCCGAGTTCGTGAAGGGCACGTTCGGTTTCCGTTTCGCAATGCCGGAACAGCTGGCGGCATGCAATCTGTTCGCCGTTGGCCGAGACGAGATTCGCGGCCCAGGCTATCAATGGGACGGACTAGTCCGAACAGACGGGCCTTTGCTGTTATTTCAATACACGTTGGACGGCGAAGGGATATTCGAATCAGGCTCCGAGATGTATCGAGTAGGGCCAGGCAAGGCGTTAATGGCCGAGATTCCAAGTGATCACCGCTATTATTTTCCGGAGGGCGGAAGTTCTTGGTCATTCATCTTCATCCTTATGCGTCCTGATCTTATTGCACCAAATTGGGAAGATGCGAAGCGCCGTATGGGTGAAGTTCCATTTTTGCCGACATCCAGCCGGCCGATCCGGTTGCTACAGGACATCATCAACGATGCCGCTCGCGGACGCATAACGGATGCATACACGGCGTCCTCTTACGTCTTCCAATTCGTAACCGAGCTGTGCCGATTCGCGGCGATACCAGGCGGAGACCGGAGGGAGTGGCCGGAGAAGGTGCGTCTAGCTGCAGAGTATATCGAAGCCAGTTATGAAAGCATGATCAGCCTCGATCATTTGTCGGACAGGCTCGGCGTTTCGAAGTATCATCTGTTGAGAATTTTTACGGATGCCGTCGGTTGTTCGCCTAGCGATTATTTGAACCGGGTACGGATCGAACAAGCCATCAGGCTGCTCCGGCAGACGGATTGGAGCGTGGAGCAGATAGCCGAGCAGATCGGCTATTCCGGAGGAAGTTATTTTATTAAGGTGTTTCGCAAATTTACGGGGCATACGCCGGGAAGCTTCCGCAGCGGAGAAGGGCAGCTGACGTACAGCCGAATCTTCTTCGATTAGGATAAAAGCGATCGAAAGAGTATTCGCAGCGGACCATGTTCAAGTCGAAGCCGATTTGCGGAATTCGCGAGGCGTGCAGCCGACGATCTGGCGAAATTGCCGGGAGAAATGTTCGACGTTCTTATATCCGCATAGGGTGCCGATGTCCGCTATTCGCAGGTGTCCGTAGAGGAGCTTCTCTTTGGCAAGTCGAATGCGGCACTGGATCACATCGTCCATGCAGCTGATCCCGAACCTGCTCTTATACAAGGCTTGCAAATAGCCGGGACTAAGAAGCACGTAATCGGCCATTGCGGCAACCGTCCACGGATTGCCCGGATTCGTATAGACCGCTTTGCGAAGATCGAGCAGAATGTGGTCATGCGGCGAGTTGTCCTTGGCTGAAGAGGCCTCTAGCAGCTTATTGAAGAGCAGCCGGAACAAGTAGTCGATGGAATGCTCGCGGTAATCGCAGCTCAGAAAATTCTCTACCGCCAGCAGTTGGAACAATTGATGGCAGTATCCGGGATCGGGCACGGGGATAGGCAAGCCAAGCGGGAACGCCGTTTCCGTTACGTAGGATTCGGTGGAATCGAAGCGAACCCAATCGTCGATGAATTGGTCTGAACAGGCGCGATAGTATATTTTGTGGCGCGGCGGATAGAGCACCGCACAGTTGGCCGGGTAATCCTTCACTTCTCCTTGGACCCAGAACGCCGCTGGTGTCTGCGTAATGATAAGGAGCCAGAAGTCATGGCCTTCAGGAAAATCATAGACGAAATCGCCCGAGTGGGCGGAGTTGCAGCCTACATAGCGTATCGTGTTCATCATTATCTCCAATCATAGAATAGATCAAGTTTCTATTAGTATAGATCATGGTTCGAATGTATTCTATACTTTATAATTTCATTGATAATGCTAAGTGGAATCGTGCATATGAACGGTTCGTATGGTCCATGGTTTAGGATGTCAGTTATTAGAAATTATCAAAAAAGGTGTGTTCGATTCTATGATAACAGAGATAGAGAAAGAACGTCACTTCGTCCTGTGCTATACGAGAGAGCCGCAGGAGGACATCCTTTATGCCGCGAGACTCGCCCATAGCATGCATCTTGCCTATAGCGAGGACGGAACGAACTATCGGGCGCTCAATCATAATTCCGGCGTCCTGTTCGCGAAAGCGACCGATAACGAGAACGGCACGATGAACGCCAAGAGCTTAAAGAAGCCATATCTGTTCCGCCTAGCGGACGGCTTATTCGGCGTTGTGGCTATCCGTACGGAGCCGGATGGCGAGCCGGACATGCAAAGCAAAGGAACGGTAATGTTCTTCGCTTCTCCAGATCTGTTGCATTATGATGAAATAGGACTGATTGATCTGAAGAGCGATACATTCGTGCACGATATCGCTTGCGAGTACGATGAGAACAATCAATACTATGTGCTCCGCTGGAACGATGAGAACGGGAACGGCTACCGGAGCGTCATCGACGATCCGTTCAACCTGACGAGCGCATCTTCGCCAGAAATGTCGGAAGCGCTTACGCATGACACCGTAATGGCAGCAAATATCGAAGGAGCCGTGCCGCGCAATGTACAGCGCGTTTCCTCGGATACGGCTCAGCGCCTAGTCCGCAGGCTGACAGTGCCGATCAACGTCGCGATCGAGGTGCAGGATCGGGTCGCTGCAGCTTCGGCTGACGAGTTGAAGACGGTTCAGGCTACTGCGGTATACAGCGACGGAACGACGGATGTGAAACGCGTGGACTGGGACGCGGCAGAGGTGGATTGGAGCCGACCGGGGACTTATCGCGTTACGGGAACGGTTCGCCAGGAGCGTTATCCATTCCCGGTAGCAATTAACCGTGCCGATCCGTGCGTCGCGAAATGGAACGGCAAGTATTATTTTATCGCAACGAATGATGCCGACCATAATCAGACGCTCTATATCAGGGAAGCTAACAGCATACAGCAGCTTGTAACAGCTGAAGAGTCTTTAATTTTGGATACCAAAACGTATGAACATATCAAAGGGCTCCTATGGGCGCCTGAGCTTCATGTTATTGACGGCGAGTTATACATTTTCCATGCGGCGACGACAGGCGAGTTTTTTTATGAAGAATGCCACGTAATGAAGCTGCGCAATGGAGGCAATCCAATCGTCGCTGCAGACTGGTCGATGCCTCAGCGAGTCGTGAAGAAGGACGGCACGGAACTGTGTGAAGCCGGCAAAGTCATCTCTCTCGATATGACGGTCATCCAATTGAACGGGGAGTGCTACGCGGCTTGGTCGGAACGCCAATTCGTTCCCGTCGATCTAGGTGCTTGGGTGTATATAGCGAAATTGGATCCGAAGGAGCCATGGAGGCTGACTAGCGATCCGGTACTGCTCACGAAGCCGGATTACGGCTGGGCCAATAACCATACGTTCGTTGATGAAGGGCCGTTCGCTCTTATACGGGGCAATAAGTTGTTCGTAACGTTCGCAAGCGCGGCGGTAGATGCGACGTACGTTGTGGGACTTCTGACAGCCGATACGGATGCGGATTTGCTCGATCCAGTCAGTTGGACGAAGAGCAATTATCCACTGCTTACTTCGAGGAGCGTTGCGCGGCAATACGGACCGGGCCACAATTCATACGTGACGGATGAAGATGGGGCCATCTGGAATGTTTACCATGCAAGGCCTGGCGTGCAGGAGCCAAGATGTACAGGCATTCGCCGCGTTCATTTCGATATCGACGGTTACCCAGTGCTTGATCTGACAGAAGAGAACGATTTGAACCGGGATTTGGCACAAGTATCAATTGACGTCATTGTGAAGTGAAATAGGACAAGAAGGAGTGTGTTCAACTATGCAAAATAATCCGATTATTTGGGCCGACTATCCGGATCCTGATGTCATTCGCGTGAAGGACACGTATTACATGGTCAGTACAACAATGCATGTGATGCCGGGCTGCGTCATTCTGCGTTCCTATGACCTGATCCATTGGGAGACGGCAACTCATATATACGATGTGCTGGACGATACGCCTGCTCAACGGCTGGAGAACGGCAAGCATATATACGGACAAGGGATGTGGGCTGCCAGCCTCAGGTTTCATAAGGGCAAATTTTATGTCGTGTTCGTAGCGAACGACACTCGCAAAACTTATTTGTACACGGCTGCCGATATCCAAGGGCCTTGGACCAAGCAGTATATCGAAGGGTTTTATCACGATTGTTCCCTCTTGTTTGACGATGACGACAGGGTGTATCTGGTATACGGCAACACCGAAATTCATCTTACGGAGCTTCGGGACGATCTGTCCGGCCCCAAGCCGGGAGGGCTGAACCGGATCATCGTCAAAGAGAAGCAGGAATGTTACTTAGGATACGAAGGCGCCCATCTATATAAAATCGACGGGCGGTACTACGTATTCTTTATACATATGACGAAAGCGGCGGGCCGCCGCACTCAAGCCTGCTATGCGGCCGACTCCTTGGAAGGTGAGTTCATTGGCGGCGAAGTGTTTAACGATGATATGGGATACTTCAACTCCGGAATCGCCCAAGGCGGGATTGTCGATACGCCCGACGGAGACTGGTATGCGATGCTGTTCCAAGACCACGGTGCCGTTGGGCGTATACCCGTTATCGTGCCGCTTGCCTTCGAGAACGGATTTCCGGTATTCGCGAAGGAAGCGCCGAGAACGATCAACATTCCGAGCACGAGGCCGGAATATGAATATAAACCGCTTGTAGGAAGCGATGATTTTCGCTACAAGGCCGACGAGTGCGGGAAAGTGCGTCTGAAGGACATCTGGCAGTGGAATCACATTCCGAACGATGCGCTATGGTCGGTTACGGACAAGCCAGGCGCATTCCGGGTCCAAACCGCATCGATAAGCCCGAATTTGACATTTTCTGTCAATACGCTGACGCAGCGTGCGATGGGACCGGCGTGCGAAGCGGTCGTATCGCTGGACGGCAGCGAATTGAAAGACGGCGATTATGCGGGATTGTGCTTTTTGATCGGTACATACGGTCTGATCGCCCTGACCAGGGAAGCGAATCAATATTATTTGGTCATGAAGGCAAGAGCGACCGAGGATCTATCGATATTCGGCAAACTGATCGACGAGGAGCCGGCAACCGAGTATGCGCGGATTCCGGTCAGCAGCAAGGTTACGCTTAAGGCGGTCGGTCGCTTCATCGATAATCGGGATGAGTGCACGTTCTATTATCAGGATGGCGCGGAGTGGAAGCAACTCGGCATTGCGCATCGGATGGTCTATAAGCTGGATCATTTTATGGGCTGCCGCATCGGACTGTTCCTCTATTCGACCGAATCTGAAGGCGGAACAGCCGAGTTCACCGGCTTCGGCTATAAAGTGCTGGCGTAATCAAGTGCCAGTATCATGCGGTTCAACCCGATTCGCAATATCGTGCTATTCATACCCCATAATTACTATAGAATCACGGTTACTTCTAAACGTAAGATAGATTCATAACCGCAATATATTTTGATAGTAATGCACAGGAGGTATACGATGAAACATCATGCATATGCACCTACGCCGCCGCTTGGGTGGAATAGCTGGGACTGTTACGGCGCGACCGTAACGGAGGACGAAGTCCGCGGCAATGCGGAATATATGGCGGATCACTTGAAAGCGTACGGCTGGGAGTATGTCGTCGTCGACATTCAATGGTACGAGCCAGGCGCCGTCTCGGATCTGTACCGTCCTTTCGTTCGACTGGAAACCGACGGTTACTCCCGGCTTATCCCGGCGGTGAACCGATTTCCGTCCGCCGAGGGGGGACAAGGCTTCAAGCCGCTGGCGGATTATGTTCATGGCCTTGGCTTGAAGTTCGGGATCCACATCATGCGAGGCATTCCACGTCAAGCCGTTCACGACAACACGCCGATTAAGGGGACGAGCGCAACGGCGAGGGACATTGCCCATACGTGTTCGTTCTGCGGGTGGAATACCGACATGTACGGTGTCGATGCATCCAAAGAGGGCGCGCAGCAGTATTACAATTCGTTGTTCGAGCTGTACGCCGAGTGGGGCGTCGATTATATCAAAGTAGACGACATTGCGGATTCGTGGCTGCATGGCGGGACGCATTTGGCGGAGATCGAACTGATCCGCAAAGCGATCGACCATGCCGGGCGGCCGATGGCGCTCAGTCTGTCGCCGGGTCCGGCGCCTGTGCAGCATGCTGATTTCTTCGAAGCGAACGCGAACCTGTGGCGGATGACCGACGATTTCTGGGACCGCTGGCCGCTGCTGCTCGATATGTTCGACCGTTGCGAGAAGTGGGAAGGACGTCCGAAGGCCGGCTGCTGGCCGGATTGCGATATGCTGCCGCTCGGCCGGATCGGCGTGCGCTGCAGCCATCCCGACCGGATGACGAACTTCACGAAGGATGAGCAGCTTACTATGATGACGCTGTGGTCGATCTTCCGTTCGCCGCTGATGATGGGCGGAGAAATGCGCGATAACGATGCGTGGACGCTGTCGCTGCTGACGAACCGCGACGTGCTGCATATGCATCGGACGAGCTTCGGCGCTCGCCGGGTAAGCCGGCATGACAACAAAGTCGTGTGGACAGCGGAAGGGGCGGACGGCGAGCGATATGCAGCGCTGTTCAATACCGGCGATGACACGGCAGACGTGTCCGTATCCTTGTCGGATTTGGGATTGCAGGACCGTGTTCACGCTGTGGAGCTTTGGAGCGGCCAAGAAGCAGGACCGATTGCGAACCGATTGAGCCGTTCCATTCCGCCGCATGGAGCCGCTTTGTTCAAGCTGACGGCGTCGGAATAACGGACTCGTCATGCAGAACCTTCGTGAATCGGCCGTGCCGATAGGCATGGCAATAATAAAAATAAGGAGGCTTGCCTCATGCATGCCAGTCTGCACGAAGCATACCAACAGCACTTTAAGATCGGGGCGGCCGTCAATCCATTGACGATCGCGACGCAGCGGGAGCTGCTGACCCGCCACTTCAACAGCATTACGGCAGAGAACGAAATGAAGTTCGTAAGCGTGCACCCGGCGGAAGATCAATACACTTTTGCAGCTGCCGACCGTCTGGTCAAATTCGCTCAAGATCATGGAATGGCGGTTAGAGGCCATACGCTTGTATGGCATAATCAGACATCGAGATGGATGTTCGAGAACCGCGACGGGAGTGCGGTCAGCCGTGAGACGCTGCTCTCCCGCATGAAAGATCATATCGAGACGGTAGTCTCTCGGTATAAAGGGCAAATTCACGCATGGGACGTCGTCAACGAAGCGGTGTCCGATAGCGGCACGGAAATGCTTCGTCCGTCCAAGTGGCTGGACATTGCCGGCGAAGACTTTATTGCGAAGGCATTCGAATATGCGCATGCGGCAGATCCGGACGCGCTGCTCTTCTACAACGATTACAACGAGTCGGATCCCGTGAAGAGAGAGAAAATTTACGCCTTGGTCAAGTCGCTGCTGGATAAGGGCGTTCCGATTCACGGCGTCGGACTTCAGGCTCATTGGAGCTTGTACCATCCCGGTCTGGACGACATTCGCGCAGCAATCGAAAGGTATTCAAGTCTAGGCTTGAAGCTGCATATTACGGAGCTCGACGTGTCCGTCTTTCAATTCGAAGACCAGCGAACCGATCTGAATGCTCCGACCGAAGAGATGCTCTTGCAGCAGGCGGAGCGGTACCGCCAGTTTTTCCAATTGTTCAAGGAATACAGCGAGCATATCACTTCCGTTACGTTCTGGGGGGCGGCCGACGACTACACGTGGTTGGACGACTTTCCAGTGAGGGGGCGGAAGAACTGGCCGTTCCTGTTCGATTCGGCACATCAGCCGAAACGGTCCTATGAAAGCGTACTAGAAGCCGCACGCTCTTAAAAGTAATAGAGAACGAAATGCCGCGGCAATCGGACGGGGGCGGTTTGAAGCCTCAAGAAACAACCGCCCCTTCTAATGAAGGAGGCGGTTGTTTTCGTTCGTATGCAGTCTACGGAACGCCAGCGGCGATATTCCGATATACCGTTTGAAGCGGCCGGAGAAGTAGGGGGTATAGTTGAATCCGACATGCTCGCCGATATCAGCGACGGACCAGTCGGTCTTGACGAGCAGCAGCTTCGCTTGTTCCAGCCGGTACCGGAGCAAATATTCCATCGGGGTACATTGATACACGTCCTTCATGCACCGGACGATGTAGTTGGAGTGAAAATGAAGCGCTTCGGCCAGCAACTCGTTCGTTATGTCTTGTTGATAGTGCTGGCGCAAGTAAGATTCCGTTCGCTCCGCCAGCTTAGTGACCGATGTCGGCGACCCGTCAGCGGCTTGTTCCTTATCCAGTATAAGCAGCAGATCCATTAATTGCTGCTGTCCTTGCCAGAAAGGGGCTGCACCGCTAGCCTCCGCTTGCTCCAGCATCCGTTCCAGCAGCCGTTCGATCGCTGCGAACTGCCGAAGCACTGCATATTGGGGCACTCTCAGCTTGTAAGGGTTGGCCCAGGCATTACGGATCGGAAGCGAAAAATCGGCTTCGCTTACATCGGAACATTCGCCCTCGAATACGAAATGGATCCAGTAGAAAACGGTTTCGGCTTGGCACGGGGCTGTTGCGTAATGATACCGGTCAGGGAGAAGGAGGAGCGATTGTCCCGGTCCGACCTCCCATTGCCGGTCGTCCTCGCCCATATAGAGCGTTCCCGATACGACGAACAACAGATCGAAGATGCCAAGATTGCGCCGGTTCGGATGCTGATCTCCTGGCTTATATTCTGTCCGTCCGATCGTAATGTAATAGGGCAGCGGCGGAAGCTTCAGCAACAGCTTATTCATCGGTCAGTATCCCTTCTAACATTGTGTGAGATCGTATAAAAAAGTGTATATATTATTCGTATCCGCTCTTTACTATCAAGGATAAACTGATGTTACGAAATAATCAAATCGTATATATTGGAGCGATGAAGACGATGGAGACGTCGAGACAAACGACATTGCAAGAAGGCATCTTTCAAGCTTCGCAACAAACAGGGCGAGAATACTTGCTGAAGCTTGACGTCGACCGGCTGGTCGCGCCTTGCTACGAAGCGGCTTCGCTGCTGCCGAAGAACGAGCGGTACGGCGGATGGGAAGCGACGCAGATTGCCGGTCATTCGATCGGACATTGGCTGTCCGCTGCTGCCGCGATGTATGCTGCAACTGGCGACATGGTGCTGCTGGAGAAGCTGAATTATGCGGTGGACGAGCTTGCTTTTGTTCAATCCAGCGATCCGTATGGCTATGTTAGCGGGTTTCCTCGCGATTGCTTCGACCGGGTTTTCGAAGGTGCCGGCGATTTCGAGGTCCATAACTTCGGATTGGGCGGATCATGGGTGCCTTGGTACAGCATTCATAAAATTTATGCGGGTCTTATAGATGTATACAAGCTGGCAGGAAGCGAGAAGGCGCTGCAGGTCGTGGTGAAACTTGCCGATTGGGCCAAACAGGGCTCTGATAAGCTGACCAAAGAGCAGTTCCAGCGCATGTTGATCTGCGAGCATGGCGGGATGAACGAGGCGCTGGCCGACCTGTATGTGATAACGGGCAACCGAGACTACTTGGAGTTGGCGGTTCGTTTCTATCATGAAGCGATATTGGAGCCGCTTGCGAATGGCGTAGACGAACTGGAAGGGAAACATGCCAATACGCAAATTCCGAAAGTGATTGGCTGTGCCAAGCTCTATGACATTACGGGCGAGGAGAAATACCGCCGCATTGCGGAGTATTTCTGGCTGGAAGTGACGCGCAGCCGTTCCTATATTATCGGAGGCAACAGCATTTTCGAACATTTCCGGGCCAAAGATACCGAGAAGCTTGGCGTCGAGACGGCGGAAACGTGCAATACCTACAATATGCTTAAGCTGACCGAGCTGCTGTTCCGCTGGTCGCCGAACGCCGAATATATGGATTTCTACGAGCGTGCGCTCTATAACCACATTCTCGCTTCTCAAGATCCGGATACCGGCGCCAAAATGTATTTCATCTCGACCGAACCGGGCCACTTCAAAGTATATGGCACGCATGACCATTCGTATTGGTGCTGTACCGGAACCGGCATGGAAAACCCGGCCCGATACTCTCGCGGTATTTATCATACGGAGCATGACACGGCATTCGTTAACTTGTTTATCGCTTCGAAGCTGGATTGGACGGAGCGGAACGTGACGATTCGGCAGAGGACCGATTTCCCGAAGACGGACCGGTCGACACTCGTCGTAGAACAAGCCGCGCAAGAGCGCTTTAAGCTGCAAATTCGGGTACCTTATTGGGCGGCAGGCCCGGTGAAAGCGGTCGTAGCAGATTCTGAAATCTTCACGGGCGCGGAGAGCGGATATATTGAGATCGATCGGGTATGGAATGCCGGCGACACGGTCGAATTGACGCTGCCGATGGATCTGCATGTATACCGCAGCAAGGACGATTCGAACAAAGTCGGCTTCATGTACGGTCCAATTGTACTCGCAGGCGCACTAGGCAGAGAGCAATTCCCGGAGTCCGATATCGTTGACAACCATCTGAAGCTGCACCATCATCCGCTTATCGACGTTCCGATGCTCGTAACGGATGAACAAGACGTGAAGCAATGGATCAAGCCGGTAGAGGGTTCGCCGCTGACGTTCGTGACGGAAGCCATTGGTGAACCGGGAGGCCGCGCGGTGTCGCTTATTCCGTTCTATGAGCTGCATCACCAGCGTTATACGATTTATTGGACACTCATGAGCAAGGAGCAATACGAGAACTACGTTGATCATGAGCAGATGGAGCGGGAGCGGCTGCATGCGATTACGGTCGATGCCGTCAGTCCGCATGAACAGCAATCTGAAGTCGAGCATGGCATTCAATCGCTGCTGTCACGTTCCGGCTATTCCGTTCATGCTCATAGAGGCTACCGGGTTGCGGATTCAGGCGGGTTCTTCTGCTACAACATGGCTGTACTGCAGAATGGGCCGACTTCTCTACAAGTGACGTATTTTGGCAGCGACGGGCCCATCCACGATCAGCGCGGACGAGTGGAGCGGGATTTCACCATAGCTATCGACGGAACAGTAATTGGACGACAGAAGCTGACGGCCGATCGGCCGGAGCAGCTCTTCGATGTGTGCTATGACCTCCCGTCCGAACTGACAAGCGGAAAGACAACCGTCGAGATCCGGTTCGTTCCGGTTGAAGGCTGCGAGGCCGGAGGAGTGTTCGGCGTTCGAATGGTGGACCGAATTCGGCTGGAGCAGTGGGATCAAGTCAAATAAGCAGGCAAACGGGCTATCCTGGTCATGAGAGTGACCGGGACAGCCCTCTTGCAGGTTGCAAAGGAAGAAGAGTTGTCGGCTTGAAATGGAAGCGTTAAAATACTAATGTACGCACGTACATCGTTATTATCGTAAATGAAGGGGAATGAATGCAGATATGAACAAGCAAGGCGTTAACCCTTATCTTCCTTCCTGGGAATACATTCCGGACGGGGAACCGCATGTATTCGGCGACCGAGTATATGTATACGGTTCGCACGACCGATTTAACGGACATGCTTATTGTTTGAACGATTACGTCTGCTGGTCGGCGCCGATCGACGACTTAACCGATTGGAGATACGAAGGTGTCATCTATAAGAAGACGGATGACCCCTACAACCGAGACGGCGATATGTGCCTATATGCACCTGACGTTACGTTAGGTCCGGATGGCCGATATTATTTATATTACGTTTTGGATAAACAGCACTTCGTGTCTGTGGCGGTCTGCGATACCCCGGCCGGTCGGTATGAATATTACGGGGACGTACATTATCCCGATGGTACGGTTCTAGGGAATAAGGCGGGGGACGAGCCGCAATTCGATCCGGGCGTACTAGTGGAAGGAAACGACGTCTACCTTTATACTGGCTTCTGCTTCCAACATGACAAGTCCCGCTCCGGTCCGATGGCGACGGTGCTGGAACCAGACATGATTACGATTAAGGAAGGACCGGTCTTCATCGCGCCAAGCGCACCGTACAGCCAAGGATCGGGCTTTGAAGGGCATGAGTTTTTCGAGGCGTCTTCGATGCGCAAGGCGGGAGATACGTATTACTTCATCTATTCTTCGATTCTGTTTCATGAGCTGTGCTACGCGACCAGCCGATATCCGACCCATGGGTTCGAATTCCGGGGGACGATCGTCAGCAATAACGATACGGGCATCGCGTCTTACAAGCCGGCTGAACAGCCCATGTTCTATGGCGGGAATAACCATGGCAGCATTGTTGAAATTAAAGGACAATGGTACGTCTTCTATCATCGGCACACGAACGGGACGAACTTTAGCAGACAAGCTTGCTTGGAACCGATCAAGCTGCTTGCTGACGGAACGATTCCTCAGGTAGAGATGACTTCTTGCGGTCCGAATGGCGCTCCGTTAGCCGGCAAGGGAGAATACCCCGCTTATGTCGCTTGCCAACTGTACTGCAAGGATGCTGCGGCCTATACGGCAGGACCGGGCGATTGGATGGATAGCCGCTTTCCCAAAATTACGCAGGACGGCAAGGACGGGGATGAGGAGATCGGCTATATCGCGAATATGAGAGACGGAGCCGTAGCGGGCTTCAAATACTTCGATTGTAAAGGGGTAAGCAGCCTGACGGTTAAAGTGCGCGGAGGGCAAGGCTCGTTTGAAGTGATGACGGCATGGGACGGCGAGCCGCTGGGCAGCATTGCGATCAAGTCGAGCAACGAATGGAAAAGCTATTCCGCACTTATTTCAATCCCAGATGGCGTACAGGCTTTGTACTTTAAATACGTCGGAACGGGCAGGGCCAGTCTGGCGTCTTTCACGCTTGAATAATCGTATCAGCTGAAGGGGCTGTCCCCAAAGTCATTTGGCTTTGGAGACAGCCCCTTTACTACTACTGGAGCCTATTCACTCCGCCAGCATGTTCAGAAATTGCTGCGCCCGGCTGCTCTTCGGGTTATGGAATACATCGTGCGGCGGCCCTTCTTCGACGATAAGCCCCTCATCCATTAAGATGACATGGTCCGCGACTTCTGCGGCGAATCGCATTAAGTGTGTCACGATAACCATCGTCATGCCTTCGGCTGCTAACTGCTTTATTACTTTAAGTACTTCTCCTACCAGTTCTGGATCAAGAGCGGATGTCGGCTCATCGAACAGCATCACTTCCGGTTCCATCGCCATCGCACGGGCAATGGCGACGCGCTGCTGCTGACCTCCCGACAGGTTGCTAGGGTAGAAATCAGCTTTGTCCGCCAGTCCCACATTCTCCAGCAGTTGGCGGGCGCGCTGCTCAGCGTCGTTCCTTCTTCTTCTTTGAACGGTGATTTGCGCTTCTGTAATATTGCGGAGTGCGGTCAAGTGAGGGAACAGATTAAACGACTGGAACACCATCCCCGTCTGCTTCCGCAAGTTCAGAACCTCTTTCGTGGGGAGCTTGCTCCCTTCTTGAAAGATAAGGGATACGCTTCCTAATTGGAGGGAGCCTTTGTCTGGCATCTCCAAAAGATTTAAACAACGAAGCAACGTCGTCTTCCCTGATCCTGACGGACCGATAATGACGAGCACCTTGCCTTTTTGCAGCGTAAGATCGACTCCCTTCAGCACTTGCTGCATGCCGTAAGATTTATGCAGACCTTGAACTCGAATCATGTATAACGCCTCCTAGCTAATCGAGGATCTTCCTAGACGGTTTTCTGTCGTATTTTGCAATGCGGACAGAATGGTGCTGAACATAAGGTAGATCAACGCTGCTTCGCCATATAAAAGCAGAGGCTCGTACGTCCTGGCGACGATCTGCTGCGCTTGCCGGAACATCTCTACGTAGGTTATTGCCGCGGCGAGTGAAGTGTCCTTGACCAGACTAATGAACGTGTTTCCGAGCGGAGGAATGGTTACGCGCGCAGCTTGCGGAAGCACAATTCTTCTTAACGCCTGAATGTGCGTCATACCAAGCGAGTAAGCAGCTTCCCATTGACCTCTTGGGATGGAGATCACTGCCGCGCGCACGATTTCAGAGCCATATGCGCCGACGCTAAGCGTAAACCCGATAACGGCGGCCGGGAACGGATCGATCGTCAGCCCGACGCTTGGCAATCCATAGAAAATAATAAACAACTGCACGAGCAGAGGTGTTCCTCGAATGATCCATACGTAAAATCCGGCGATCCATTTAAGCGGCTCCCATGCATACAATCGAACCATTGCCGTAACGACAGCCAATGCGATTCCGAGTGCGAACGAGACCAAGGAAAGCGGAATCGTATAAATGACCCCTGCCTTGAGCAGGGGCCAGAAGGAATCGGTAATAATTTGGATTTGACGTTCACTCATTCGTACAACATCCTTCGTCACAATTTCTTATTTGGACACGTCGGCTCCAAAATATTTCTCGGAAATTTTCAAGTAAGCGCCGTCGCTTTTCATATCAGACAACGCTTGGTTCACTGCTCTAATTAACTCATCGTTGCCTTTAGCGAAGAGCGCCGCACTTTGCGAGGCATCGGATGTTTCATCGACCGATTTGATTTTGATGTCGGGCTTCTGCTTCTTCAAGTCCAAGAACGATAAATTATCGTTAATGGTCGCGTCCACCCGTTTGGACATCAGCAGATCGATAGCTTGGTTAAAGCCGTCAACGCTGACAATTTCAGCGCCATTGGCTGTCGCGATGTCCGCCAAATTGCTGGTTAGCGACTGCGCAGACTTCTTGCCCTTCAGATCGACAAGCTTCTTGATCTCATTGTTGTCTTCACGAACTAGCAAAAGCGATTTGGAGACGATGTAAGGGTCTGAGAAATCATACTTCTCTTGACGGTCCTCGCGAATGGATACTTCATTAAAGATGGCGTCGAACCGTCCAGCCTCCAAGCCAGCGAAAATTCCGTCCCATTGCGTTTCGATAAACTCCGGTTTAACGCCCAGATGCTTGCTGACTTCTTCCGCGATCTCGACATCGAATCCGGTAAGCTTGCCGCTGTCATCGTGGAAGGTGAAAGGGGCGTAGGTTCCTTCCGTCCCGATTCGCAATTTGCCGCTTTCTTTGATCTTGTCCAAGGAGCTTTTCTCCGCAGTCGCTGATCCTGCCGGCTCAGGAGTTGTCGTCTCATTCTTAGCTTTGTTATTGCCGCATGCGGACAATAGCAGGAGGACGAGCACAAGTGCACCAATCGATAACCCCAATCTGTTTTTCTTCATATTGTCGAGTCCCCTCAATCTTCAATGTGTGTGCCAATCGAATCGTGCGTACGGCTAATTAGGTTTATTATGGAAGGTAACGCCCAATATAATACGGATCATTTTTCTATTGGGCCGAAACCGATTTCGATACAGGATGCAACTTGCAAATCCTTATTATAGAGAGCGAGACTATTTAATTATCAAAGCGGCTAGTTTAATTTATGTATTCCATCCCGCACCTGAATCCTGTAAATTGTATGTACCATTGATTTTCAACTTTCTTAAATAGAGGTGTTAGCCCAGATGGCAGGTCTGGTCTCGCTTGGACTGGCGTTATTGTTATCATTCTCGTTTCGAATCGTCGAGAAGCTTAGCACGCTTATAAGGAATGGAGACAACAAACAATTCTTTCAATTGGCAGCAATCTACATCTGGGGGGCGTGCGCGATAGCTGCCGCTCTGGTTGTGTCGGATCAGTATGTATTTCGGGTTCCAACTGTCGATACAACGGCTTTTGCTCTCGCAGCGGCAGCCATACTAATCAATGCGGTGATTCCTCAGCACTCCGGCTATCACCCGTCTGGAAAGTTCAATATTATCAATTTTGTCGTTACTTATCCGATTGTCGAAGAAATCATATATAGAGGCCTGCTGCTCCCGATTCTGGATCGCTCCTTTCATTACACTGTCGTCGAAATATACGATTTACCGGTCACGCTGTCGATTGTCATCACAGCTTTGTTGTTCGCCGTCGCGCATTTGCAATACTATAAGCTGAACCGGACAAGCATAAAGTATATGGTGTTCGCCTTCACCGGGGGCATTATATTCGGCGTTATCACCAATGCGACTCATTCGATTCTGATTCCCGTGCTGCTGCACGTGGAATATAATTTACTCGCGGTCTATTATTCGAACAAAATGAAAGCCGAATAAAGAAAAGCTCTTGTGCAGCGGCAGGGGCTGTTTGTTCTTTCAATCAGGACAAGCTAAATTGGCACAAGCGCAGCGCTGAAGTAAGAAGAGTCTTATGTTCCAAAAAATAACAGGTCTTTTAGGCTACCGAAAACATTTTCGGCGTAGTTTCTCTATGACATATGACTAACGAACGCGGACTGTTGAACTGGGTGCTATTTCCATAATACGAAGGGCATGACGTTTGTGGAGAGCATCAAATTAGAGGAGATTCAACAAAATTCGACACTAAATTACATATCATTCGACAAAAATAGACAAATTCCCCCTGTTCTCATAGCCAAAAATATCAATTACACTAAGAAGGGGTAATTTTATATGATATTGGCAAAATTATGCGATTGGCCTATCTGTGAGGCTGTCGAATAGGTAGTTAGATTTACATGGCGGTTACAATTCGAACCATAACGACATCAAGGCGGAAGGGAGCTCTACCAACTAGATCATCTAACAGAAACCGAATCCATACATTCGAATGGGGGATCATTGTGAAACCGTGGTATACCGTCTTTGTTCAAGGCGGACACGAAGAATACGTACAAGAAATGATTCATCAATCGTTCGCGTCTGATCTGAGAACGTTGGTTCCGAGGAGGATGGTTCCCGAGCGTAAAGAAGGAATCGTAACGTTGGAATCAAGAAAACTTTTCCCTGGCTATGTATTAATTAATTCGGTCATGACTCCGGAAATCTATTATCGCATTAAACAAATTCCTCGCATTATCCGTTTTTTGCACGTTCATCTTCTTTCGAGGCAGAATATGGCTGGAACTGGATCGTCAATCGATCAAGGAGCCATATCGCCTGATTCATACGTTACGGAAATTCGGTATGACGAAATTCGAAGAATACTCGAGCTGCTGGACGATCAGGACAACATCGGGCTTTCCCGCGTATTCGTCACGAATTCGAAGGTAAGCGTCATTGACGGACCACTGAAAGGGCTTGAAGGCATCATTAAGAAAATTAACAAACGCACCTCCCGCGCCAAAATTCAAATCAGTTTTCTCGGCAACGACCATTTTGTCGATGTCGGCATCGAAGTTCTGCAGCCGACAGGCGGCTTCACTTGAACGGACAACAACTCAGCTGTGTTCCAATCGATGCTGCGGCACGTTGGAGTCACTCTGAGGGACATACGCATTGAACTTCATGTAGTGAATGCGGAGCATTCATGATCGGGCGAAGCTGTGTCCAACGCGGTGTTGAAAGGAGGAACCTAACCCTGTGACGGAGCATGAGCATCTACGGTATCTTGAGACCTTCGAGATATCCAGCGAGGAAGGAAAGTATAACGTTTCGCTCTATATCTTCCAATGTTCGGATGCCGTTAACTGCACTTTGCTGCATGATGCTTTGCATAAAGAGGAACGGACGCATCTTGCCCGGTTGACCTTCGACAAAAGAATTCATGATTTTCTGCTCGGCAGATTCGCGGCGAAGAATGCACTTGCTTCGATTATGCAGGTAAGCGGGTATTCGGAGATTGGGGTCCGCAGCGGAATGTTCCGGCAGCCGGTCGTCACCGGCGTCTGCCTACAAGCACTTCAGACGAGCATTACCCATTGCGACCGGATCGGAGCAGCTCTTGCATTCGATGAAGGCATGCCGGCCGGCATTGATATTGAGAAGGTGAATCCCGAGCGATTCACGCTGATACAAGACCGCTGCACGGAGGCGGAACGGGAATGGGCGCACCAGGCGGGAATTCCCGCAGCATTGGCTGCAACTCTGTTATGGACGAGCAAGGAAGCGATTGCAAAGGCGATTAAGACCGGATTTACCGCTTCGCTCGATATTTTCGAGGTTGAACGCATTGAGCGGCAGGACGACTATTGGATTACCTATTACCGATATTTTACGCAATTTCGTGCCGTATCCTTTCCGGTTGGACGGTACGTTTGTACGATTGCAACGCCGAAGCGCGCCATGATTAAACCGGATATTAAGAGGCTGAAGGAGCTGTTCGAATGGCTGCCACCTATGAGCTTTACACGTTAAGGCTGCATTCCGAGCCCTTCATTAACTATTCGTATTTGATTGTCGATACGAGAACAAGAGAAGCGGCCGTCATCGATCCGGCATGGGAGCTGAATCCGATTCGCAGCCTCATCGCGAGTAAGGGAGCGGTGTTAAAGTCAATTCTGTTGACGCATTCCCATCATGACCATACGAACTTGGTCAAGCCGTTAGTATCTCTTTACGGCTGCGATGTTCACATTTCACGCGACGAAGCGGCGTTCTATTCGTTCCGCTGCGACCGGTTGACGACGTTCGAGGACGGGCAACAAATACGGATTGGCGACACGGCCATCACTTGTATTCTTACGCCGGGGCATTCCTACGGGGGAGCTTGTTTCGCTGCAGAGGGCAGCTTATTTACAGGCGATACGCTCTATATCGAAGGCTGTGGCATATGCACGACAGCCGGCGGCGACCCGGAAGCGATGTTCGACAGCATCCAGCGGATCAAAACAATCGTTCAACCAGAAACGCGCATTTATCCAGGCCATTCCTTCGGCATGCCTCCCGGCTGCACGTTCGATCAACTGGAGGAACGGAACATTTATTATTCGATCGACAAGAAAGAGGCGTTTGTCAGCTTCAGAATGCGCAGAACGAATACACTGTTCCAATTTCAATAGAGCATAATATTTTGAATATAACGATTAAAAAGACCGACGTCTGTTTCCGAATGAGGAAGCCAGCACGAGGTCTTTTTAATTTTCTATAAGGAGGGCATATGGACCGATCTATCGTATTCCTTTTTTCCGGACAAGGGTCCCAGTACTTTCATATGGGCGAAGATTTGTACCGGCAGCAACCGCGGTTTCGCTATTGGGTCGACGAACTGGATATGAAGCTGTTTCATATGCTCGGCTATTCGATCTGCGCCTACCTGTTCGATGACAAGAAGAAGAAATCCGAGCCCTTCGATCAACTGATGTATTCTCATCCTGCCATATTTATTCTCGAAGTAGCGATGGCAAGATTTCTGATGGAGAAGGGCATACGCCCGGATTATATGTTGGGGGCCAGCCTGGGGGAATACGCAGCGGCAGCGGCATCCGGTTGGCTGGATACGGACCGGATGCTGGAATTCGTTGCGATGCAGGCACTGTGGGTCGAACAATCATGTACGGAAGGACGGATGCTTGCCATTCTGCACGACCGCAGTCTTTTTGAGGAGATGGAGCTGATTCGCGAGCGCTCGACGCTGGCGGCAGACAACTATGTCGGCCACTTTGTCGTATCGGGAGAAACCGGCGATCTTAAGCGGATCGAACAGACGCTTAGAACAAAGGGCATCGCAAGTCAAATGCTGCCTGTCTCCTATGCATTTCACTCGCCGCTGATCGATCCGGTCCGGGAGCAGGTACAACAGTTCGCTTCTTCTGTGGATTCGGAGGCGCAGGTTCCGCACTCCGTCTACTGCTCGTCCCTTCCGGGCGGACACGCTCAGGCTGCCGCAGAAGACCATTGGTGGAAAGTTGTCCGGGAACCGATTCAGTTCCGGGAGGCTGTCAGCCGGTTGGAGAACCGGACGGACAATGGCTACCTGTACATCGATCTTGGGCCGTCGGGTACGCTAGCGTCCTTCGTTCGTTACAATCTGCCGCAACAATCGAGATCAGAAGCGTTACCTCTCTTGTCTCCTTTCAGTCAAGACAGCGTGCTGCTCGACCGCTTACTGCATAAGATTCAAGACGATAAGCCAATAGAGAGGGTGTAGATCATATGATCGCATACGTATTTCCCGGCCAAGGCTCTCAGCAGAAAGGAATGGGCAAGGAGCTGTTCGCGCTGTACCCGGAATGGGTGCGCGAGGCAGATGAGTTGCTCGGCTACTCGATCGAAGATCTTTGCTTGAACAATCCGGATGGCCGGTTAGCGAACACCGCATATACGCAGCCAGCGCTCTATATCGTAAACGCGTTCAGTTACCGGAAGAAAGTAGAAGAAACAGGCGTGATACCCTCTTTTACCGCTGGACATAGTCTTGGCGAATACAATGCGCTGCTTGCCGCGGGCGCATTCGATTTCATAACGGGCTTATCGTTGGTGCAGAAGAGGGGCGAGCTGATGGCCCGCGCGCAAGGCGGCGGAATGGCTGCGGTACTTGGGCGGACGGATCAGGAAGTGGAAGCGGCAGTTCGGGAACACGGGCTCGGCGGCATTAGCATTGCGAATTACAATACGCCTACCCAATTGGTCTTGACCGGACTGCGGGAAGATATCGAACGGGCACAACCGGTATTCGAGGCGATTAGCGGGACGCGTTACATTATGTTGAATGTGAGCGGCGCCTTCCACTCCCGTTACATGGAACCGGCAAGAGAGGAGTTTCTCGCTTTTATTGACGGAATCCAATTCTCCCAGCTGCAGCTGCCCGTCATTTCTAATCTTCATGCAAGGCCTTATAAGGATGCCGACTTAAAGAGAACATTGGCCGACCAAATTACAGGCTCCGTACGCTGGACGGAGAGTATGCGCTATTTGATGGGCAAAAGGGTAGAAGATATCGTGCAAGTCGGCCCAGGCAATGTGCTGACCGGAATGATTCGAGTGATCCGGAAGGAGACGGAGCCGCTTATCATCGAGGAGACAGCAGAGGTTGTTCAGCTTGAGGCAGCGGCCGAGTCGGCTGCGGCTTTGGAAGTCCCTTCATTGCCGCCTCAGCCCGCGGCTGTGGAAGAGAAGCCAGCCAATGCGATAATGAACGGCGCGTTAACGGATGCAGCCGCTGCCTTGGGCAGCCGGTCGTTCAAAGAAGAATACAAGCTGAACTATGCGTACGCAGCCGGCGGAATGCAGCACGGCATTGCTTCGGAGCAACTCGTTATCCGAATGGCGCAATCGGGAATGATCGGATACTTCGGAACGGGTGGACTTGATATTGCGGCAATAGGACGTGCGGTTCGAACGATCGCATCGGCACTAAGCGGCGGGCAGCCGTTCGGATTCGGCATTACGCCGTGCTCCGAATTTCCGGCGAGGGAGTTTCAGACGGCACAATCGCTGCTCGATTCCCGTATCCGGTATATCGAAGCGGCCCATTACCTCAGCTTGACGCCGGCCTTGGTGCTGCTTCGCGCTTCGGGACTGAGAGAGGATGCAGATGGCCGGATCGTTCGGGCAAGACGCATTATGGCAAGAGCGGCGCGGCCGGAGACGGTATCGCTGTTCTTGAGCCCGGCGCCGGAGCGTCTTCTTCTGAAGCTGCTCAACGAGGGGAAAATAACGGAGGAAGAAATGTCTCTGGCTGGACGTCTTCCTATGGCGGACGACTTGTGCGTGATCAGCCAAGAAGGCGGCGGATATTGGGATGCCGGCGCGAGCTCTGCGATCCTTCCGGTTGCGTTCAAGCTCCGGGACGAGTTGGCTGGCGCATTCGGATACCGCGACCGGATTCATATCGGAACAGCGGGAGGAATCGGAACGCCGGAAGCGGTAGCCGCCGCTTTCGTTCAAGGCTGCGATTTTATTAGTACCGGCTATTTGAACCAATGTACGGTTGAAGCTTCGACAAGCGAAGCGGTCAAAGATTTGCTCCAGAACATTCGAATTCAGGATACCGATCTGGCTCCAGCCGAAGAACTGTTCGAGATCGGAGCCAAAGTGCGCGTTCTGAAACGGGGCATGTTCTACACGGCGCGGGCGAACAAGCTTTATGAGGTATACCGCCAGTTCGATTCGATCGAAGCGATCGACAACAAGACGAGAAGCAGCCTGGAAGAGAAAGTATTCCGCATGAAGCTGGACGAGGTAGTCCGGCGCTGTCGGAGCGCATTCTCGGCGGAGGAATGGGCGGCGGCAGCTTCAGCACCAAAGCGCATCATGGCGATCGCGTTCAAGTGGTATTTGGGACAGGCTTTGCATACGGCGATTGCTGGGGACGACGATTGGAAATTGGATTACCAAATTCATTGCGGGCCTGCGTCAGGCGCATTCAACGAGTGGGTCAAAGGAACGGAGCTGGCCGATTGGCGCAACCGGCACGCGGATCAAATCGGGCTTCTGCTTATGGAACAAGGCGCGGCCGTTCTGGAGGAACGTTCGAGGCGGGCAGAATAATATTGATCGATACATAGGAGGCAAAGTATGGCTGTTGATCGCATAGGAAAGTCCAACCTTCAACCGGACATTGCCATCATCGGCATCGCCTGTCGTCTGCCGGGTGCGGATCATTACGAATCGTTATGGGACAATCTGGCCGGCGGCGTCCATTCGGTAACGGAGCTGTCGAAGGACCGGTGGGACACTGCCCAATATTATTCGCCCGATCCGAACGAGCCGAACAAAAGCGTAAGCAAGTGGTGCGGCCAAATCGGCGGAGTGAAACAGTTCGATAACCAGTTTTTTCAGATCTCGCCTCGTGAAGCCCGTAACATGGATCCTCAGCAGCGGCTGCTTCTGGAAGAAGCGTGGCATTGCATGGAGGATTCCGGCGTTGCGCTGACGGATCTGCAGGAGAAGATTACGTCCGTCTATATCGGGGTTATGACCGGCGATTACAAGCAGGAGGCACTCTCGGCGAATGCAGATGTCGAGAGCTATGCCTGCTTGGGCAATTACGAAGGGATGCTTGCGAACCGCATTTCTCATGTGTTTCAACTGCGGGGTGCGAGCTCGTCGCTGAATGCAGCCTGTGCCTCATCGTTAATTGCTATACATGAAGCCAAGCGTTCCCTGCGTTCCGGCGAGTCCGATTATGCGATTGCCGGCGGCGTCAATCTGAACCTGCACCCTTGGAAATATATCGCCTTCTCCAAATCAAGAATGCTCAGCCCGAGCGGCGTATGCCGGACGTTCGATAAGGACGCGGACGGATATGTGCCGGGAGATGGCGTCGGACTGGTGCTCATGCAGCGTCTTGAAGACGCTGTCCGGGACGGCAACCATGTCTATGGCATTGTCAAAGGCTCAGCCGTCAACCATGTCGGCAGATCGCTTACCATCACGGCGCCAAGCGTCGAATCTCAGCGGGATATGATCTTAAGCGCTTATAAGGATGCGGGCCTCAGCCCGAAATCGACGACTTACGTCGAAGCGCACGGAACGGGCACCTCGCTCGGCGATCCGATCGAAATCGAAGGGCTGACGCAAGCGTTTCGCCAATTTACGGACAGGACGCAATATTGCAAGATCGGTTCGATCAAGACGAATATCGGCCACTTGGAAGCGGCCGCCGGGGTGGCCGGCATCATCAAGGTGCTGCTCATGATGAAACACCGGCAAATTCCGCCGTCTCTTCATGTGAAGCATTTGAATCCGATTATCGACTTTAAGCGTTCACCATTCGAGGTAGCGTTGGAGTTGTCTCCTTGGGAGGCTGCTGGCGGGACGATGCCGCTTCTGGCAGGCGTCAGCTCACTCGGCTTCGGAGGCGTCAACGCGCATGTTGTGCTGGAGGAAGCGCCGAAGGCGGTCGCGCGCAGAGGATCAAGACGGCCGCCGGTATCGACGGCGGAGCCTCATGTATTTGTGTTGTCCGCGAAGACGGACGAGGCTTTAGGGCAGCAAATGGAAGAGTGGCGAACATGGCTGGAAAGCGGCAAGCTGCGCGATACCGATTGGCGGGATATCTCTTACACGCTGCTGACGGGCCGTACCGCGATGAGCCGGCGGATTGCCGCATGCGTACGGAACACAGAAGAGCTTCAACATTTTCTTAAGACCGCGCAAGCCAGCTTGGCGGAACGCGGTTCCGACCGCCTCACTTGCTTAAGGATCGGAGAGCTTCAATGGACCGGGTATCGGTACGCGGGACAGCTGTCCCGGCACAGTGCTTCTTTCCGGCAGGAATTGGCGAGTGTAACGGGGCTGGTGAAGAACCGTCTCGGAAGAGAAAGTATGAATGGATTCAAGGACGATGTATGGGACGAAAACGCCCGCCCGTTGTTCTCATTCGTTGTCGCATACGCGCTTCTTGAAGCTTGGAAGAGCTCCGGGTTGACCGTCGACCGGATAACCGGCGAGCAATCCGGCGTGTGGGCGGCATTAGCTCATAGCGGTATGGTAAAAGCAGAGCAGGCAGCCGCATTCTTGTCGGGCAGCATGGAAATTTCCGATATTAAGCTGTTGAGACCGGAATCCGACTTCTATGATTGGGTGAACGATCGGGTGATGGAACGGTTCTCGTTCCAAGAAGGCTACTTGCAGAAGCTTGTTCATGGGATCGGAACGGATGAAAGCTTCGGCATTTTGCTGCAGGAATGGATGGATAAATCGCGGCTTCTGATCGGCAATCAATTCACTTTCCGCAAGTTCGTAGGGGAGTGGGAGGAATCATTCGCGGCTGCATTCGGTTGTTCATTGTTCGAGCTTGTGTCGGGGCCAAATCCGTGGCTTGCCTCGGACTCTGCCCATCGCAATCGCGACCGGGTACTAGGGCTGATTCTGTTAAGCTCTTTCCGCAAGTTGAACCGCAAGTGGGATTTGACCATCCGCTCGGAAGGTTCGGATCCGCTGCTGGAGGAGCTAGCGGATTTAGTAGAGGACGGGATCGTGTCCAAGGAAACGGCGGTCGGTTGGCTGACGGAAAACGAAACGGCCCTATCAGATACGGTCTCCGATATGAACAGCCGGGTTCATATGATCAATCGCGAACGCGAATATACGCTCCTCAAGCAGCATAACCGATCCGTACCGGAGATCGTCAGCCTTGCTGATTGGATCGGGCAATTGACGAAGGAATGGAATGGCAACCAGACGGGCGAGACGCATGGCGAGATGCAAATTCGGATGGTAACAATCGGAACCTGCGGCGGGTCCAGCGGGGAGTTATTCTATCATGCGGATGAGACCGTCCCCGTGTTGGAAACGCTCAAGAAGTTCGCAACGCAGTTATGGCTGGGCGGCTGGAGGCTTCGTTGGGACAGGCTGCTGCCATTCTACGGAGCGAAGAAAGTGCCGCTCCCGGTCTATTCCTTCAAGCGCCAATCGCATTGGTGGGAGCAGAAGGACAAGCAGCAGCGGGCAGAAGGAATGAATACGGCCGCAGAAACAGTGCGGTACCAAACGTTGTATCACCAATTGGTATGGAAGCAAGCCGCTAGCTTACACCCTGTTTCAGCTTCCGTTAAGCCGGTGGCGGGAAGTGTCATCTTATTGGACGATACTGAAGCACTTGCGGAATCGCTGCGCGCCAAGATAGGATCAGGTGCTGTTGTGACGGTTAAGGCAGGCGGACCATTTAGACAGACGGGGGAATGGAGTTACGAAATTAATCCATCGGACGAGCACGACTTCGCGCTGTTGTTGGAACAACTGACACAGAAAGGGATCGGCTGCGATACGATCATCCATAACTGGGCGAGACGAACCGCCAATGCAGAAGTTATGAGCCATCCGTTCGATGAGGAACAATTGAATCGCGGCATACACTCGTTGTTTGCGTTGACAAAAGCATATTATTCACTGAAGCAAGCCGGACCTGTCCGGCTTCTTTATTTGTATGCGAAGGAAGGACAGGAATGGCCAGCGCATGCTGCCGCCGCAGGAATGTTCCGTACGCTCAGGCAGGAGAACGCTAAGCTGCGGTACACGCTGCTTGAGCATCCGCCCGTCTTATCGGACGGCGGCAAAGCCGAAATGATTGCCGAAGCGCTTTCGTATGAGAACGCAGCTGGATGCGAAATGTCCTTCCGGGATGGACATTGGTTCGAACGGTCAGCGGAAGAAATGGAGTCATCCGGCATCGATGCAGGCACGTCGATCCGGCTCAAGAATAACGGGGTCTATCTCATATCGGGCGGGGCAGGCGGACTTGGTTATATGACAGCCAGACATATCGCTTCTCAGGTGAGAGCTAAGCTTGTGCTGGCTGGACGTTCGGCATGGAAAGAGGAGCTTGCAGAACGGTTGGATGAGCTTAAGCGGCTTGGATCGGAAGCGGTATACGTGCAGGCTGACGTCTCATCGCTGCAAGAGACACAGCGGCTAGTCCAGTATGCGAAAGAACAGTTCGGCGAGTTGAACGGCATCATTCATTGTGCCGGTATATACGGAAGCGGGTTCGCCTATAAGCGAACGCGGGAGCAAATCGAAGCAGTCATAGCGCCGAAAGCTGCCGGTGCCGTGCATCTGGATGATGCGGCAAGCGGTGAAGCGCTCGATTTCTTTCTTCTGTTCTCTTCCATATCGGGTGTTATCGGAGATATTGGACTTAGCGATTATGCCTACTGCAATAGCTTCCTCGATTATTTTGCCGAATTGAGAGAAGAAATGAGGAAGGCCGGCGATCGCTCGGGAAGGACGCTCTCCATCGATTGGCCGCTTTGGCAGGACGGCGGCATTCAAATCGGCGAGCGGGAGGCGGACCGTTACCGGGATGCGACGGCTCAAGAGATACTCCCTTCCCGCGAAGGGATGCTGGCGCTCGATACGTTGATGGCAACTGCATCTGGACATCAGGCACTCGTCAGTTATGGAGATGCGGATCGGATTCGTGCCATAATATCGCGGAATTACGAGGCAAGCAAGCTTGCGGGCGAATCGGCAACAGCGGAATTGAGTTCGAATCATCATTCTAGTAAGCCTGAGTCGCGCCAAGGCAGCGTTCGGACAGGAAATACAGAGTTGCTGGGCAGGACTAAGGATCTGCTGACCGGCATGCTCGCTGCCGAATTGGGATTGCCGGAGTCCGATATCGATCCGAGTGCCCCATTCGAACAGTTCGGGATTGATTCGATATTGATCCATCATGTGAATGCACGTCTGGAGTCGGCGCTCGGTCCCATATCGAAGACGCTGTTGTTTGAATACTCTACCGTATTAGAGCTAAGCGGCTATCTTGTCATGCATCATAGTGAAGAGCTTGCCAAGCTGCTAGGCTTGCTGCTCTCCAATCAGGCCGAAGCGGCCAGCGCGATGGAAAGTACGGATGAAGTGCTTCATACGGAGGAAACTGACGGCACACCGGTACGGCATGCTGAGGGATTGCCTCATCGAGCGGAAGCACCAATGAATGCGTATGAAAGCGAGAACGATGCAGCATTCAGAAGGCAGGATATTGCCATAGTCGGAGCGGCTGGCCGATATCCGAACGCCGACAATTTAGCTAAGCTGTGGGACAACCTCGTCCGGGGCGCGGATTGTGTATCCAGCGTGCCAACCGACCGTTGGGATGCGGGGGCTTACTACGATGCCGATCCAGCACGGTCCGCGGAAGGAACGATGTATTGCAAGTCCGGCGGATTTATCGATGACGTCGATAAATTCGACCCGTTGTTCTTCAAGCTGTCTCCGAAGGAAGCTGAGCTGATGGACCCGCAGGAGAGACTGTTTCTAGAAACGGCGTGGTCTGCGTTCGAGGATGCAGGTTATTCGGCTCAAACGCTGCTGGAATCGACCGGCGGCGGCAAGTGCGCGAATGTCGGCGTATTCGTCGGCGTGACGACCAACAGCTATTCGCTGTTCGGTCCGGACTTGTGGCGCCAGCATAGCGGATCTATTCCGTTATCGATGCCGTGGTCGATTGCGAACCGGGTATCGTATGTCATGAACTTCGACGGGCCAAGCATGCCGGTGGATACGGCTTGTGCATCGTCCTTGTCGGCAGTCGCCATGGCGTGCGACAGCATATGGAACGGGGATTGCCGCATGGCGCTTGCAGGCGGCGTTAATTTGTATTTGCATCCATCGAAGTTCGTATGGCTGTCGCAAATGCGGATGATTTCACCGTCCGGCAAATGCTTCACGTTCTCCGATCAAGCGGACGGCTTCGGTCCGGGCGAGGGCGTAGGCGCGGTCGTGTTGAAGCCGTTGTCCGACGCGATCCGGGATCAGGACCAGATCTATGCGGTCATTAAATCCGCAGCGGTTAACCACGGGGGCAAGACGAACGGCTACACCGTTCCGAATCCGAACGCCCAGGCGAGTCTCGTGGCGAAGGCGCTGCGTAAGGCGAACATTCACCCAAGAACGGTTAGTTATATCGAAGCGCACGGGACAGGTACTTTGCTCGGCGATCCGATCGAAATTACCGGTCTGACGAAAGCTTTCCGCGAAGGAACGGATGAGACGCAGTTTTGTGCGATTGGGTCGGTCAAGACGAATATCGGGCATTTGGAATCGGCGGCAGGCATAGCGGGACTGACGAAGCTGCTGCTCCAAATGAAGCACCGGACGCTCGTGCCTTCGCTCCATGCGGAGCGGCTTAATCCGAACATCGATTTTGCGAACAGTCCGTTCTACGTGCAGCGAACGGCGTCGGAATGGAAGCGTCCGGTAATCGAGGAGGACGGCATTCGAACCGAATATCCGCGAAGAGCCGGCATCAGCTCTTTCGGGGCGGGCGGGGCGAACGTGCATGTCATCCTGGAGGAGTATATTCCGCCAGAAGCTCAATCAACGGCATCCGTCACGAACGAAGGGCCGCAGCTTGTCGTACTTTCCGCGAAGAGCAAGGAGCAACTGCGGCAATATGCCAAGCGGCTGGCTGTGCATTTGGCTGCGGATTCGGGTGGCGTCAAGCGCAACGGAACGATTGCGCGTCCGCAAGCAGGACAGCCGCTCGATTCGGCAACCGCTGGCGTCGAGTTGACGGAAGACATGCTGCTGCAGCGGATCGCGAGCCGAATCGGCATTGCGCCGGTTGGTTTGGATACGAGCGTTCCGCTCGCGGAATACGGACTTGATCCGCATGACTGTGCTGCTCTGTCGGAAGAGATTGGCCGCGAGCTGGCAGTTACGGTATCCCCTACGGACATGCTGGCGGCCGCATCCATACGCACGATCGTGGAACGGCTTCTGGCACCGAGTACACCGCATTCGGACATGCTGTTACACGCTCCAGAAGAAGCGGCAGCAACCGAATGGATGCCGAAACGCCGCGTATCCTTAGCGGACATAGCATACACAACTCAGATCGGGCGGGCGGAACTGGAAGAACGCGCGGCTTTCGCCGCACATGATCTTGACGATCTGCTGATTAAATTGCAAGCCTATGCAGGCGGCAATAGCGGCAGAGGCGTATACGAAGACAATATCCGAAGCGGCAAGGCGAGAATCGATCTGCTGCAAGGCGAAGCCGGCAGTGCCTTCAAGGAGCATGTCCTGTCGCAAGGCGACCTGGATGTGATCGCGAAGCTGTGGACTTCGGGGCTTAGCATCGATTGGGCGCGGCTGCATGGCGGTGTACGCCGGCAACGGGTGTCGCTGCCGACGTACCCTTTTGCCAGAGAACGGTACTGGATTCCTGCGGTATCAGTATCTTCAACCGCTGCGAATGCTGTCAGTCTGCTGACGCCTGCACCTGCACGAATTCCAACTTTCGAACAGAAGCGGACAGCTTATGTGCTGCAAAAAAGGTGGCTTCCGTCGGAGTGGACGGGAGAAGCTTCCGAACCGATTCGCGGTATCACGGTTGTGATCGTCAATAAGGAGTCCGAACGGCTGCTTGCCGGCATTCGGTTCGAACGATCGCCGATTGTCGTTAGAGCAGAAGGGAAAGGCACTTTAGCGGATTCCTCAAGCGAGTTCATATTTAATCCTGCTTCCGTGGAAGAAGGAGCAGCATTGGCTGAACGAATCGTTCAAGCTAATCCCGTGACAGGCTTGCTGGATATGTCCGATCTGTATGACGGGCGTCAAGACAGCGATACCGGGAAAAGCGGGATTAGAGCGCTGTTGCAAACGATGCTTATTCACCGGCGGCATGAGCCTTTCCGGCTGCTGCATTTGACGAACGGATTGCAGGCTCTAGAGACGGAGCGGCCGACGATGGCAGGAGCAGCGACAGCCGGCTTTGCGAAAATGCTGGGAGCCGAGTACGTTAAGGTACACTCGACGACGGTCGATATCGACTTCGTTATTCGCGAAGAGTCAGGCGCCGCACTCCATCGCATCATAAGCCGGGAGTGGGAATCGGCACAGTCGGAAGGCGAAGCCGTGTACCGCAAAGGGCAGCGTTACGTACCTGTCGTAACCGAGGCTGCAGAAGCGGGCGTTGCAGGAGAGGCAAGCCTGCTGTTGGCTTCCATTCAAGCGGATCCGCTTCGTCCGATTGTCATTACCGGCGGACTCCGAGGAATCGGAGCGGAAATCGCCAAGCACTTGGCTGCGAATAAGGCGAGGAGACTCGTATTGATGGGCCTTCAGCCGATGCCGCCGCGAAGCGAATGGGATCGGCTGCCGCTTGCGGAGCAGGCAAACCGTCATGTTCGGGAACGAATCGAGCTGGTAATGCGGCTGGAAGAGGCGGGAGCGGAGGTCGAGCTGTATAGCGGACCCCTGACCGACCGATCGGCGCTGGGAGGATTCCTGCATCATATCCGGGATCAATGGGGCAGCATTGGCGGCGTCATTCACTGCGCAGGCTCGAACCGGAACGACCATCCGGCATTTATTAATAAACAAGAACAGGCAGTCGCGACGGTAATGGAGCCGAAGACCGAAGGGCTTCACATTCTGCATGAGCTGCTTCAAGGCGAGCGGCTATCTTATTTCATCTTGTTCTCATCCATTTCGGCTGTCATTCCGGAGCTGGCGTCCGGCTTGAGCGATTATGCGGCAGCGAATTCGTATATGGACCATTTTGCTGCTTATCAGCATGCCCAAGGGAATACGTATTTCCGCTCGATCAACTGGCCTAGCTGGAGTGAAGTCGGCATGGGTGAAGTAAAAAGCGGAAGCTACCGGAGCACCGGTCTGCTGACCCATACGACGGAAGAAGGGCTGTCGATGCTTCATGCCGTCATGTCCAAGCAAGCCGCGGCTACTTATATTCCTTGCATGGCCGCGAGCGGAGAACAGCTGGACTGCGGCCGTTGGCTGCTGGTCAAGAAACCCGCAGAGCCGTCCGGTTCCGGCATCTCTGGTCCGCATCAGGCGGCAGCCGCATCGTCATCCCGCGAACATCGCGGCGAAGCGCTCATTCTGGCGAAGCTGAGGCAGCTGTTCGCCGAAGGACTGCGGCTGGACCCGGCTAAGATGGATTCCGACACTCCTTTCGGCGACTTCGGCATGGAGTCTGTCTTGTTGAACGACATGGTGTGTGCGATCGACCGTTGGGCTGGAACGAAGCTGGATCCGACGGTGCTGCTGGAGTATCCGACGCTTGGATCGCTTAGCCGGTATTTGGCGGGTCAGATCGGTCCTATGGATTCGGATTCGTTTTCCGAGGAGGAATACGTAGCCGGGCAGCAGGATGAGCAAGCCCATCCGCGTGAGCAAGAGCCGTCCCATGCGGATATACAAGATATGCGGCAACAGGTTGAACAAGCTCTGGATAGAATCCCGGCATCGATATCGGCGCAGGAATCAGCGAAGGAACGAGCAGATCAACCTTTAGCGGAGCGGCTTGCAGCCGTAAGCCCGGCAACACCTGCTCGCCCGTTGAACGGGACGGATTCGACGCAGGATACGCGTATTGCCGTCATCGGCATGGCGGGCCATTTTCCAGGAGCGAAGGATGTGGACGAGTTCTGGCGCAACTTGGCTTCTGGTACGTGCAGCATTACGGAAGTGCCAGCCAGCCGCTGGCCAGCGGACCGCTTGTACAGCCCGAAATACGAGAGAGGCAAAAGCATTAGCAAATGGGGCGGCTTCATCGACGGAATCGAGCAGTTCGATCCGGCTTACTTTGGGTTGAACGAGCAGGAGGCGGAGCAGTTCGATCCGCTGATCCGCCAATTCCTTGAGGTTGCCACTGATACGATACGCTATGCCGGCTACGAAGCTAAGGAGCTGTCGGGCCGCAAGGTAGGCGTGTTCGTCGGTTCGCGGGCAGGCGATTTTGCGCCGAAATTAGGTCTTCCTACCAAAGGGACAATACTTGGCATCGGACAAAATTTTATCGCGGCTCATTTAGCCCATTTCTATAACTTGAAAGGTCCGAACCTGGTCGTCGATACAGCGTGTTCTTCGTCGCTCGTCAGCGTTCATCTGGCCTGCCAGAGCTTGATCATTGGCGAGTCCGAGCTCGCTATCGCGGGCGGCGTCGATATTTTGCTGGACGAGAAGCCTTATTTGATCCTAAGCGAAGCGAAGGCGCTGTCGCCGGACGGGCGATGCCATACGTTCGACGAGAAAGCGAACGGCTTCGTGCCGGGAGAAGGCTGCGGAGCGGTCATGCTCAAGCGGCTCGACCGTGCGGTTAGGGACGGAGACCGGATTTATGCCGTAATCGATGCTTCGGCTGTTAACAACGACGGCCGGACGATGGGCGTCACGACGCCGAACCCGGCAGCACAGCAGGAAGTTATTGCTGATGCGATGGCTAAGGGCGGCATCGATCCTTCGACGGTCAGCTATGTGGAAACGCATGGAACAGGAACGATGATCGGCGATCCGATCGAACTAAGAGCGCTGACGTCCGTGTTCCGCTCCGCAGCGGAAGAGAATCAATATTGCGCAGTCGGCAGCGTCAAGACGAACGTGGGACATCTGTTAAGCGCGGCTGGCATAGCCAGTCTTATTAAGGTTGTGCTCTCGCTAGGCAACCGTCAGATTCCGCCCACGCTCCATTGCGAAACGCCGAATCCGCGATTTCAGTTCAGCGCATCGCCTTTCTACCCGGCTGCGGCGCTTCAAGATTGGAAGCCGAGGAACGGTATTCGGCGTGCGGGCATTAGTTCGTTCGGCTTCGGAGGAACGAATGCGCACCTCATCGTCAGTGATTATCAGCGCACGTTTGACGCCGATTATGCGGTTGTAAGACAGCCGCTCCCGGCCGTGACGTTCAACCGTCAGCGTTATTGGGTACAGCCGGAGCAATCTGAGCCAGCTGTAACTGCAAGGCATGAACATCGCATGGAACCGCAGCAGGACGTACCAGCTCCTTTTCTGCAAATGGAACGTATTCAATAGAATTTCTCATATAACGGGTGATCCGATGAAAATGTTGAAACCGATCGTTTGTCGCACGCGCGTTTCGAATGAAGATTTAATTATGAGGGACCACCGGGTCCATCAAGTACGCATACTGCCCGGTGTAACCTATCTGGATATGATTGTACGGGTTCTGGCGGATGAAGCGTTCGATTTGAAGGAATTGGAGCTTGGTCAGATCGTATTTCAGGAGGCGCTCGCCACAAGCGAAGCATTCGACAAGGAGGTCCGGATTACGGTCAGTCCTCTTGATCCTTACGGCACGATTATCGTCGAAAGCCGCAGGGTGAAGGGGCAGGACGTGCTGGACGCCGCTTGGACCACCAACCTGCGCTGCGAGGTGCACCGAGTCCCGCCTGCTTCGGGCAGACGTCTTGATGTGGCGCTGCTTAAACAGCAGGCGACCCGCATCACCGATATGGACGAGGCGTATTCCTTCACCCGCCGGATGCAGATCGATCATTATACGTTCATGAAAGGGCTTGGGACCGTCTATGAAAGCGGCGATAGCCGTCTCGCTGAATTGAAACTGAGTGAATTGGCGGGGCAATATGCCCCTTACTTCCACTTACATCCGGCTTTTCTCGATTCCTCGACGCTCGTTCCGGGATTATTCTACTTCAAAGATGCCGGCCAGCTGCGGGAGGAAGACTTCAACAAGCCGTTCATCCCGCTCGTCATCGAGTCGTTCCGGACATCGGGAAGACTAGGCAACGAAACTTGTTACGTCTATGTTCCTAGAAGCAGCGTAAGCCTGTCGGCTAACGATCTGCTTTACTCGGATATCGAACTGTACAACGAGGAAGGCGTTCAAGTAGCGGTTTTCAACCGGATGGCGATCAAAAAAATCCGTTCCGCATCCTACATGCAGCAATTGCTGGGCGGAGCAGACTCGGACTCGATTGATGCTACTGCTAAAGTGACGGTTGCCGGAACGAACAGCAACCGTGAGCTTGAGAGAGCAGGCGCTGTTACGGACAGCAATAGTTCGGATGCGAATTTGGCTGAACAGCTGCGCACGCTGATTGGCCAATTGCTTGGCAAGAGTCCGGCGCAGATTCGCCTGGATGAAGGCTTTTATGAGCAGGGAATGGACTCCGGCGATCTGCTGCGGCTGGTCCGTGTTCTCGAGGAAAAGCTGCAGGTGCAGCTTTATCCGACGCTATTGTTCGAATACCCGACTGTCACATCGCTAGCGGACTATCTGGAGTCGGAATATGGCGCTCATCTGGTTGTGGCGGAGCGTGAACAGCAAGGGCAGCAAGAGGTTAAGTCGCTGAGCGAGTCAACTGCCGAGGCCGCTGCGGCGGCAGCGGCTGAACGTCTGCCGTCGGTTCAAGCGCGCACTCTGCTGTGCACACCTGAATGGATAGCCGAGGAACTGCCACAAGTTGGTGGAACAGAAGCTGCTGCTCAGGGGAGCAGCAGCTTGCTGTTGCTTGCGTCTGACCGAAACCGGCTGCAAGAACTGGCGGCTCATGCCGAATCGGTACGCATAGCGGACGTCTCGATCATTCTGGTCAAGCCAGGCCGTACTTTCCGTGTCGACGGCGATGACGAATTCGAGATTGATCCGTCTGATGCGGACCATTACGGCAGACTGTTAGACGAACTCGAGATGAGGAACCTAAAGCCGGATCGTATCGTACATATGTGGTCATGGCGCAGCGGTTCCGCGAGCAACAGCCATTTGACAGAGCAGCTTGAGACCGGTATCTACTCGATCCATCACATCACGAAGACGTTCGCAGCTAGAAGGCTGCCAATGAGAGTTCTTTACCTGACTACAGCACTCGGCGGGCTTGCAGAGCCGCATGCGGCTGCATTCGGCGGTTATGCCAAGTCGCTTGCGCTCGAGGACCGCCGCTATCCGTATGCTTCGCTTGAGCTGGATGAGCGAGCCGCTGCGAAATGGCCGAGCCTTACTTTGGTTGAGTTGAATACTCCTTTTCACGGGGGAACCGAAGTCCGATACGAAGGAGGCATCCGTTACGTCAAACGGCTTGTCCGGCTAGATAAGCGGGACGGGAATCGAGAGCTGGCAAGCTCCTTGCGGCCAGCTGGCGTGTACTTGATTACGGGCGGATTAGGCGGACTTGGGTGGATTATCGCCCGCCATCTCGCCTCGTCCTGTCAAGCCCGAGTCGTGCTGTCCGGCCGTTCGGCGGCACCAGCGGATTGGCCAGTCCGACTGAACGAGCTTCGGCAGTTGGGCGGAGACGCTTGCTACGTGCAAGCGGATCTGGCCGAGGATGCGGGAGCAGAAAGAGCGGTTGCTGCGGCGGAAGCCGCGTTCGGCTCGATCCATGGCGTCATCCATTGCGCTGGCGTTCTCCGGGACTCGTTCGCTTCTTCGAAGAACGTGGAGAGCATGGCGGAAGTATTCGCTCCCAAACTATATGGAACGGAAAGACTGGATGCAGCGCTTCGAGGGAAGCCGCTTGATCTGTTCGTGCTGTTTTCTTCGTTATCGGCCGTTGCCGGCAATATCGGCCAGTCCGATTACGCATACGCGAACGGATACATGGACCAATTCGCACAGCGGAGAAACTGGCTGGCCGCCCGCGGCGAACGTTCGGGCCGAGCCGTGGCGATCAATTGGCCGCTCTGGCGGTCAGGCGGCATGCAAGTCGACCGATCAACCGAAGATGCGATCCGCAACTCGTTCGGGTTCGTCCCGCTAGAGACGAATGACGGACTGGAAGCGTTCGAGCAAATTCTAAGCCTAGGCTTGGGACAGGCTGTCGTTCTATGCGGAGACGAGGCGCAAATGACCGGGCGTCTTGGCATAATCGACGCTCTACCTGTCAAACAGGAGCAGTTGCCGCTGCCTTCTCAGGCTGAACGTTCTTCTGCGCTAGCAGACGAGCCGATCGCGATCATCGGCGTCAGCGGCCGTTATCCGATGGCTGATGACGTGGAGCAGTTTTGGGACAATTTGAAGAACGGAAGAGATTGTATCTCGGAAATTCCGGCAGACCGCTGGGATTACCGGACCTATTACGATTCCGAGCCGGGCAAGGACGGGCGGACGAACAGCAAGTGGGGCGGCTTCATCAACGGCGTGGACAAGTTCGATTCCTTGTTTTTCCATATTACGCCTCATGAGGCGCGGATTATGGATCCTCAGGAACGGCTGTTTCTGGAGACGGTCTGGCATCTGATGGAGGATGCGGGATATACGCGTTCTGCCGTTTCGGGCAAGAAAATCGGGGTTTATGCCGGCGTCATGTGGGGGCAGTATCAGATGCATGGCGACGGAGGGGAAGGGAAAACGCAGTACCCTTCCTCGATCTATGCTTCTATTGCGAACCGTGTATCGTACTTTTTTAATTTTCAAGGTCCGAGCATGGCACTTGATACGATGTGCTCGTCTTCTATAACTGCTATTCATCTTGCGTGCGACAGCATTCGCAAGGGTGAATGCGTCATGGCGGTCGCGGGCGGGGTCAATGTGACGATTCATCCTGACAAGTATTTGTATTTAAGCGAGCATCGGTTTACATCCAGCGACGGCCGCTGCCGCAGCTTCGGCGAAGGGGGCGACGGTTACGTGCCGGGCGAAGGCGTCGGCGCTATTCTTCTGAAGCCGCTCAAGCAAGCCGAAGCGGACGGCGATTACATTTATGGCGTAATCCGAGCCTCCTCGATCAATCACGGCGGCAAGACAAGCGGATACTCGGTGCCAAGTCCGGCCGCACAGCGGAATCTGATTGCCGATACGATTGCGCAGGCGGGCATCGATGCCCGTACGATCAGTTACATCGAAGCGCATGGCACGGGCACGTCGCTCGGCGATCCGATCGAAATTGCAGGATTAACCCAAGCCTTTGCCCCATACCATCCGGGAATTGGCGTCTGTCCGATCGGCTCGGCCAAATCGAACATTGGACACTTGGAATCTGCCGCCGGCATTGCGGGCATTACGAAGGTGCTGCTCCAGCTTAAGCACAAGCAGCTCGCGCCTTCCATCCATTCGGATCAGCTGAACGGGGCAATCCCGTTCGGTCAATCGCCGTTCTATGTCCAACAGACGGTGGGCGAGTGGAAACGTCCGGTAACGGTTACGGGCGGGATAACGGCCGTTCATCCTCGGAGAGCGGGCATTAGTACGTTCGGCGCGGGCGGCTCCAATGCCCACCTTATTATTGAAGAGTACGAACGAACTGCAGCAGGCCGGCCAACGACGGACGAACCAGTGCTGCTGGTGCTCTCAGCGAAGGACCGTGAAAGGCTGCGCGAATATGCAGGCCGCATAGCGGCTTGGCTGCGGAGCCAGCCGGATGCCGAAGATGCGAGTGAACGATACGGTTTGAAGGACATTGCTTATACGCTGCAGTTGGGCCGCGAGCCGATGGAAGACCGCCTGGCGCTGTGGACCTCCAACTTGCGGGAAGCGTCCGTATCGCTGGAACGTTTCAGCAAGACAGGGGAACAAACGAACGGACTGTATGTAAGCGGAGAGCCTTTGCCTCAAGCGGAGTCTATTGGGCGCGATGGTGCTAAGCAGGGCACGATTGTCTTCGATCTGCTGGAGAAATGGATCGGCGGCGGACAAGCGGATTGGCACCGATTGTATGATGCAGGTGCGGACAGGGCGCAGCGGATTCCGGTTCCCGGCTATCCGTTTGCAAGAATCAGTCATTGGATCAAGCGAAAAGAACGGCAAACGAGAACGGATAGTTCCGTTCGTTATGACGTCCTCCATCCGCTGGTCCACCGCAACACCTCTGATCTTACCGAGCAGAAATATACGACTTTATTAACCAAGGACATGTTCTTTGTCGAGGATCATCAGGTTCTCGGCCAATTCGTCGTTCCCGGCGCTGCTATTATGGAAATGGCGAGGGCCGCGGGCGCATTCGGAGCAGGTACGGACATTCGCAGACTTGAAAGCGTCGTCTGGCAGGAACCGCTTCGTGTTGGGGATCAGCCTCTGGAGACGAGCATCGGACTCTATATGAACGGTCCGGATGTCGAGTTCCAAGTGTACACCGCACAAGAACCGGACGGCAAAGTTGTGCATGGCTTCGGAACGATCCGGCTGCTAGAAGGCGAACCAGCGGCGATGACCCTATCATTAGAAGAAGTAATGGAGCGCTGCCCGGAACGAATCGGCAGCGGCCTCATTTATGAACGGCTGTCGGCCCGCGGGATCGAATATGGTCCAAGCATGCGGGCGATTACGGAGCTTCGTGTCGGCGATGGTGAATCGGTTGCCAGATTGGAGCTTCCGCCGTCCATTCAAGAAGGTCAACAGGGCGGCTATTGGTTGCATCCGACGTTGACCGACGGAGCTCTTCAAGCGGTCATCGGGTTGATGGACGGAGCAGGGACAGCAGATAGCGGGCAATATTTGCCCTTCCATGTGGAGAAGGTGACCTTACACGAAAAGCTGACACCTGTCTGCTGGGCCATCGCTGCGCGAAACGATGATAACAGCTTCGGATCAACGATGAGAACATTCGATATTACGGTTGTGAATGAAGAAGGCCGGGTTCTGCTTCGGCTGGAGCGGCTTTCCGTGAAGCGGATTGAGGACGGACTCGAGAGCGGGGATAGCGAGGATCGCATCCTCTCACCAGAGGAGCGGGAGCTCGTGCTTCGAGTGACGGAGCAACAAGAACCGGAAGTTTCCGAAACTAGCGGTACCGATTTGACAACACAGGCGGAGAAAATGTTGAAGGATGTGCTGTCCGAGGAGACAGGCATTCCGCTGCATTCGATCAAAGGATCGGAGCCGCTCGACAAATACGGAATCGATTCGGTTATGGTGTTGTCGCTTACCGCCAAGCTGGAGAAACAGTTCGGTCCGCTGTCCAAAACGCTGCTGTTCGAGTACCGGACGTTATCGGCGCTGTCCGATTATTTGGTGCGCCAACATTCGGATACGCTGCGTTCTCTCTTCGGGGAAGGCAGCAGGAGCAAGCCGATTCAGCCCGCAGTGCAGCAGAAGCCGGTGCCTGCAGTGTCAGAATCCGCAATGCCGGTTCGAACATACAGGCAGTTGCAGAAGCGGTTGCCGGATCACCGGCCGCCGTATAGCCGCGGCGAAGGAATGGATGAGCCGATCGCGATTATCGGCTTAGCCGGACGTTATCCTCAAGCGCGGGATATAGAGCAGTTCTGGAACAATCTTCGCAGCGGCGCCGATTGCATAACTGAAATTCCGCTGGACCGCTGGGACTACGAGAAGTGGACAGGCAGTGCTGGGAACAAAACGGGCGTATATAGCAAATGGGGCGGATTTATCGACGATGTCGATAAGTTCGATCCGTTATTTTTCCAAATATCGCCCCGGGAAGCCGAGAAAATGGATCCGCAGGAGAGGCTGTTTCTCGAGGTTGCGTGGGAGACGCTGGAGGACGGAGCCTGCACGCGCACGAAGCTGGCAGGCGAATCGGTCGGCGTATTCGTTGGGGCCATGTACGGCCATTACCAACTGTTCGGCGCCGAAGCGTTAGCCGAGGGCAAACTGGCCGACGTCAATTCTTCCTTCGCTTCGATCGCGAACCGGGTTTCGTACACCTTTGACTTGCACGGGCCGAGCTTAACCGTCGATACAATGTGTTCGTCTTCGCTTTATTCCGTGCATTTGGCTTGCGAGAGCATTCGAAGAGGCGAATGCACGATGGCGCTGGCGGGCGGGGTGAATGTGACCATTCATCCGAGCAAGTACGTCTTGCTGAGCGAGGGCAAGTTCGCATCCAGCGAAGGCAAATGCCGAAGCTTCGGCGAAGGCGGCGACGGCTATGTGCCAGGCGAAGGCGTCGGAGCTGTATTGCTGAAGCCGCTTAGCCGGGCGGAGGCCGACGGAGACCGGATTTATGGCGTCATCCGCGGCTCTGCGGTCAATCACGGAGGCCGGACGAACGGGTATACCGTTCCGAATCCCGGTGCACAGTCGGACGTTATTGCTGCCGCATTGAAGCGAAGCGGCGTTCATCCGGAGACAATCGGTTACATCGAAGCGCACGGTACCGGAACGGCGCTTGGCGATCCGATCGAGATTGGCGGATTGGTGCAGGCGTTCGGAGTCTATACGGAGCACAAGCAGTTTTGCGCCATCGGTTCCGTCAAATCGAATATCGGCCATCTGGAATCGGCTGCCGGAATTGCAGCTTTAACGAAGGTTTTGCTTCAGATGAAATATGGCGAACTCGTTCCTTCCCTGCATGCGGAGAGCCTTAACCGGAATATTGATTTCGGCTCGACTCCTTTCTATGTCCAGCGCCAGTTGGAGCAATGGCCGCGATATGCAGCAGCGAATGCGGATTCTCATGGAATCGCGCAGGAGCTGCCGCGGCGGGCAGGCATCAGTTCCTTCGGTGCAGGCGGAGCCAATGCGCATCTTATCGTAGAGGAATACGTGCAGAGCGCAAGCCAATCGAACGGGCATGGAGAGAAGTCTGAACCGCATTTGATCCTTTTATCAGCAAAGAATGAAGAGCGGCTAGCCGTTTATGCGGCAAGGTTGGCGGATGATCTGGAATCAAGGCTGAACGGTCCCGGGAAAGAGCGTTACACGCTTCGGGCAATTGCCGCTACGCTGCAGCTTGGCCGAGAAGAGATGAATGCGCGCTGTGCATGGGTCGTTCAGTCAGCTGGACAACTGCTGGAGCAGCTGCGGCAATTCAGTCAAGGGCGCACAGGCCAGTGGTTCGCAGGCAATACGGAAACTTCAGGCGGCATGCTGGACCAGTTGCTGGAGGGGCCGGAATGGGAGCAATTTGCCCGCTTATTAATTGACGGACGCAATTGGTCCAAGCTCGGACAAGCTTGGGCAGCCGGCGCGAAGGTGAATTGGCAACTGCTGCATCAGAACGCCCGTTACGATACAGTAGCGCTGGCAGCGTATCCTTTTGCCCGCGAGCGGTACTGGTTGGATATGGGTGGAGAGCGAGTATTCGGTCTGTCAGGTGCTGCGGATGGAGCACGTTCGCTGCATCCACTGCTGGACCGGAACGATTCCTCGTTCGATGAAATTTGTTTCGAGAAGACGTTCCAGGGCGGCGAGTTTTATTTGGAAGGCCACCGTTACGATGGGGTTCGGACGTTGCCCGGAGCGGTTTATGTCGCCATGGCACAAGCGGCCTTCTCATTCGCAGCAAGGCAGCAGACGGACGGCATCATGCTGGAGGATATCGTATGGCACCGGCCGTTCAAGCTGGAGGACCAGGAGCGGCAGCTCCGGTTCGCGCTTCTGCCGGAAGGCGGCGATATCTTGTTCGAAGCGTATACGGAGCAGCCTGGCACCGGGGCGAGAATTATCTACTGCAGCGGACGGCTTGCGGAATCGCCTGCGAACACGAACGGCAATTGGGAAGATACGTTTGTTTCTTCCGTTCGAAGCCGATTCGCGGAAGGCAGCCGTCTATCCGGGGAGGATTTCTACAAACGGTTCGAATCATCGGGACTGCAGTACAGCGGAGCAATGCGTCCGGTCCAGGAGGTTTGGCGCATGGATGGCGCAGCGCTGGCCCGATTGGAAATTAGCAGCGCAGACGGATACAGTCTGCATCCCGCATTGTTAGACGGAGCGCTGCAAACCGCAGCCGCAGTTATCGAATCGGCTGGCGGCAGACTTGCCGCCAGACTGCCATATTCTGTTGACCGGATCGACATTGCCGGACCTTTGCCGAACGAATGCTACGTGGTTGTATCGGAAGAGGGCGGCGGAGGGCCAACCGGACAGGAGGATTTCAAATGTACGATTCGCCTCGCTGATATGGAAGGCCGGGTACTTGTACAGATGGAAGGCGCTGCGTTCCGCTTGGATCAACGTTCGTCGAGTTCAAGCGGAGAAGGGGCGCTGAGAGCCGAGTCTCGGTCTAATGAAGCGGATCCATCAGAGCCGATGTTGTTCCGCCCTGTGTGGCTTCGGTCAAAGCCGGCGCAGCAGGGGGAGCACCCGGATGAAGGAACGACATTAATATTTGCACACAAAGGGATTGAGCAGTGGGCGGATCCGATTGTGAAAGGTGCGGTCATCGTGCATCCCGGGTTCAGCTTCAAACAGCTGGACGGCAACCGGTACGAAGTCAACCCATCTAACCAAGAGGATTACCAAAAGCTGCTGGAAGAGCTGAACCGCAGAGGGGAAGCACCGCGCCGAATCGTTCAACTGTGGTCGCAATCAGTCGGCCTGGCGATTGAGACGGCGAGTGCGTCAGAAGCAGATACCTCAATCGGCGCTCTGTTCTACCTATGCAAAGCATACTTGGTGCTGAAGCTGACTCAACCGGTTCATCTCGTCTATGGTTTTGCAACGCGAGCTGGCGAGACGATGCCGATGCACGCCGCTGTCGGCGGATTCATGCATTCGCTGCGCAAAGAAAATCCTTTGTTCCGCTGTACGCTAGTGGAATGGAAGGAACAAGAGCCGGCGAACACTGAGTCAGCGCGTTCGCTGCTGGCAGTTGTCCGTACGGAACTGGAGGCGGCGCATGACGGTGAGGAAGTCCGAGAGATTCGCTGGGAGAACGGCTCGCGGTATGTCCGTGCCGTGCAGGAGTGCGGTCCGGATGTGCTGGAAGCCGCCGGAGCCCAGGCGGTCAAGGCTGGCGGCGTCTATTTGATTACCGGGGGAATGGGCGGACTTGGACTTGTTTTTGCCCGTCATTTGGCGAAGTCGGCGCCTGTGAAGCTGGTGCTCGCCGGAAGATCGAAGCCAGATCGACAGCGGATACATGAATTGACGCAAAGCATCCGGACTTACGGTTCGGAAGTTGTCTATCTGCAGGCCGATGTGACAAGTCGCGAGGACGTCCGTTCGCTCATTCGCAGTACGAAAGAAACATTCGGCCCAATAGACGGCATCATTCATTGTTCGGGCGTCTTGCGGGATTCGTTCCTGCTCTTTAAGACGAAGGAACAGTTCGATGAAGTGCTTGCTCCCAAGCTGAACGGAACGGTCTATCTTGATGAAGAGACGCGCGGCGAACGGCTTGATTTCTTCGTTCTCTGCTCGTCGATCAGTTCGTTGTTCGGCAACGTTGGACAATGCGATTACGCGTATGCCAACCGGTTCATGGATGCTTACGCGGAGCAGCGGTCGCAGCAGGTTCGTTACGGACGGTCGTTGTCGGTCAACTGGCCCTTGTGGGCTGAAGGCGGAATGAAGGTGGATGGCCGTCTGGAGCACATGCTGGAGCAGTCGATGGGCATCCGTTCACTCGGCAGCGCGGCAGGCATTCGGGCATTGGAGCAAGGCTTGAACAGCAAGCTGACGCAACTGCTGCCGCTCCAAGGTAATCCGAGCCGAATCCGTGCTTCCATCCTTGGAGATATCGCGAGAACAGGTGACGCTCAGCAGAAGCCAGAGCCCCCGTCCGTTTCGCCGCGGCACAATGTTACACCGCAAGCGGTGAGGCCGTCACTTGATGCGTCGTCGTCGGCATCACCGCTTCCAGCGCCAACGGTACAACTAGAGCTGCGCAGCGTTGCCGAACGGTTCGTGACCGCTATATTGTCGGACATTATTAAGCTGCCTCCGTCGCGAATCAATGTGCGAACGGCGCTGGAGTCCTACGGCATCGATTCGGTTATGATCGTGCGTATGAACGAGGAGCTGGAGAAGGCGTTCGGACCATTGCCGAAGACGCTGTTATACGAGTACCAGTCGATTGCGGAACTTGCCGCTTATTTGGTTGAGCAGCATGCGGAGAGCATAAGCGCCCGCCTGATGCCGCAGCCGGTTCGCGAGGCGAAGCAAGCAGCTGTTCCATTAGCTGCTGCATCCGAGACCATTTCGGAATCCGGAATGGCTGAATCTGCTGGATCTGCCAGCGTTACCCGCACGCGATTCTCAGCGCGCAATGCGAATGCAAGCGATAGGAAGAAGACGGGGCACTTGATGACCGACATTGCGATTATCGGCTTGGACGGCAAATACCCGATGGCGTCAACGCTGGAGCAGTTCTGGAGCAACTTAGCCGAGGGCAAGGATTGCGTTACAGAAATTCCGCAGGACCGCTGGAGCGTGACGCCGGAATTTTACGATCCGGATCGGAACCGGCCGGGAACCAGCTATAGCAAATGGGGCGGATTTATCGACGAGGCTGACCGCTTCGATCCGCTCTTCTTCGGCATTTCACCGAAGGATGCGAAAGGCATTGATCCGCAGGAGCGGCTGTTCCTCGAATCAGTATGGAGAACGGTCGAGGATGCGGGCTACACCCGCAACTCATTAAACCGTTATAAGGTGGGCGTGTTCGCAGGCGTCATGTACGGACAGTATCAATTGTTCGCCGCCGAAGAGCATTTGAAAGGCAATCCCGTGACGGCGGCTTCCTCGTTCGCGTCCATCGCGAACCGGGTGTCGCATTTCTTCAATTTCCGGGGTCCGAGCATTGCGCTCGATACGATGTGCTCGTCTTCTTTGACTGCGATCCATCTCGCGTGCGAGAGCATCCGCCGGGGAGAGAGCCAGCTGGCCATTGCCGGGGGCGTCAACTTGTCGATCCATCCGAACAAATATGTGCTTCTAAGCCGGGGGACGTTCGTCTCCAGCGACGGAAGATGCCGCAGCTTCGGTGAAGGCGGAGACGGCTATGTGCCGGGAGAGGGCGTCGGTGCCGTCTTGTTGAAGCCGCTTGAGCTGGCAGAAGCCGACGGAGACCGGATTTACGGAGTGATTAAAGCAACGGCCGTCAATCATGGGGGGAAAACGAACGGCTATACCGTACCGAGTCCGGCTGCGCAAGGCGAAGTCATCGCTGAGGCGCTCAAACAGTCGGGAATCGATCCGCGCACGATCAGCTTCATTGAAGCGCACGGAACCGGCACGCCGCTCGGGGATCCGATTGAGATCGCCGGCCTTAGCAAAGCGTTCGAAGCGTACACCTTGGACAAAGGCTTCTGTTCCATCGGATCGCTGAAGTCGAACATCGGCCATTTAGAGTCTGCGGCTGGCATCGCGGGACTGACGAAGGTGCTGCTGCAGATGAACCGCCGGCAGCTCGTGCCGTCGCTCCATTCCGGCAAGCTGAACGCGAATATTAATTTTGCCGACACGCCGTTCTATGTTCAGCGATCGCTTACGGATTGGGAACAACCTGTGCTGACGGTAAATGGCGCGAAAGTGCAGCTTCCGAGACGGGCTGGCATTAGCTCTTTCGGAGCCGGCGGCTCCAACGCGCACATCATCGTCGAAGAATATGCCGGAAACGCAGGCGTCGGTACGGATCATGCGGGGACGGATCATCCGGACCAGCAGGAGCTGATCGTGCTGTCGGCCCGTAACAAAGACCGGTTGAAGCAAGCTGCTCAACGGTTAGCGGACGATTTGAGAAAAGGTGCGTCACCGCCGGTTGGAGTACGGACCTCGTCTATTGCTGTTATTGATGGTACGCCTATATCGGGGCGCGCAAAGCATAGTGAGCTGCTGCAGGAGCTGTCCGAAGTGGTGTCAGCCGTAACCGGCGTTCCGGTTGAAGCAGTGGACCGCTGCGAAGCGGTGCGGACGTACTTGCAGGACGGCCATCAAGCCGGCGCCTTCGCAGAATACGTTCATGCTTCGACGTACAGCGAGCTGTCAGCGGCCGAGCTGGCAGAATTCGGCTCGCTGAGCGAACTGGCAGAAGCGTTGGAGCCGAAGCTTAGGGCAGACCGCTCTTACTCGGAGAGTTGTAAGAAGGGCGATACCGGCGATGCCGTTTGCAGAGAAATCAGCCTTCGCGACTTAGCCTATACGCTGCAAACCGGCCGTGAAGCGATGACCGAGCGGATTGCATTCTCTGCAAGCGACATCCAGACCGTGATTCGCGTTCTTGAACAGTACGCAGGTTCGAATGAAGAAGCCGCCGGCGTATATTCGGGGCATGTGAACGAACAGACGGATACCGCGTGGGCAATTCTTGCCAGTGCGGAAGGCCAGCAGTTTGTAGAGCAGCTCATCGGCAACAGACAGCTCGACAGCCTGGCGCAGCTGTGGGTATCAGGCGTTCCATTCGACTGGAGCCTGCTGCACAATGGGGCGCGGCCAAAGCGGTTGCAGCTGCCGACGTATCCTTTTGCCCGCGAGAGGTATTGGGTGGATATTGCGGACATGCACTTTGCGAAGACGGAAGAGCGTTCCGTACGAATGCTGCATCCACTTGTCGAGATCAATGAGTCGACGTTCAAGCAAACACGCTTTACGGCGTCCTTGAAGGGCGGTGCATCCGCTTGGCAGGGAGGCTCGAAGGAACATTCGATCCTGTCCGGCGCAGCAATGCTGGAGATGGCGAGGTTCGCTGGAGCGGCCGCGCTGGAGCAATCTATATATTCGATTGCAGACGTGAAATGGGCAAAACCGGTTCTGCTTAAGGAAGCAATGCAGGGCAAGCTTGCCGCCATGCTGCAGATGAGCCCAGACGGCATCCGGTTCGAGGTTCGGCTGGAGGAAGAAGGCCAGCGGCGTTCGACCGTTATGACGCGGGGCTGGATGAAGTCGAGGGAAGCTGAACCGGAGTTGTCAGGGGCGGTATGGGCTGATCTGAATCCGAAGCGGATGACGGGACCAAGTGCAGCTGCAGTTGTCAGCGATTCGTCCATGCCAGGACGGAAGAAACACAACCGTATCCAACTGACTAGCGGCAATGGCGAGGTGCTGTTGTCTTTCCGCACGGAAGCGGCTAGCGATTCGGAGAACGCGAAGGTACAACTGCCGATCGAACTGCTGGAAGCGGCATTGCAGTCCATACCGGACTGGAATGAAAGCTCGGCAGCAACGGGTTCGAATGTGTATGTGCCAGTATCGATGGACGAGCTGCTGATTCGCGGTGATTTTCGTCAGAAGGAAACGCTGCTTGCTGCCGTGACAACCCGGCAGGACGGCAAGCTTAACATTCGAATTGCGGACGAAACCGGAAGAGTCGGCATCGTCGTACACGGCTTAAAGGCACGGACGATCGAACGGCAACCGGTCGCACGCGTTCAACAGGAGCAATGGCTGGATATCTTGCAGCGGGTATGGAACGGCGGACAGACGGAGGAAGCCGTACAACAATTAATGGGGGAGCGACATGAGTAATAGCCGTGTTCGACTGACAGAAATCGTAGATAAAGTCCGGCAGCATGAGCTGACGCCCGAACAAGGGGCCGAGCTTCTTCGCGCCTTAGCCGGGAAGGAGGAGGACGAGGACGGGAACGCTCCTGCCCTCGTCATGCTGCGCAACGACTGGATTCGAGAGGAAGAGCAGCAGTCAGCCGCAGCTGGAACAACGGCTAGTCTGGAAGGCGATCTGCTCGTTTTTGCGGAGGACAGGGGCTCTGGAATCATAATCGAACGATTGCTGCGAGAGGTTGGAGTTGCTTCTTCAGTACGCGCAGCCGTCGTCGTCCCCGGTACGGCGTTCCGCGAAGCCGGAGAACGATGCTGGCAGTTGAATCCGGATTCGCCGCAGGATTACATCCGGCTTGCTCAGGCGGTGAGCGATAGCGGCTTGACGCCTCGGCACGTATGGCAGCTGTGGCCGGTCGTTGAGGGGAGCTATGCGGAGCAAAGCGCGACGGACCGCTTCTGCTCCCTTCTCTATTTGACTCAAGCCTGCATGGAGCACAAGTCGACGTTCTATAAAGTGTCGTTTGCATGGGTTCATCCCATTAAGGATGGCAGCGCAACACCTCAGGACGAAGCAACGGCCGCTTTCGCCAAATCGGTTCAACTGGAAAATCCGAATTATTCGTTCGTCTCCATCGGGATCGATTCATCGTTGTACGACCGGCAGGCGGAGAACGATGCAAGCGGATTGTATCGCGCGCTCATTCAGGAATGCGGCCAGTCATTCGGGAATGGAACAGAGGAAACAACGGAGATCCGTATCGCCCGGGAAGGACGTTTCCGCAAAAGACGCGTTCGGTTCTACGGTGCGGGTGAAGCCTTATCCGATAACGCGGACGCAATTCAGACAGACGGCGTGGTCCTCATTACGGGCGGCATGGGGGGACTTGGTTATTTGACGGCTCTTCATTTGGCGGAACAAGGCGGCGCTAAGCTTGCTTTAATCGGTCGCTCGGAGCTGAATGAAGACCGGAAGCGGAAGCTTCGTGCGCTAGCCGAACAAGGAGCGGAGGCCGAATATTACCGGGCGGACATATCGGATCAGGAACAGGCGGTCCGGCTCGTCTCCGAGATCCGCTCGCGTTTCGGTCCGGTTCGCGGCGTTGTACACAGCGCGGGCGATTACCGGAACGCCTTCGTAATGCGGAAGAAGAAGGAAGATGCGGAGGCCGTTCTGGCGGCGAAAGTTTCGGGTACGATCGCATTGGACGAGGCGTTGAAAAATGAGCCGTTACGCTTTTTTGCGCTCTACTCGTCCCTTGCAGGGGTGACGGGAAAGGTCGGCCAATGCGATTACGCTTACGGCAATGCCTTCATGGATTCTTTTGCGCAGCATCGGGAACGGCTCCGTTCGCAAGGGGTGAGGAGCGGCGTAACGGTATCGCTCAACTGGCCGCTCTGGGAATCCGGCGGAATGACGCTTGACCAAGCGGAGCAGGAAGAGCTGGAGGCGAGAGCAGGCCTTCGCGCTTTGCCAGCCGCTGCCGGCTTGTCGGCACTGCGGCAATCGATTCGGAGCGGACATCCTCAACTGCTCGTTACATGGGGACAAGCGGACCGAATCGAAGCTTTTTTCACGCAAGGGTCACAAGTTCAAAAGTCCCCTTCATCGGCAACAGATGCGGCGTCACGCTCTCATGCCGCTGCTCCGGTAGACGAAGCCCGAATGACAGAAGCAGCGGAGCGGTTCGTCAGCCGAGTCGTTGCGGAGGAGACGGGCGTGCCGGAAGAGCAGATCGAGGCCGGTACGAGCTTCGAGCAATACGGCATCGATTCGATCGTCATTAACCATTTTAATGGCCGAATGGGCAAGCTGTTCGCCTCGCTGCCGAAGACGCTGTTATTCGAATATCACAATGTACGGGACGTTTCCCGCTATTTGATCGCCAATCATAGGGAGGAGCTGCTGCGGCAGTTATTCCCGGATGCGGCAGAGGGAAAGCCCACGGTAACGGCCCCTGCGAATGGTACATTAGCAGATGGCGAATGGGAGGTGCTGGCGCCGGCTGTAGGCACGTCAATGAGCGGAGGTTTATCAACGCAGCTTGCCTCATTGGAGAACGAGCCGCGACGGCAATCAGCGGATGAGAGCTTTGACGGGAACGGCGGAAGCCGCCCCCGCCCGAATGAGGAAGAAGCGATTGCGATCATCGGCATTAACGGGCGTTACCCCGGAGCAGATGATTTGGATTCATTCTGGGAAGTGCTGTCCGGCGGAGTTGATTGCGTGACCGAGATACCGGCGGAGCGGTGGGATTGGCGGGACTATTACGATGCCAATGCCGTGCGGGTGAAGGAAGGGAAGTCGTATTGCAAGTGGGGCGCTTTCTTGTCCGGTGCCGACCGCTTCGATCCGCTGTTCTTCCAGATTTCCCCCCGTGAAGCGGAGATGATGGATCCGCAGGAACGTTTATTTCTGGAGACGGCATGGGCCACTCTGGAAAATGGCGGTTACACAAGAAGCAAGCTGCAGGAAGCGGCAGGCGACGGAGAAGGAGCGAATGTCGGCGTATTCGTTGGGGTAACATCGAACACGTATATGCTGCTGGCGCCGGAGCAATGGTCGAAGGGCAACATGGTGACGCCGAATTCGATGCCTTGGTCCATCCCGAACCGGGTATCCTACGCGATGAATTTTACGGGACCGAGCATCCCTGTCGATACGGCGTGCTCCTCCAGTCTCGTTGCGATACACCTAGCTTGCGAAAGTTTGCGGAAAGGCGAATGCGCCATGGCGCTGGCCGGAGGAGTCAATCTCTATCTGCATCCGTTCAAATACGTCGGCATGAGCCAGATCAAGATGCTGTCCCCGACCGGCAAATGCCACAGCTTCGGTGCGAATGGAGACGGCTTCGTGCCTGGAGAGGGCGTCGGTGCTGTTCTGCTGAAGCCGCTGAAGCGGGCTATCGCTGACGGCGACCGGATTCATGCCGTTATCCGAAGCAGCTCCGTCAACCACGGCGGCAGGACGCACGGCTATTCCGTTCCGAATCCGAAGTCTCAGGAGGCTGTGATCCGGTCCGCGTTAGACAAAGCAGGCTTGAACGCAGCGACGATCGGATACATCGAAGCGCACGGAACCGGCACGGAGCTGGGCGACCCGATCGAGGTGGCGGGCTTGACGAACGCGTTCCGCGAAGATACGCAATCAGTGCAATATTGTGCGATCGGTTCGGTGAAGACAAACATCGGCCATCTTGAATCGGCGGCGGGCATAGCCGGACTGACCAAAATCGTACTGCAAATGAAGCACGGCCAGCTTGCGCCTTCCTTGCATGCGGAGCAGTTGAATCCGAACATCGCGTTCGGAACGACTCCGTTCTACGTGCAGAGAGAGCTGACGGACTGGCAGCCGCTGACGGAAGAGAGGCTTGGCCGCACCGTCGAGCTGCCCAGAAGAGCAGGTTTAAGCTCCTTCGGAGCCGGAGGAGCCAATGCGCATTTGATCATTGAACAATATGAACCGGCTGCCGTGCCGAGCGCAGACGCTGGTACCGGACCGCAATGCATCATCCTCTCTGCCCGCAGCAAGGAAAGCCTTCGCGAGGCGGCGGGAAAACTTGCCGCGAGCGCGGCCGGCAAGCTGCGGGAACAAGCAGATGGTTTGATTACTGCCGTTACTTCCAGCTTCGGCGCGGCGATGGAGGAGATTCGCGGGTTCTCGTCTCAGCGGTATGCGGAGGATGAAGCTGAGATTGCTGTTCTTTCTGCTGGATTTGAAGAACTGGAGGCTTATGGGCGATTCCGTCTCTACCAATCGTTTCAACGGATGGGATTGAGCGCAGAAGGCGGCGAATCGTATGCTGCTGCTGAGTTGAGGGGAATGCTCGGCATTACTTTGCAATACGAGAGACTGCTCGAAGTTTTGCTCGACATCCTCGTTCGGGCCGGACTGATCAGGATGGATGAAGGGCGTGTGACGTTCATTCGTCCTGTGCCGGAAGCGGCGCCGGAGCGTCTTGTGGAGCACCGCGACAGCATGCTGCGGCAGTATCCGGAGATGGCGGCGTACATCCGGCTGTTGGACGCATGCCTCGATGCTTATCCTGACGTACTTCGCGGACGGCAAAGCTTTGCTGACGTCATGTTCCCGGAAGGGTCGCTTGCGCTGGTCGAAGGCATTTACCGGGGGAACAGGCTGGTCGATTATTACAATCGCGTTACGGCACGTGCCGTGGCCGCCTCGGCAGAGCTGCGTTTGCAGCATGATCCGAATACGAAAGTGCGCATCATGGAAGTCGGGGCGGGGACCGGGGGAACAAGCGCCTTCGTGCTGGAAGCATTGAAGCCGTTCGCAGACCGGGTTGTGTATTGTTATACGGATATTTCGGCAGGGCTGCTTCAGCAAGCGAAGCAGACGTTCGGCCGCAAATATCCTTTTGCGGAGTTCAAGACGTATAATGCGGAGCTTGCTCCTTCCGTTCAAGGCTTCGGCAGCAGCGAATTCGATATCATAGTCGCGACCAACGTGCTTCATGCCACGAAGCGGATTGAAGGAACGCTTGGCCGTTTGAAGGAACTGCTGAAGCCGGCAGGGTTGATCGTGATTAACGAAATGACCAGCGTCGTCGACTTTGCGAACTTAACGTTTGGATTAACCAGCGGCTGGACGCTGTATGAGGATCAGCATTTGCGGCACTTCAATTCGCCGCTGCTAAGCGCAGCGAGTTGGCGGGCAGCGCTCCACAATTCCGGTTTTCAAGAGGCGCAGCACATCGGGATCGAAGGGATGGGACAGCATGCCGCATCCCAGCATGTCATCCTGGCTGAAGCTCGCCCTGAAGACGCCCGACAACACTTGTGGCTGGCGTCTGCAGCCTATACGCTGCAGGAGGGCCGCGAGCCGATGGAAGAACGTCTGGCATGCGCGGCTGAAAGTACGGAGATGCTGTTGTCCATGTTGAATGCTTATTCGGAAGAGGGGATCATGCTTCCGGGCATGTTCAGCGGCGCCGTCTCTCGTCAATCTGTTAACCGGCAGCAGCCGGCAAACACACCAGAGAGCATAGAAGCAGCGGCTTCCCGTTGGGTGACTGGCGGGACCGTAGATTGGGACAAGGTTAGTCACAGTCGTCTGCGGCAGCTTATCGATCTGCCGGCGTATCCTTTTGACAAGGCCCGTTATTGGATTCCGATAAGCAGCGAGAAGGCGGGGAACATTCTCGAACCGGCAGCACAGCCAGTTGCAGAGGAATGGACGGACGAGCAGGAGGAGCAGCGGACGCTGGATGTGATCCGCATGCTGGAGCAAGGGACAATTAACATTGAAGAAGCTGACCGTTTGCTGGAGGGGATATGGAATGAGTAAGGATGCGATCCGCGGCCGAAAAGAGAAGCTGCTGCAAATGCTAGAGAGCGGTCAAATCCGTTCGGAGGGCGTATTGTCGCAGCTTCGGGATCTATATTCCGGGAATAAGGAAGAGGGCGAAGCGAAGCATTATCCTGACCGGCTGCTGTACAGGACGGAATGGGCTGAAGCACCGCTTGCAGCAAGTCCGGAAACGATGTTCACGCCTTGCTGCATTCTCCTCCTGGATACGGACCGTTCGTTATGGTCCCATCTCCAGCAGTATGCCGGCTCCGAGGCACGGCTTATTCTGGCCCTTCCGGGAGAAGCGTTTGAGCAAACGGATGAGTATACGTTCGTGCTTCATCCATCCCGTGAGACAGATTACCGGGAGATGATGCAGACGCTTGCACGGCAAGGCGGCCTGCCGCATCGCATTATCCATCGATGGTCACGCCGGCATGACGGCGTGACCATCGAGAATCTTGCGGCAGATATCGAGCGGGCAGCGGGGCCGGTCATATCTTTGACTTATTTGGCCCGCGCATTAATGGAGCATAAAGTTCGGCACGAAGTCGATCTTCAGTATGTTTATACCACGGCTCCAGGCGTTATCCGCCCGGTTGACGGAGCAGTCAGTGCTTTCGGCCAATCGCTGGCGATGGAAAATGACGCCTACCGGTTCCGCTCGGTTCAAGTCGAGTTGGAGGAAGGCGAAACATCGGCAGCAGCTCAGCTCGGCTCCGTTGTATGCGCAGAATTCGGAACTGGCGCAGCATCCGCTTCAGAAGTTGTTTATCGGAATGGACGTCGCATGGTTCCGGTTTGGAAGAGAGCGGATCACGAGAGTTCGCCGGATATACCGCTGATCAAGTCTGGCGGCGTATATCTCATTACCGGCGGTCTGGGTGGTGCCGGTTACAGTATAGCGCGTCAGATCGCCGATAAGGCGGATGTGAAGCTCGTGCTGTCCGGCCGGTCCAAACGATCGAAGAAGAGGGACGAGAAGCTTCAAGCGTTGAAGGAGCTCGGAGCGGAAGTCTTATACATACAGGCGGATGTCAGCAATCAGGACGAAACCGCCGCTTTAGTAGATAGGATTCGCCGGACATACGGCCGGTTAGACGGGATTGTTCATTGCGCGGGCGTCCACTATGACGGCTATGTATTAAGCAAATCCAACGAGGATACGCTCCGGACGCTCGGTCCGAAGCTGGCCGGAACGGTTCATTTGGATGAGGCTGTTCACTCCGAACAACTCGACTTTTTTATTCTGTTCAGCTCAATGGCGGCCCGGTTCGGCAATGCGGGGCAGAGCGATTACGCCTGCGCGAACCGGATGATGGATCTGTATGCGGAATACCGGAACGTACGGGTACGAGCAGGAGAGCGCCATGGCGTTACCCTATCCGTCAACTGGACGCACTGGGCAGCCGGCGGCATGAAGGTGCCGGAACAGGCAGCGAGAACGCTTCGCGACGAAGCCGGACTGCTCCCGCTTCCCGAAGGGGATGCGTGGGCATTGATGGAGGCGGCGGCTGCTTTGCGTGAAACGGTCTGTTTTGCCGGTGTCGGCGACAGGCCGGTGTTCAAGCGTTTTTTGGATCAGTTGAATTCGCATGCGGATTCTGCAGCGGGGGCGGCAGCGGATGAGGAGAAGGAAAAGGTGGAGGCTCAAGACCATCCCGTAAACCGGGAATGGCTGCGCAGCCGCACCGAAGCACTGCTGAAGCAGGTGTTCGAGGAAGCGCTTAAGCTTCCGCCTTCGCTTATTCGGCCGGACCGGACGTTCCAAGAGTATGGCGTCGACTCCATCATGGTAGAGCAGTTCAACCTAAGAATGGAGCGTTACGCGGGACATTTGCCCAAAACACTTCTGTTCGAGTATCAGACCATCTCTGAGTTGACCGATTATATGCTGGAACGGCACGGCGCAGCGATGAACGCGTTGTTCCCTGCGGAGCAGCCGAAGCGCTCTGATCGGAAGAAGGCGCAGTCAGATCAGGCAGTAGTCGAATCCGCGGCAGCAGACCCAATCACAACGGCAGCAACAACATCAACAACATCAACATCAACAACATCAACAACAACGAACAGTACCAGCAGCCGGGACATTGCGATTATCGGGCTTAGCGGACGTTTCCCTGAGGCGGACACGCTGGAGCAGTTCTGGAACAACCTTATTAACAGCCGGGACAGCATTACCGAAGTGCCGCCGGACCGATGGGACGCCAACCGCTATTATGACCCGGACCCTGAGATGGCTTCCTTGGGCAAAATGTACTGCAAACAAGGCGGCTTTCTTCGTAACGTTGACCGTTTCGATTACGGCTTCTTCTCCATCTCGCCAAGAGAAGCGGCGACGATGGATCCGCAGGAGAGACTGTTCCTTACTCTCTGCTGGGAAGCGATGGAGGATGCAGGCTACACGCGGCCCTCGAATCGGACCGGAGCTGCTCTTGACTCTAAAGTCGGCGTGTTCGCTGGCGTAACGACGAATACGTACGCACTGCTAGGGCCGGAGCAGTGGATGAAAGGCAACATCGTCATTCCGAACTCGATGCCTTGGTCGATTGCGAACCGGGTGTCCTATCATTTTAATTTCACCGGTCCGAGCATGCCAGTCGATACGGCATGCGCTTCGGGACTGACGGCGATCCATCTCGCGGCGGAAAGCATTCTGAAAGGCGAATGCGCGATGGCGATAGCCGGCGGAGTGAATATGTACCTTCATCCGTCGCGTTATGTCGGCATGTGCGCAATGCGAATGCTGTCTAAGAAGGGGCGCTGCAGCACGTTCGGCGAAGATGCGGACGGCTTCGTTCCCGGCGAAGGGGCAGGCGTCGTCCTGCTGAAGCCGCTTGAGCAGGCTGTTGCCGACGGTGACGCCATCTACGGCGTTATCAAAGGAACGGCAGTCAATCATGGCGGTACGACGAGCGGCTATACGGTGCCGAATCCGAATGCGCAATCCTCATTAATTATGGACGCGCTGGACAAGGCCGGTCTGCATCCACGGACAATAAGCTATATGGAAGCGCACGGAACCGGAACGTCGCTGGGCGATCCGATCGAAATTGCCGGTCTTACGAAAGCGTTCGGAGCGTATACGGAAGACGAGCGGTTCTGCGCCATCGGCTCCGTCAAATCGAATATCGGCCATTTGGAATCGGCAGCCGGCATTGCGGGCTTGTTCAAGGTGCTGCTGCAGATGAAGCATAAACAGCTCGTGCCGACGCTTCACGCTTCCCGGCCCAATCCGAAGATCGCATTCGAACGTTCCCCATTCTACGTGCAGCAGGAGACGGCAATCTGGGAGCAGCCGCTTGTGCGGATCGGGGGGACGGAGGTCCGCTGTCCTAGGCGTGCGGGCATCAGCTCTTTCGGAGCGGGGGGCGCCAACGCTCATATCATCGTCGAGGAATACGATCAGCCGTATTCAGAGACAAAGACAACAACGCAAGGCCCTTATCTCTACCTGCTGTCGGCCCGTAATGAAGAGCGGCTGCGCGCGTATGCGCGAAAGCTGCTGCAGTACGTCGAAGATGTTTTCGGCGGCGACGATCTGGCGTCGGATGAACTGGATGCATGGCTTCCGGATGCCGCCTACACGTCGCAGATCGGACGCGAGCCGATGAAGGCGAGGGCGGCTTTGTTATGCGAGAGCGGGAACGATTTGATCCAACAATTGCAGGCACTGGGCAGCGGTGAAACCGTGCTTGAGCATCTGTCAGCGGGAATGGCGGAAAGAGCGGCGGAGCATGCGGAAGCAGACGATGCTTATGTGCGCGAGCTGCTGGCGAAACGAAATCTTGCGGATCTGGCACAGTTGTGGGTCGGCGGTCTCGAACTCGATTGGCGGCTCCTCCATGAACCGGGCGAGCGCAGGAAGGTAACGCTTCCGATTTATCCGTTCGCGAAAGAACGCTGCTGGATTCGTCTGGCCGACAACGATCTGCCTGCTGCGGAGCAAGCGGGCCGTCCGCTCCATGCCTTGATCGACCGGAACGAATCGAATTTTGCAGCTTATAAATTCTCGAAACATTTTACTGGATCGGAGTTTTTCTTGGAGGATCATCTGCACATGCTGCCTGCTGTCGTCTACATGGAGATGGCGCGTGCTGCTGGGCAATTGGCCGACGTCTCAAGCCGGGTAACGCATTTGAGTAACGTCGTGTTCGCAAGTCCGATTATGGCAGCCGCCGGCGGAGTAGAGACGGAGACGCTGTTGTTCCCTCGGGATGACGAAACGGCCGACTTCGAAATTCGTACGGTATCTGATACAAGCCGCGGAGCACATGCGCAAGGAACGCTGCGATTCGGTTCGCAAGTCGCGGGTACGGCTTCTTCGAGCATCGACATCAGCGCCGTCATGCGGCGTTGCGAAGGCGGCCAAGAGGAAGCCCAGTTGTATTACCGGCATTTGGCTTCCATCGGAGCGCCGTTCGGTCCGCGGTTTCAAGGCATTGGCGCTTTCTATTGGAATGAAGAGGAGGCGCTGTCCGCCGTCCGCATGCCGGACGGTCTGGAACAGGAACAAAGCAAATACGCGCTTCATCCGACTTATGCGGACGCCTGTCTGCAGACGGTAATCGCATGGGCATACCGGACATCGGCAGATCTAGACTCCATTTACTTACCGTTCGTGATCGGCGAACTGGAGCTGGCGGCATCCCCGCTGCCTCAAGCCGCTTTTGTGTACGCAAAACGCCAGGCAAGCCCGGGGGCATCGACGGAGGAAGCGGTGTATGAGGCAAACATGCTGGACGAGAACGGGAACGTGATCGCATCATTCCGGGATTATTCAGTTCGTCCATTCCAGCCTTATCAAGCCGGAACGCCGGCTTCGAATGCTTCTGAGCTCCACTATTTCCGGCCGGAATGGCATGCCGGTCAGTTGCAGGAGCGGAGCGCTGGAGACAGGCGGAGCCATTCCGTTATCTTGCTCTTCGACGAACAGGAAGAAGTAGCTGAAAGTCTAAGGAAACATGCAGACTGTCAGGAATCGAAGGTTATACGGGTCGCACGGGGAAGCGGATGCGGCTGGACGTCCGACAGCATTTACGAGCTTCATCCTGGGAAAGGCCAGCATTATGAGATGCTGCTCGACCAATTGACGGAGCGGTATGGGCCGTTCGCGGGCGAGCGCGGCCTTGCTGTCGTGCATGCTTGGTCACAGGAGTTGGCAACTGATTCGCTATCCCAAATGTTGGAGCGCGGCATCGTTTCGGTCTTCCATATGATGAAAGCCTTGCAGCAATGCGGATTACACGCATCGCTGCTATTTGTGCATGCAACAGAACAGACAGAACCTCATCCGGCTTATGCCGCCGTAAGCGGATTTGCTTCCTCGGTTTCTCAGGAATCCGAAGAAATCCGATTCCGTACGGTAGCTTTAACCGGACATAGCAGAAAACCGGACGATACAGCCGATTTAATCGCTGCTGAGCTCTCCTTTCCGGCTGGAACGGCCGATGTGCGTTATGCGGGACAGGAGAGGCAGGAGCGCCGGATGGTGCGTCATGCCGCCGAGAAGAACGCAGCCTCTCTGCGTGAGAATGGAACGTATATGATCACGGGCGGTGCCGGGGGCCTTGGCAAGCTGTTCGCACATTTTCTTGCTGCACAGTACGGGGCGCGTCTAGTGCTTGTCGGCCGTTCGGGAATGAACGGCGCTATAGAGCAGCTGATCGCCGGACTTCGTCAGTCAGGCGGACATGCTGTATATATGCAAGCGGATATCGGCGTGCCGGGCGAAGCGGAACGGGTCGTACATGCGGCCCGTGAAGCATTCGGTCCTATCCATGGTGTATTGCATTGTGCAGGAACGGTGCGGGACGGGATGCTGAGGAGCAAATCCTGGTCGGATATGGAAGCGGTCATGCTGCCTAAAGTGAACGGTTTAATGCAGCTTGGGGAAGCGTTGAGGAACGAACAGCTCGACTTGTTCGCGCTGTTCTCTTCCTTGTCTGCTTTCGGCAATGCCGGCCAGTCCGATTATGCTTATGCGAACAGCTTCCTCGATCATTATGCGGCACGTTTTGCCGGAAAAGCACATTTCGGCAAGCTGTTGTCCATTAATTGGCCGTATTGGTATGAGGGCGGCATGCGGCTCGGAGAACAAGAGCTTGCCGCGCTCGAAGCCCGGCATGGCTTCCGGCCGCTGGACTCAGAGGACGGGACGCATGCGTTCTCCCTTCTACTGGGGCAGCAGGGCTGTCAGTATGCGGTCGTAAACGGGGACGCGCAGCGGATACAAGCTGCTTTCTCGCCGGAACGCACAGACGAAGTCAGGCATCCCGTTTCGCCGTCAGCGGTTCAGAATACAGCCGCCGATGCTGCGGCAGCAATGGAGCTGTTCCGTGCTGATTTCGTGAAGAGCATCAGTGCGGTTCTGCAGCTCCGGGAATCGGAAATTCAAATGAACAGCAGCATGAGCGAGTTCGGATTCGATTCGATCACGTTCACCGAATTGTCCAACCGGTTGAACCGGACTTACGGCTTGAATCTGACGCCGGCCGTCTTCTTCGCGCATGAGTCGCCGGAGTCGGCAGCCCGTCATATCTACGAAGTCTATGGGAATCGGTTGGATGACTATTATAGGGAGTCCTTACCCGAAGCGGCGCCGCAAGTTCAATCGGCTGGAAAGGGAAGCGGCAATGCGGCAGCGGCGAAGCGTGCTGGCAGTATGGCCCAATCTGCAATTAGCAAGTCAGCGCCTTCAACATCGCCATCACGGCCATTAACACCAGATCGTTCGAAGGCTGCCGCTTCGGGACAGGCTCTGCCGTCTGCGGGCGAGCGGCATCTCGAGCCGGTCGCCGTCGTAGGAGCGGCAGGTCTGTTCCCGCAATCGGATGATATCGGCCAGTTCTGGGGTCATCTTGCTGCAGGAGATAATCTGGTGACGGAAATCCCTGCGGACCGTTGGGATTGGCGGCAGTATTACGGCGACCCGCTCAAAGAACCGCATAAAACGAATATCATCTGGGGCGCGTTTATGAACGATCCCGCTTCGTTCGACCCGCTGTTTTTCGGCATTTCGCCGAGGGAGGCGGAGCGTCTCGATCCGCAAGCTCGTAAAGCGATTGAGACGGTATACCGGGCGATCGAGGATGCGGGCTATAAACCTTCCGATCTGTCCGGTACGCGTACAGCCTTATTTATGGGCGTCTCGAATGCGGACTACTCGGAGCTAATGGCGCAGCACGGACTGGAGTCGATCGCCACGCAATCGATGCTGGCGAACCGGATCTCGTTCCTGCTCAATTTGCGCGGACCGAGCGAGCCGGTCGATACGGCATGCTCCAGCTCGCTGGTTGCGATCCATCGAGCCGTCGAAGCCATTCGAAACGGCGGCTGCGAGATGGCGATAGCCGGCGGTGTGAACATGATTTTCAGCCCGAACTTGTATATCTATGAGAGCCAGTCCGGCATGCTGTCGCCAGACGGCATGTGCAAAACGTTCGATGCAGCCGCCAACGGCTATGTAAGAGGCGAAGGAGCCGGTGCGGTGCTGCTGAAACCGCTCAGCCGGGCGGTGGAGGACGGCGATCATATCTATGCTGTCATTAGAGGCACCGCCATTAATCATGGCGGCCGAGCCAGCTCGGTAACGGCGCCGAACTCGGGTGCGCAAGCGGATTTGATCGTGGAAGCTTACGCGCAAGCGGGGATCGATCCGGCTACCGTCAGCTATATCGAAACGCATGGCACGGGAACGAGCCTAGGTGATCCGGTCGAAATTGAAGGCTTGAAACTTGCATTCGATAGAATGTATAAGCAAGCCGGGCATACGGAGCGGCCGCAGGCGCATTGCGGACTTGGCTCAGTGAAGACGAATACGGGCCATTTGGAATCGGCTTCCGGAATTGCGGGCTTTATCAAGGTGCTGCTTGCGATGAAGCATCGGATGCTGCCAGGCTTGATTCATTATACGAAGCAAAATCCTTATATCCGGCTGGAGGACAGTCCGTTCTACTTAGTAACGGAAGCGACGGAATGGAAGTCCTTAACGGATAAATCAGGGCGCCCGATTCCGCGAAGAGCCGGCATCAGTTCCTTCGGTATCGGCGGCGTCAACGCGCATATCGTGTTGGAGCAGTTCGAGGAGCGGGAGGCAGCGGCTTCGTTCGAAGAAGGACATTCCCATCTGTTCGTTCTTTCCGCGCGGAACAAAGAACGGTTGTCGGCTTATGCGATGCGAGTGTACGAGCGGCTGACAGCCGAGGCTGACTCCGGACACGCTGGTGAAAGGCTGAGCAAGCCTATGCAGCCGGGCACGACCGAACGAAACCGCGTCTATGAGATCTTGTTAGAAGAAGCGGCTGATGTACTGCAGGTCGACCCGGGCAGCATCGACGGCAATGCAGATCTGGCAGAGGCTGGATTCGATCCGGCGTCGCTTGAAACTTTCTTGCTTCGCGCCGCAAGCCGACTAGACGCCGATGTTTACGGGATATCGTCCGGTTGCCGCAGCTTAGCGGAGCTGGCACACCTATGGCAGGAGTCGATCCAGACGGATCAGGCGGTTGCTGCGCAGATGGATACGGTTTCCTTGTCGGAGTCTGCGGACGAGGAAGCGGCGTGGCTCGCTCACGCAGCCTATACGCTGCAAGTCGGGCGGGAAGCGATGGCGGAGCGCGCCGCTTTCCTTGTCCGGAGCAAAGCCGAGCTGGCGGACAAGCTGCTTCGTTTTGCCGAAGGCGATACAAGTCTGACCGGTGTGTTCGCCGGAAACGTGCAGAGCGGCAAAGAAAAGCTGGAGTGGCTGACAATGCTTGCGCCAGCTGGCAGCAATCCCGCAGAACAATGGCTCAGCAGCGGGAATCTGGAGGCGTTGGCGAAGCTGTGGACGAACGGCATGGCGATCGATTGGGAGCAAATGTACGGCGGACGGATCATGAAGCGTATGCCGCTGCCGACTTATCCTTTTGCCCAGCAGCGGTATTGGATGGAAACGGGTCCGAGTCATCGCCCTCAGCAGCCATCCATCGTGAAGCCGCATCCGCTGCTCGATTACAACAGCTCGACGCTACGAGAATCGAGCTATACTGCCATGCTGGACGCGAGCGGCTACTATATGAAAGATCATCACGTTGGCAGGCGGCCAATGCTGCCAGGCGCGGCTTATGCGGAGCTGGCTAAAGCAGCAGCGGAGCTTGCGGGCGAAGGGCAAGTGAGCCGGATCGAAAATATGGTGTGGGTTCGTCCATTCATCGGCACTCACGAGCCGCAGCCATTAAAAGTGGTTCTTGTGCCGCAAGGCGATTATGTATCCTTCTCGATGCAAGGCGCAGTCGAGACAGGGGCTCAGACCGTGTATGCGCAAGGACGTCTCACTTTCGACGGGCCGCGTCTTAACGAACGGCGGACGATCGATCTTGCGGCGGTTCAAGCCAGGTGCGGCGATACGGCGGGACCCGCTGCCTTTTACGACATGATGGGGAAACTCGGCATTGCGTTCGGTCCAAGCTTCCGCAGCTTGCAATGGATACGGACGAACCAGAAGGAAGCCATGTCGCTCATTCGGCTTCCGGAACATTTGCTGCCTGATTACAACCGTTACGGCTTGCATCCTGTTCTATTGGACGGGGCGCTGCAAACGGTCACCGGGCTGTTGAATACAGACGGTTCGGATCCGGACTCCGGGTACTTCCCGTTCTCGGTTCAAGAGATTCAAATATTCGACCGGCTGCCGGCTGAAATTGTCGTATATGCCGTATTATCCAAAGCGGATGCGGAGTTCCGAACGTTTGACCTATGGCTGACAGATACGTCCGGCAGCGTCGTGGCTTCATTAACGCATTATTTAGTGAAACGGTCTGAACGTATGCCGGTTCAATCGCTCACCCCGGTGCACAAGCCGGCAGATGCCGTATCATCTCCGGGAACGGCGGCGGAACAATTCGATGTGATCGAAATTCTTAGAAGACTTCATGCAGGGGAGCTCGATTGGGAGCAAGCCGATCGTTTGATAGGAGGAGCCGTATGAGTTCGGCGTTGATCAAACAGCACATTTTGCAGCAAATTCAAGCGGGCGTGCTCACTCCCGAGGAAGGGTTCGGCAAGCTGGAGGCGCTCCGATTAGAGGAACAGTCAAGCGGGATTCCGGGCGGAAATCCGGCAAAAGGCCTTCGTGCGGAGGAAGATGCGCTGCTGTATGTGAAGCCGGTATGGGAAGAAGCCGGTACAACTGGAGGAACGCTCCGTTCGTGGCCGAAAGGCATTTACCTGCTCTGCGGCAATGCTGCCCAACAACTAACGTCAGCACTGTCGGACAGTCTGCGCGCGGCGGGCCGCAGAGCGTTCATCGTTCGTTCGGGCGAACACTTCGAGACGGGCGGGCGCGTTCAGGATGAAATTCAGCTCCATCCGGGTTCGGAACCGGATTACGTCCGTTTAGCCGACTATATCAGCACGTTGCTTGGCAGCGGGCCGGACCGTCTTCCCCTGTATGTCTTCCATTACGCAGCGTTGGATACAGATGATGCGGAGATTGGGCTATTGTGGGACGAGCGGCTGTTGACGGGTATCGAACGGTTATTTTATATGACCAAAGCGTTTATGGCCGGTAAAGGGTTTGGAGAAGTGAAGCTGACCTATCTCTACTCGACCGCAGCGAATGGGGTTGCGGCACAACATGAAGCGGTCAGCAGCTTCGCTCGGGTCATCCATCATGAACGGACAAGCTTTGCTTTTCGTGCTGTTGGGGTTGATGTGCCGCCGGGAGCGGCGGGCAGATTCGATGAGCAGCAAGTTGTCGAGGTGCTCCAGGCAGAAGCGAACGACGGATCGTTCGAGCCGGACGTTCGATGGCGGGAAGGCAAGCGCGTCATCAAGCGAATGGCAGAAGTACAGCCGGAGGCGATCGGAGAGGATGTCCCTCTCTGGCGTCCGGGCGGGGTCTATTTGCTGACGGGCGGGATGGGCGGATTAGGCAGAGCATTCGCAAGTATGCTCGCTGACCGGTACAAAGCGAAGCTGGTGCTGTGCGGCCGCCGCGAGCCGGATGCGGACACGATGGCTGTGCTCGGCAGGCTGCGGGAGCAAGGTGCAGAAGCGGTCTATATCCGCAACGGATTGTCGGACCGCGCTGCTATCGACAGTCTGTTGGATGACATCCGGCTCCGGTTCGGCCAACTGAACGGCGTTCTGCATATGGCGGGCGTGGTGAAGGACCGCTATTTGAAGGATAAGAGCAAAGAGGATTTCGATACGGTACTGCATGCGAAAATCAAGAGCACGATGCTGCTCGATGAAGCGCTGCAAGATGTGCCTCTCGATCTGTTCTGCCTCTTCTCCTCGATATCGGCGGAACTCGGAAGCGCGGGCCAGAGCGATTATGCCTATGGCAACGGCTTCATGGACTATTATGCGGAATACCGCGAACGGCTCCGCAATCAAGGCATGCGGAGCGGCCGGACGCTGTCCGTCAACTGGCCGTTATGGCGTGACGGCGGAATGAAGGTCGACGAGGAAGCGGGCAAGCTGGTGAGCCGCAGGCTGGGTATACAACTGCTCGAGCTGAAGGACGGTTTCCGTGCGCTGCAGCGCGGTCTAAGCGGACCGGAGTCCCGGTTCATGGTGCTAAGCGGTGACCGTCCGAAGATGAGAGCCGCATTCGGGCTGGCCGGTCAAGAGCTGCTTCGCCCTGTGGCAGCGGGTAACCGGGGCGCACAGGAGACAGCCGCTGCTTCCGCAGCTGCACTGTCACCTGCTAAACGGCAGATGACCGACGCTGATGTGCTGGAATTAGCAAGGCGGGATCTGGTCGCGAGCGTAGCGGAATTTATGAAAGTGCCGGCTGCGGATATCGGTCTGAATACGGACTGGAGCGAGTACGGCTTCGATTCGATTTCTTTTATGAATTTCAGCAGCTTCCTGAACGACCGATTCGGCTTCGAGCTCATTCCGTCCGTCTTCTTCGAGTATACGGCGGTTGGATCGCTTTCCGAGCATTTGGCGCATACGTATAAAGACAAGCTGCAATCTGCCGCGGCCGGGCAATCGGTTGCCGAAGAGAAGGAAACGGGCTTCATACCGCACTTACATGCCGACCCGGCAGATTCGGTGCCTTGGATTGATGTGCCGGCTCCTGCTCCAACCCCGGCGGAGATGGCACCGGCTGCGCAGCCTACAGCGACGGAACACCAGGCTTTTGCCGGCATCAAGGCAGCATCCGGACGGGAGCATCAGATCGAAGAGGGTGCAGCCGTTGAACCGGTCGCGATTATCGGCATCAGCGGGGTCATGCCGCAATGCGATAATGCGGACATCTTCTGGAGCAAAATAGCCGCAGGCGAAAACCTTGTCACGGAAATTCCGGAAGACCGGTGGAACTGGCGTGATTACTACGGAGATCCGATGACGGAGCCGAACAAAACGAACGTAATCTGGGGCGGCTTTATGAACGACGTCGATAAGTTCGATCCGTTGTTTTTTAACCTGTCTCCCAAAGAAGCCGGTTTAATGGACCCCCAGCAGCGTCTCGTTATCGAACAGGCGTGGAAGGCGATCGAGGATGCCGGATACAAGGCGTCCGCGCTCTCCGGTTCGAATACGGGCGTATACATCGGGGTAGGCAGTATGGATTACGGCGAAGTGCTGATGGAAAGCGGCGTCGAGCCGAATGGCTTGTCGGCTACCGGCCTTGCCCATTGCATGATAGCCAATCGGGTCTCGTACCTGCTCAACCTGCACGGACCGAGCGAACCGATAGACACAGCGTGCTCCAGCTCGCTCGTCGCCATCCATAAGGCGGTGGAAGCAATCCGCGCCGGCCAATGCGATCTTGCGCTTGCCGGCGGCGTCAGCGTTATTCTTCGCCCAACTTACTATATCGGGCTAAGCAAGGCGGCCATGCTCAGTCCGGACGGCCAGTGCAAAGCGTTCGATAAGGATGCGAATGGCTATGTGCGCGGCGAAGGCTGCGGTATGCTGCTGTTGAAGCCGCTTAGTAAGGCGCTTGCCGACGGAGATCATATTTATGCGCTGGTCAAAGGCTCTGGGACGAACCATGGCGGGCATGCGAATACGCTGACGACGCCGAATCCGAATGCACAGGCGGACCTGCTTGCCGATTGCTGGAGAAACTCGGGTATCGACCCTTCGACAGTCGGTTATATCGAGACGCATGGAACCGGGACGAGCCTGGGAGACCCGATCGAAATCAACGGGCTGAAGAAAGCGTTCAACCGGCTGTACGAAGAACGGAACTTGCCGCAGCCTGCGGCTCCTCACTGCGCGTTCGGATCGGTGAAGACGAATGTCGGCCATCTCGAAGCGGCAGCAGGAATGGCAGGCGTCTTGAAAGTCATTCTATCGATCAAGCATGGACAAATTCCGGCAAGTCTGCATTTGAACGAGCTGAATCCTTATATCCAGTTGGATGGCAGTCCTTTCTATCCGGCACGGACGACGGAGCAATGGCATCGGGTGAGAGATGCGAAGGGGCAGCTGCTGCCTCGGCGCGCAGGCGTCAGCGCGTTTGGCTTCGGCGGTGTGAACGGCCATATCATTCTCGAAGAATATGTGGATGACCGTCTTTCTGCCGTATCTGATTCTCCACAGGACAAAGAACTTATCATACTGTCGGCTCGTAACCGGGAGCGCCTTGTGGAATATGCAAGCAGGATCGGCGATTATGCAGCGGATCACTTTCAGCGGAACAGCGGAATGACGCTCCGCCAGATTGCGCATACGCTTCAGACTGGCCGGGAGGAGATGGAGGAACGTCTCGCTTTCACGGCAGGCAGCCTGCATGAAATGGCTTCCGTGCTAAGGCAGTTCGCCGGCGGGGATCAACCGGAGGGGCTATTCACCGGACGGGTCAAATCGCGCACCGGCGATTCTGTTCCGGAGTCTGTCGATTGGATATTGGAAGAAACGGCGAGAAAATGGACTTCCGGAACGGTTATAGATTGGCGTCGTCACTCGGAAAGCGGCGGTCCGCTTCCGTTAAAAGCACAACTGCCTACTTATCCTTTCGCACGTAAAAGATGTTGGATTCCGAGCTCCCCGCAGAAGGCTGCAGGGGGTTATTCGGCGTCTGTGCATTCAGCAGCGGCGGATGCTCGCTACCCGGCCGTGAATACCTATTCGGTCATACTGAAGAAGTCTGACATTCTCGCGGATCACCATCGTGTCGATGGCAGAGCCGTGCTTCCGGGAGCGGCTCAGATCGAGCTGGCTTTATATGCGGCGAGGCGGACCGCAGGCGACGGTTGGAAGTTGTCGCGGATCGTGTGGCTGGAACCGGTCGTTGTTGACCAAGAAGAGCAAGAGGTCGCCGTAACTGCACAATACGGCAGCGGCGAGCTTCTGGTGGAACTGGCCGGAAGCCGAGGCGGAGCGTCTGCAATATATGCGCGTGCTGAATTTCAGCAAGCGGATTCCGCGAGCCGTCCGGAGACCGACCGGCGCAGTGTCCCATCCGACATTGAGGCACGGTGCCGTTATTTGGGCGGGCAAGAATGGGCATATACGCCGGAGAGAAGCGGAGATGTCGCCTATGGGCCGTACTTCCAAGGTTTGCAGCAGGTATGGGGCAGCGGCACGGAGTCGCTGGCATTCTTCCGGCTGCCGCAGCTAGCAGCTCGTGATAGTGCGAAGTACGAGCTGCACCCGGTCGTTCTGGACTGCGTCCTTCAGACGCTCAAAGGCATTCAACCAGTTGACAGGCGTGATGGAGCTGGAACGGTTCTCATCCCTTATGCTTTGGAAGGCCTTGAATGGATCGACCCGCTGCCGACGCAAGCGTATATTTACGCGCGAGTGACGGGTCCGAACCGGTTCAGCATTGAAATGATGGATGAATCCGGGACCGTTTGTTTGCGCGTGAAAGAAATCGCTTTGCGGGAAATCAAATCGGCTGGGCAATCGGTGCAATCCGAGGAATGGTTGTTCGTTCCCGAATGGAAGCCGGCAGATGCCAGCGCTTTGATGGAGCATGACTCCCTTGGCAGTAATCGGCAACGGATTTTGTTCATCGGGTCCGATTATTGGGAAGCGCGTTGGAACGGGCTGTTGGACGAGATGCGCGGCTTGGGCGACTTGTTCATCATTCAATATGGCTCTAGTTCAACACGCCGGGTCGGCGGCAGACGTTGGGAAGCGGATCAGAACGATCCGGCAGCTTATCAGGTCTGCTTGAGCGAGATCGGGCCGGTCGACCATGTTTATTTCCTCGGGGGGGTTAATGAGAAGTTTAGTACGGAGCTTACGTTACGCGCGTTAAAAGAAACCCGGGACCGGGGAGTTGTACAGCTGCTGAGGTTGGCGAAGCCGCTGCTGTCCCGTATCGATGAAGACGGCATGCCGCTTATGGTTACGGTTGTGACGGGCGGCGTGTTCCGAGTACGCGGCGGAGAACGGGTCGATCCGGCAGCTTCGGAACTGGTCGGTTTCGCGCTGACGCTTGGCTTGGAACAACCGAAACTTGGCGTTTGCATTCTGGATGTCGATGTCAAGGAGCGTGAAGAAGCTGCACATTCGTTCGTGAGCGGTCTTGCGAACTCGCTCCGCCTTCGAATGAGGCAGGTTGACGGGACGACCGTGATGGCGGTACGGAACGGCGTCGTTCATACGCGCAGCATGGCATCAGCCAGACTGCCTGCCGCCGATCCGCGCGAATTGCCATTCCGCAATCAAGGCGTATATATGATCGTCGGCGGTGCCGGCGGCATTGGCCATGTGTTGGCGCTCTATTTGGCCCGCACCTTGAAGGCCCGTCTTGTGCTTACCGGCAGAAGTCCGCTGGATGAAGAAAAGCGGAACCGGCTTCGAATGATCGAAGAAGCGGGCGGTCAGGCACTGTATGTACAAGCTGACGCATCCGACTGCGCTGCCATGCATGCTGCCGTTGAGGAAGCCAATCGGCGGTTCGGTCCGATTCAAGGAGCGGTTCATTCCGCTGCTGTACTGCGGGATGTGACTGTTAAGCGGATGACCGAACAAGACTTAATGACGGTTCTGTCGGCCAAATCGGAAGGCAGCGTCGTATTGGCTAATGCGTTAGCAGACGAACCGCTTGATTTTATGCTGTTCTTCTCTTCGGCTGTCTCGCTGGCAGGAAGTCCAGGCCAAGCGAACTATGCGGCCGGCAGCTCGTTCACGGATGCTTATGCGCTGTCGTTGGCTGAGCTGCGGCCTTATCCGGTTCGTGTCATCAATTGGGGGTATTGGGGATCGGTCGGCGTTGCATCGGACGAATGGCACTATAAAAAGCTGCTCGCGCAGGGGATTCATCCGATTACGCCGGAAGAAGGCATAGATGCCGTCGTCCGGATTACGGCCGGTACTGAGAAGCAGGTGATGCCTTTCAAAGCGGAGCGGGCTTTCCTTCAGAAGATGGGAATTGCACCGCAGGAAGGTTATCGTGATCGATCGGCTGCGATTGTTACGTATAACAATGGCGGTGCAGTGGGCGTTACAGCTACATCCCAGACTGCGGCGGTTGACGCCGGGGATCTGGAGCGGCAGGCGATCGGCTATATTCGGAGAGTGTTCGCCGAAGCGCTGGCGTTAGACGCCGAAGAAATGGACGAACGCGAGACGTTCGAAGCGTACGGCGTCGATTCGGTCGTAGTGCTCGATATTAACCGACTGTTAGAGCGGGATTTCGGCAAGCTGCCTTCTACATTGTTGTTTGAATATATGACAATTGAAAAGTTGGCCGATTATTTGTTGTCCCATCATGCGAATCGATTGCATGAGATGTTCCGGATAACGATTGAGCCGGCGATTCCCGTTGCGCAGGTCAGCAGTCACAGTGCTGCAGACGTGACGGATACTCTGCCGGACAGCGTCTTGAGGGAACGGACGACAGCTTATATTTGCGGCGTCTTTGCCGAAGCGCTGGCTTTGGACCCGGACGAAATCGATCCGAGCGAAACGTTCGAAACGTACGGCGTCGATTCGGTTGTGGTGCTTGATATTAACCGGCTGCTGGAGCGGGATTTCGGCAAGCTGCCATCGACTCTTCTGTTCGAATATATGACGGCCGATAAGCTGACAGGCTATTTGTTAGCTCAACATAAAGAACGGCTGGAACGTATGCTGAGTGCGAGCGATATCGGAGTGCAGCGGGAAACTGAACGCTCCGAGGCACCGGAAGCGGATGGAGTGAAGGTGTCTCGGGAAGCAAGAGCGGCTGACAACGTACAGACCAGCTTGCCTGATGACGGCGTTACGGACATTGCCATTATCGGCGTAAGCGGCAAATATCCGCAGGCGGACGATCTCGGGCAGTATTGGGACAATCTGCTGCATGGTCGTGACTGCATTACGGAAATTCCGTCCGACCGGTGGAGATGGCAGGATTACTTCGATACGAGCGAGGGCGCTCCGGGCAAAACATACAGCAAATGGGGCGGCTTCCTGTCGGACGTCGACAAGTTCGATCCGTTGTTTTTCAGCATTTCTCCCGCCGAAGCGGAAGGGATGGACCCGCAGGAGAGGCTGTTTCTGCAAACCGCTTGGGCGGCGCTTGAGGATGCGGGCATTACGCGCCGGGAGTTATCGGACATGGCGCATCAGATCGGCGTCTTCGTAGGCGTCATGAACGCGGACTATGAATGGCTGGGCGCGCAGGCGACGACGCAAGGCATCCTGACGCATGCGCATTCGAATTTCTGGTCCATCGCGAACCGAGTCAGCTATGTGCTGGACCTGCACGGTCCGAGCTTGGCCGTCGATACGGCCTGCTCTTCTTCGCTGACGGCGCTTCATCTGGCGTGCGAAAGCCTGAAACGCAAAGAGTGTAAGGCAGCGATTGCCGGCGGCGTACATCTTATTCTTCATCCGGCCCACTATACGCGTTATTCGTCCGTAGGCATGCTCTCGCACGGCGATCAAGTAAAAGCGTTCGGAGACGGCGCGGACGGATTCGTCGACGGGGAAGGAGTAGGGGCCGTTCTGCTGAAGCCGTTAGCTGATGCAGTGAAAGACGGAGACCGGATCTATGGTGTAATCAAATCGACGGCCATCAATTCCGGCGGCAAGACGAGCGGGTTTACCGTCCCGAACTTAGCCGCTCAAGCGGATCTGGTCGTCGACGCGCTGCGTAAATCCGGCATCGATCCGAGAACGGTCAGCTATGTCGAAGCGCATGGAACGGGCACGTCGCTCGGCGATCCGATCGAGGTGGCCGCCTTAACGAAAGCTTACCGGACGTTCACGCCGGACATGAATTATTGCGCGGTCGGAACAGTGAAATCGAATGTCGGCCATCTGGAGTCAGCCGCCGGCATCGCCGCGCTGACGAAGGTTGTGCTGCAAATGAACCATGGGACGATCGCTCCTTCGCTTCACTCGCAGCCGCCGAATCCGAAAATCGATTTTGAGCAAAGTCCGTTCTATGTCGCACAGCAGCCGATGTCGTGGGAGAGGCCGGTATTAATGAAAGAAGGACATGCGATCGAATATCCGCGCCGGGCAGGAATCAGCTCGTTCGGCGCAGGCGGCTCCAACGCTCACGTCCTTGTTGAAGAATATGTCCCATCAGGCGATTCTTTCAGACGGGAAGAGCAAAGCGGACCTTCAATCGTCGTGCTGTCGGCCAAAAACCGCGACCGTCTTCGCGAATATGCAGGACGGATCGCATCGTATATCCGGCATGAGCTGACAGATCATCCGGAGCGGTCCCGTTTCCGGTTGGACGAGCTTTGCTACACGCTGCAGACGGGCCGCGAACCTATGGAGGAACGAATCGCATTGTCTGCTGCGAGCCTTGAAGAAGCGGCGAGCAAGCTGGCGGCTTTCCATCAGAGCGGCGAAGCTCCGCAAGGCGCATTCCAGTCCAGCCTGAAAGGGAAGCGCAAGAGGAAGGCAAGTTCTGGATCGGTCGAAGACCAGAACAACGTTCATGCCCCTGCCGTTATTCAGGAATGGCTGTCTGGCGCTGAGATCGATTGGAAGGCGATGTATACACGGCTTCCGCGTCGGATCGGGCTGCCGACATACCCTTTTGCGCAAGAGAGGTATTGGATTTCGGATGACAACGTAAGCCTGCCGGATCGAACGTCTGTCTCGGCGGCTGCGGGCATCCACCCGATGCTCGACAGCAATGTGTCCACGATGCAGACGCAGCGGTTTCTCAAAAAATGGACCGGCGACGAGCCATATTTGCGCGATCACCGGGCTGGCCATGTGAAGATACTGCCGGCAGCCGCTTATTTGGCGATGGCGTGGGCAGCCGGGAACCGGTCGACCGACAGGCAGGCAACGGTTCGGTTAACCGGCTTGTCCTGGCATCATCCGCTTATTGTCCGCGACGTGCCGGTACAGGCGGAAATTCGGCTTGAGGCGGACGGAGCAGGTGCTGTATTCGTTGTCGCTTCGCAATGGGCGGCTGACGAGATTGTACATGCCGCCGGAAAAATCGAATTCGGAGATGTTTCGGTGATCGGCCGGGGGGCTGCTTCGATTGATCTGCATGCGGTTCGCGGCCGCTGCGGCGGCCGTTCGCCGGGCGATCATTTTTATGCAAAGCTTCGGCAAGCGGGAATGGAATACGGTCCGTCATTCCAAGTTGTGCAGTCGTTGTCGTACTCGGATGAGGAGGCGTTGTCGGAGCTGCAGGCGCCGTCAGATGCGCTGAATTGGGGCGGCTCCAGCGGGACGATTCATCCTGCACTGCTCGACGGCGCGTTCCAGACGGCTGCGGCGGCATCGATCGGTCTGTCAGGAAGCTTGGATTCGTACCTTCCATTCGGCGCCGATTCGCTGGACGTTTATGATACGGACGCTTCGGTCCATTTTGCTTATGCCATAGAACGTCTTCCAAGAGAAAGCGGCGAACGGCAAGGTGCGGAGAAACGGTACGACGTCTCTCTATTGGATGCCGAGGGCAATGAAGCAGCTGTTCTGAGAGGATTGGTTTTGCGAAGGACCGCATTGGCAAGCGAACCGGCAACAGATGCGATTCCGGCCGAGCAAGAGGTTGAAGATTGGCTGGAGCAAATGTTGACCGGCGAGCTGTCGGCCGATGCAGTAGAACAGCTGGTAGGAGGTTGGATCAATGGATGACCGGACGGAATTGAGCAGGACGATACGGCGTATCGAAAGCGGAGAACTGTCGCGCGAGCAAGGCCTTGAGCTGATTAAAAGCTTGAAGCGCAGCAAGGCAGAGTCCGTTTCGTCCCTTCCGGTGCCTGAGCATGAACATATCTATTACGTCCCCGGATGGGAGCGGATTTCCGAAGCGGATATCCCTTCTGAGGACCGCCGTCCGTCAGGCATACTGCTGCTCTTTGATCAGGACGATTCGCTCTTCCGAACCTTAGAAGAGCTGAATGATTTCGATAAGCAGGTCCTCGTCGTTCCGGGCTCGAGGTTCACGAAGCATAGCGGCAAGCATTACGAGCTGAACCTCTCTTCCCAGACGGATTATGACCGGCTTGTATCCGAGCTGAATTTGGAGGAATCCGGCGGTGATTCGATTACCGTCGTGCATGCGTGGCTTCACGAAGGATTTAGTCCGGAGAACGCACAGATGGAAAGTCAGCTGATACAAGGGCTGTTCGCTATGGCGGGTTTGTCCCGCGCTTTGACGGGCAGCGGATATACAGGGGCGGTTCGCCTAATGACAATGCATGCCGGACAAGAGGGAAGCAGCTGCCATCCGCTTCATCAAGCGCTAAGCGGGTTTCTGCATACACTGGTTCAAGAATACCCGGCCTTAACTTGCACGTTGTTGAATGTCATGTACGATGAGCCTGGCAAGCGGGGCGGGGAGCTTCAATCGGCGCTGCTGCAAGAATTACGCTGTTCTCCGGAACGAGGGTCGTCGATCGAAGTCCTCTACAGGTCCGGTTATCGACATGTGAGAGCCTTCACAGAGCTTGAGCCTTCCGCAAGGAATGGCGGTTCCGCTGTATGGGAAACGAATGGCGTCTATTTAATTGCCGGCGGAATGGGCGGGATTGGATACGAGGTTGCCGGCTACTTGGCGCAGCATGCGGGAGCCCGGCTCATTGTGGCAGGCAGAAGTCCCTGGTCCGAACGGATAGAGGAACGTCTGCAAGCGATTCGGTCGCTGGGCGGCGACGCGGTCTATGTTCAAGCGGATGTGTCGGATGCCGCTTCCGCCGTCAGCTTGGTTCAACAAGGGAAGGACCGATTCGGACCGATTAAAGGCGTGTTTCATTGCGCGGGCGAACTGAACGATTCTTACTTACGAACGAAAAGCAACGAGGAGATGGCGGCCGTATTGGCGTCCAAAGTGTTCGGCACCGTCCAACTGGATGCCGCAACGCGCGGCGAGCCGCTTCGTTTCTTTGCGCTGTTCTCCTCCGTGTCGGCTGTTGCCGGCAACGCAGGACAGTCGGATTATGCATTCGCCAACGCTTTTCAGGACGAGTACGCGAATTGGAGAACCGATTCCGGCGCGGCAGGTCAATCGCTCAGCATAAATTGGCCGCTCTGGAGCGGCACTGGAATGAGCATGCATCCGGATGCCATCCTGCATATGGAGCAAGTGACGGGCATGCTGCCCGTTCCCGCTCACGAAGGCATGCGAATGCTTGAGACGGCGCTGGCTTCTGGTTCGAGCCGATTGATTGCCTTATACGGGAACGGCAGTCGAATCCGGGAGACGTTCGGTTCGGGCACGAAGCCGTCGGCAATTGCAGGAGCAGCGACGACGGCTGTTGATCCGCCGGTTGTTGCCATGCAGCATACGGCGGATACGGCCGGTGCAGCCAGCTCCGGCCGCGATGACCGCGACGGCCTTGATGATGATGTAAGAGAACGTTTGACCGGCATGCTGAAATCGGTTTTTGCGAAGACGATGAAAATAAAGCCTCAACTGATCGATACCGAGGAGAGCTTCGATGCATACGGAATCGATTCGATTGCGACGGTCAACTTAATCCGGGAGCTGGAGAAAACGTTCGGACCGCTGTCCAAGACGCTTATGTTTGAACGCCAGACGCTGGAGGAGCTCGCCGATTATTTCGAGTTGAAGCACCAAGAGACGCTGCGTGGTCTGTTCGGGTCAGCCTTGCGTGATAATAGCCGATCGAAGCAGCAGCAGAATGATATGGCTCCGAGCGAGCGTGTTCCCGTGGAAGCGGCTCCTCCATCGGAAAGCCGTATTCCGCCGCGGCATACGGTTTCGGCCGACGGCGATGAGCAGGTCCAGCCGGAGGCTGCTGGCCAAGCCAATGGAGCTGACAGAGACATTGCGATTATCGGGCTGGCGGGCCGGTATCCAATGGCGGGCAATATCGACGAGTTCTGGTCGAACTTGCAAGCGGGCAAGGACTGCGTCACAGAAATTCCGGCGGACCGCTGGGATTATCGCGATTGGTATTCCGAAGACCGCTCTGACAAGAGCAGAACGCACAGTAAATGGGGCGCCTTCCTAGAAGATGTCGACCAGTTCGATCCGTTGTTCTTCCAGATCGCCCCTCGTGAAGCGGTCTATATGGACCCTCAGGAACGGCTGTTTCTGGAGACGGTATGGCGGACGATGGAAGACGCTTGCTACACGAGGGAGAAGCTTCATCGCAGCAAGGTTGGCGTATTCGTTGGAGTCATGTATGGACAATACGAGTTGTTCGGAGCGGAGGAAACGCTGAAGGGCAATACGATGGCGCTCAGCTCCTCGTTCGCCTCCATCGCTAACCGAGTCTCTTATTTCTTCCGATTAACTGGACCGAGCATGGCGGTCGATACGATGTGCTCGTCTTCGCTCACGGCCATCCACTTGGCTTGCGACAGTATCCGCAGCGGCGAGTCGGATTTGGCAGTTGCGGGCGGAGTCAATTTGTCGCTCCATGTGAACAAGTATTTGATGTTGAGCCAAGGGAATTTCGTTGCGAGCGACGGCCGCTGCCGAAGCTTCGGGGAAGGCGGCGACGGTTATGTGCCCGGCGAGGGTGTCGGTGCGGTGTTGCTGAAGCCGCTCAGCAAGGCGATTGCCGACGGCGACCGGATATATGGCGTCATCAAAGGCTCGGCGATCAATCACGGCGGAAGAACGAACGGGTTTACGGTACCGAATCCGAATGCCCAAGGCGAAGTGATCAAGGAAGCTTATCGAAAAGCGGGTGTCGACCCTGTCACGGTCAGTTACCTGGAAGCGCATGGAACCGGGACATCGCTCGGTGATCCGATTGAAATGGCAGGTCTGCTTCACGCGTTCGGCGGACGGGAAGACGGACAGCCGTGCGCGCTTGGTTCTGTGAAGTCGAATATCGGGCATCTGGAGTCTGCCGCCGGCATGGCGGCTGTCACTAAGGTGCTGATGCAAATGCAGCATAAGCTGCTAGTGCCATCCCTCCATGCCGAGACGGCCAATCCGAATATCGATTTCGAAGCCGCGCCTTTCCGGCTGCAGCGCGAGCTGTCGGACTGGACGGCGCCAGTTTCTAGGCATGGCGGAAGTGGTCGTGCATTGCCGCGCAGGGCAGGCATTAGTTCGTTCGGCGCTGGCGGCTCGAACGCCCATCTCATATTGGAAGAATATGAAGACAAGGCACCGAGAACGCCAGAAGTTCAAACGCCGCAATTGTTTGTGCTGTCCGCGCCGAATCGCGATGGCCTCGTAAAATACGCCGACTCACTGTTGCGTTTTTTGCGCGGCCAGATTAATGTGCTGCCAATTCGTACGGCAGAAGATAAAGGCAGCCTGCAGGCTGATATCCGCAGGGAGCTGCATGCTCTCGCTTGCGGCTTGGCACAGCCTGATTCGCTTGAAGAAGAACGGGAATCATGGGACGAATATGGGCTCGATCCATTGACCGTTGCAACGCTGGCCGAACAGGTGAATGCGAAGTACGACCTGGAGCTTAGCCCTTCCATATTCGAGCGCCATCGCACGGTTCAAGCAGTGGCAAGCTTCATTGCAGACATCGTTCACAATCAGAGCGAACGGTCGCTGGAGGAAGAAGGGGCGTCTGTGGTTGGTACGCAGCTTCGTATGGACGATTTAGCGTACACCCTTCAGGAAGGGCGCGAGGCGATGGAGGAGCGGCTTGCTTTTGCCGCGGCTTCCATCGAGGAATGTATCCGCAAGCTGGCAACGTTCGTTCTCGGGGATGGAACCCCGCACGAAGAGCTCTTCACGGGCAATAGCGCCGACAACCGATTCGCTTTCTTGAAGGGAGACGAAGCATTCCGGGCCGTCGTGGACAGTTGGCTGCACAGCGGCAAGCTGGAGAAGCTTGCCGAGGCGTGGGTAAACGGCACCCCAATCGTATGGAGCCGGATGATCCGCCCAACCGGGTGCCGGTTCACGGGGCTCCCGGGCTACCCGTTCCAGAAGGAACGGTATTGGTTCAAGCAAATCAAACCGCAGCAGCATTCCGACCGAAACCGTAATTCAGGCAAGCCGGCCGCTCGGATCCACCCGTTCATCGACAGCAACGAATCGGATCTGTCGGGGCTGAAGTTTAAATCGGTCATGAGCCATGAAGACCGCTATATTGATGAATTCCGTCTGGCGGGACAAGCGGCAGGCTCTTCGGCGATCGGTTTAGAGCTGATCAGGGCAGCGGGCGAGGCGGCAGGCGGCGGGCCGGTCAGACAGTTGAACGGCGTTCGTTGGTCCGGCCAATTAATGGGCTTGGCGCCCGGCGCGGCAGCGAGCACGCGGTTGTATCCGCAGCAGTCCGGCATTTGCGCCGAAGTCGCTAGCAACCTTCTGCCGGAAGGGGAACAAATCTTCCTTCAGGCTGTACTGCGTTCGGATACCGTGGATGAAATTCGGTCAACCGTTGACATTGCAAGGATTGGGTTGGAGCTGGACGAGCGCGTGAAGGCATCGTCGGACGGCTGGTCCATGACCGGTGCGGACTATTATAAGCAGTTAACGGTCAGACAGGCGGACTTCATGCCGTTGTATGCCGTTGCCGAGCATATCGCCGCCGACCGCCAGGAAGTACTGTTTACTTTACGTCCAGGGGAAGAGGAGCAAGGCGAAGGGGAAGCGGCTTCAATGAAGCTTGCTCCGGAAAGGGTCGAAAGCGCATTCCGTGCTGCATCGGTCTTATTCGCCCTTCGCTCTGCTGCGACGGACGATGCTTTCTTAAACCCGGTCGCTGTGAGTCGGATTTATATCCGCCGCTCATTGTCAGCTTGCCGTTATGTGTACGCATATTGGACGGTGCCTGAAGACGGCCAACAAGAGCAGCTGGATGTTCTGCTGCTGGACAGGAACGGAGACACGCTTGTTTCGCTGGAAGGCGTCGAGCTTGCTCCGGTGCTGATGGAAGGGCTGGTTCAACAAGAACATGAGGAACATGCCGCTCTGCCGATTAAGGAGAACGAGGTTCTTAAGGATGCTGACCTAAGCATGGCAGAGCAGTTGAAGCAGCTGCTTGCCGATGAGCTGCAAATCAATCGTGACCGAATTGGCGAGCATACTTCGTTCATGAACCTGGGCGTCGATTCGATTCTTATCGCGGAGATGGTGCCGAAAGTAGAGCGATTGGTTGGCATCCAAGTCGACCCTTCGGCCTTCTTGGAGCATCCGAATCTAGGCGAGCTGTCGGCTTACTTGCAGCGCGCCCGTTCGCAAGCGGGCTTTGGTGCCGATCCGGCAAGTCGCGGCAAGGCTGCTGCTTCGCCACCGAATATGCCGGGAAAGGCGGATACAAAGGTGAACGCTGCTTCCGCATCAGCAGATCCGGTGCTTCCTAATGCCGGCGATGCTGCCGGTTCAGGCGCAATCCCCGTGCTCGCCGTGCAACGCAAGTTGGCCTCATTCGGTAGCGGCAATGCCGCAGGCACTGACGCCATGCCGGCGATATCAGCGGCAAGCGGCAAAATGCAGGAAGCGCAGCCTTCCAAGCGCATTGCCGTGATCGGGATGGCCTGCCAGTTCCCTGGTGCTCCGAACAAGGAAATGTACTGGAGCAATCTGATGAGCGGGACATGCAGCATCACCGAGGTGCCGCCTGAACGCTGGAATGCGCAGCAGTATTATTCGCCTGATTATGAACGGGGCAAGAGCATCAGCAAATGGGGAGGCTTTATCCGGGACATCGAGATGTTCGATCCTGATTATTTCAAGCTGAGCGAAGATGAAGCGTACCAGATGGACCCGAACATCCGGAAGATGATGGAGGTGACGGCTGACTTGCTCCGGGACGCAGGATACCGGGAGGAAGAGCTGTGGGGCCGCCGCGTCGGCGTATTCGTCGGAACCCGGATCGGGCCGTTCCAAATCCCGAAGGACAAGCTGACCAAGAGCGCGATTACCGGTCTGGGGCAAAATTTCGCAGCTGCGCAGCTGTCGCACTACTTCAATTTCAAGGGGCCAAGCATCGTCGTCGACACGGCTTGTTCCTCGTCGATGGTCAGCATCCATCTGGCTTGCCAGAGCTTGCTGACGGACGAATCTGAAGTGGCAGTTGCCGGCGGGGTAGAACTGAATTTTGATCAAAATCCGTATCTGCTTCTAAGCGAAGGCAAGGCGCTCTCGCCGGATGGCATGATTCATGCGTTCGACGAGAAGGCGAACGGCTTCGTCTTGGGCGAAGGCTGCGGCGCGGTGTTGCTGAAAAGTCTCGATCGGGCTATTGCCGACGGAGACCGGATCTATGCGGTGATCGAAGGTGCTGCGATAAATAACGATGGCCGGACAATGGGGATTACGACACCGAATCCGGAAGCGCAGTGCGACGTAATCCGGGAAGCGCACCGCAGAAGCGGAGTTCATCCGCAATCGATCGGCTACTTGGAGGCTCACGGCACGGGAACGATGATCGGAGATCCGATCGAGCTTAAGGCGCTGGGGAAAGCGTTCGGCACCGCTGCCGGCGAGAAGCAGTACTGCGCGATCGGCAGCGTGAAGACGAACATCGGCCATCTGCTGAGCGCAGCAGGCGTCGCTAGCTTCATTAAAGTTGCGATGTCTGTCTATCATGGCCAGCTGCCTCCTACGCTGAATTGCGATAAGCCGAACCCGCGCTTTACGTTTGCGGATTCGCCTTTTTATCCGATTCAAGCGGCGAAGGAATGGAAAGCTCGCCATGGAGTGAGACGCGCCGGTATTAGTTCGTTCGGCTTCGGCGGGACGAATGCGCATCTGGTTATGGCGGAATACGAGGCGGCCGCGGCTCGGCAGGTCAGACAGCCGCTCGAGCCTGTCCGGTTCAACAAGCGCCGGTTCTGGCTGGAGCAGACTAAGCAGCCCGAACCGGTCGCTGCCGTACAGACCCAGCCGAGCGTGATGAACAAGTCGTTATCGATTCCGGCTGTGAACGACAGGCCAATCGGCCTGATCCAGGAAGAGCCGCGAGCATCAGCGAATAGGCGTCCGATCGGTATGATCCAGGAAGAGCCGCGAGCATCAGCGAATGGGCGACCGATCGGCTTGATCCAAGAAGAGCCGCGAGCCGCAGCGAATGGGCGACCGATCGGCTTGATCCAAGAGGAGTCGCGAGCCGCATCGAATGCCCGACCAATCGGCTTCATTGTCGAAGAAATGGCGGGTATTGGTTTCAGTCACGAGCGTGATTATAAACCGCTGCTTCAAATCATGATGGAATAAAGGGGAGATAGGGATGACTGCCGCCGAGCGTATGAGTTTTAGCGTCATCGTGCGCAATACGGATTATATCGTAAGGGATCATCAAGTGTTCGGCGTATCCATCATGCCGGGCGTAACGTATATCGATATATTGTTTCGCTATTTAGAGATGAAAGGGTTCCAGCTTGCCGCTTGCGAACTGCGGCATGTACTGTTCGTCGAACCCGTTGTGACGACGCCGTCGACGGACCGCAAGCTTATGTTCGAGCTGGTCCGGAAGGCCGACTACTGGTCGGTGACGGCGGGCAGCCGCGAAGTGAAAGACGGAATCACGGACGAAGCTGGCAGCTTGACCGTTCATTTTGAATGCAAAGTATATGACCGGAAGCCGGAGGCAGCGGAGTATGTGGATACTGCAAGATTGAAAAGAGAGGCGCTGTCCGTGGCCGACATGGATGACGCTTATGCTTACAACCGAATCGCTCAGATTAATCACTATACGTTTATGAAGTCGGAAGGGACGGTTCACCAAGGCGAAGACTTTCTGCTCGCCGAACTGACTCTTAGCCATCTGGCACGCCAATATGTGGATGAATTTCTGCTTCACCCGGCTTTCTTGGACAGCGCTTCGATTGTGCCGGCCTTGTTCTTGAAGAAGAAGCCTGACGGCGGCAAGGCGGAGATGTCGAGCTCCGGGACCGGAAGCTCAACCTTCATCCCGATCTATGTCGATTCGGTTCGGGTGACGGGCAAGCTTGGACCGGTTTGTTATGTGCATGTCCGCGAGAGCCGGGATATGTACAAGCAATCGTCCGACATTGCTTATTTGAACTTGGATCTGTTGAACCAAGAAGGCAAGCTGATCGCCAGATTAACGAAGTTCGGCTGCAAAAACGTCCGTTCTCAGAATCTGATTCAAAAGCTGGAAGGGAATGAGACGTCTGCTGCGGGAGCGAATCCAATCGCTTCCAAGCCGCAAGCCGCGCAAGCCGTTACGGCAACCGTCGCTCCAACTTCTAAGCCTGCGGTTCCTGAACCCGTCAGCACCTCCGGTCCGGCTTCCCGCTTCGGAGGCGCCGGGTGCAAGCTGATCGAGCGGGACTTGCTCCAGTTGCTTGCCGGCATGAACGGCAGCGTGCCGGATTCGATGAATCCGGACACAAGCTTCTATGAGCTAGGACTCGATTCGCGCCAGCTTCTGACCTTCGCCGACCGGCTGGAAGAGAAGCTGGGCAAAGAGTTGTATCCGACGCTTCTGTTCGAATATACGACCGCTGCCAGCTTGGCCGCCTTCTTGTTCGAGCATTATGGAGACGACTATCCGGTCGTCTATTCTGCCACACCTTCGAACGAGCAGGCACGCGATGCCGGCAATATCGAAGCCGACTCCGGTACGAAACAAGCGGTTACGAGTGCCGCAGCATCTGGGGCAGCTGCCCAATTCGGAGCCGAAGGACGTCAATTGATCGAGCGGAGCATCCTAGAGCTTCTGGCTGGCATGAGCAACTGCACGCCGGAAACGATGGACCCGGACGTCAGTTTCTACGAGCTAGGGCTCGATTCGCGTCAACTGCTTACTTTTGCGGATCTTCTGGAAGAGAAGCTTGGCAAGGAACTGTATCCGACGCTTCTGTTCGAATACACGACTGCCAGTGCCTTGTCTGCCTTTCTGTTAGAGGAGTACGGGGACTTATATCCGGTCGTTAAGAAGTCATCGACGCCTATATCGTCATCCAAGTCGCAGATCGAGTTGAAGCCGGTTATGAGGGCGAGCTCTCAACCGAATGAGTCTCTAACGAAAGAACAGCAAATTCGCCGGGATTTGCAGCAGATCATTGCTGGCCTGACGGACAGAGAGACCCAGGAAGTCAATATAGACCTCAGTTTCTATGAGCAGGGAATGGATTCGCGTCAACTGCTGACGTTCGTCGACCGGCTGGAAGCAAAGCTAGGCTTTGAGCTGTATCCGACGCTCATGTTCGAATATACGAATATCGAGGGTCTGGCTGCCTACTTGTTGGAAACGTACGAAGATAGTTATCCGTTTGCCGATGCAGGAGCCCTTCGTTCGACTGCCCCGGCTGCTCCCGCTGCGGAACATGAGTCGGCTCCGCAAATCGTTCCAGCCTTGGCTTCGATTCCGGCAGCAGCTTCGGACAAAGTCAAAGAGGGGCTGCTCTGCTTCGATACGCAGTGGCAGCCGGCACAGCCAGGCTTAAGCGTCGGGTTAGGCCGTAACGTTCTTCTGTTCGAGGACGGAGATCTTTATATGGAGGAAATGGCTCAACAGCTAAGAAGCGAAGGCGTAAAGGTTGTGTCAGTTCGTCCTAGCGCCTTGTTCGAAGGCTCCGGCGACCGGTATGCTATCCGTCCGGAAGCGGCGGACGACTACGAGCAACTGATTGATGCTGTAATTGCTTCGGACATTTTCCCAGATACGGTTATTCACGGCTGGTCAACGGAACGTCAACACACTGCCAGCGAGCAGATGGACGCTGGCGTCCGGTCCGTATTCCGACTCGTGAAGGCGATAGAGCGCCGGCGGGAAGGAAGAAAGCTTCAATTGGTCTACGTGTTCGAAGTCGACCCGATTCTCGGCTGCCCAGCATATGAAGCGGTCGGCGGGTTGCTGAAATCGGTCGGACTGGAAATCCAAGCTATTTCCGTTAAGACGGTTGAGGTGCAATTAAACGGCGGCAAAGCGCCCGAAGGATTGGCGCGTATGCTGATTGACGAAGCAGGTAAACAAAGCCCGGACCAAGTGCACATCCGGCTTGCAGAAGGCGAACGGCTCGTGAAAAGAATCGTATCCATACAAAATGATGTCTCAAGTATGCCAGAGGAGATAAAAGCCAAGGACGGCGGCGTATACGTCATTACCGGCGGTCATGGTGCTCTTGGACGCTTGACGGCTCGATATTGGAGCAAGCAGGCGAAAGTGCAGCTCGTGTTAGTGGGAAGGTCTCCGGTAAGTGAGGAAATTCGTTCGGAGCTGAGCGCAATCGAGCAGAGCGGAAGCAGCGCTGTTTATGTGCAGGGCGATATTTCGAACAAGGAAGGTGCAAGCCGTTTAATCGAAGAGGTGAAGAGCCGGTTTGGGTCGGTCAATGGCGTCATTCATAGCGCCGGTGTCGTAAAGGATAATCTGATCTCCCGCAAAACGGCCGAGGAAGCGGAGCAGGTATGGGCGCCCAAAGTATTCGGCACGCTCTGCCTGGACGAGGCGCTGGGCGATGAGCCGCTTGATTTCTTTATCATTTATTCTTCACTGGCTGCCGTATCGGGCAATGCAGGACAGTCGGATTATGCGTATGGGAACTCGTTCCAAGACAGCTTCAGCGCAGCGCGGGAAGCGCTCAGAAGCAGCGGGCAACGTCATGGCCGGACACTCTCCATCAATTGGCCGTTCTGGGAGGATGGGGGGATGCACATGCCTCCGCGGATGAAAGACTTGATCAGCCAAGCGACCGGCATGCTGCCGCTGCCGACTGATTCGGGGCTGCAGGCTTTGGCGGAATTGCTCCGCATTCCGGGTCATTCGCTCGGCGTTACATACGGCGATGTCGCGAAAATATCCGCGACGCTCGGCGTCACGGGCCGAATGTATAAACCTGTCGCTAGCCGAGCGACAACGTCTGAGTATCCTGTCTTCCTTCACTTGTCGGAGGAAGAGGAGGATGCGACCCGGGTTTACATTAAGCTGCTGGGCAAAAACCGCAGGCTGGCTCAGCGCTATTTGATCCGGACGGAATCGTCAGCGCTTACCGAGGTGATGACGTTCGGGGAAGGGCCGCCATTGCTGCTTATTCCTGCCTTCGGCTATACGGCTCCACAGTGGAACAGCCAGTTGGAGGCATGGTCAAGGCAGCATCGGGTCATCGTCTTCCATCCTCCTGGCAGCGGCTTAAGCTTAGGCGGGGAGGATGTGGCGTACGAAACGGTATGCCGCGGTTTAATAGAAGCGTTGGATGCACTCGGCGTTCAAGAGCCGCTGCCGGTTTTTGCTTCCTCATGGGGCGGCATGGTGGCGATGTCCTTCGCTTCGCTGTATCCGGAACGCGTACAGTCGCTTGTGCTGGCTGGATGCTTCCATTCCGTGTCTCTGGAAGAGTCGACCAGGCTGAAGGAGATGCTGAAAATCGACTTCGATCACAATGGTGCTTCGGATCTGTACGAAGCGGTGTTCCAAACCCAGTATATGAGCAGCGCAGTAGCCAAATATGCGACGGCACAAATGTTCCCGAATGGCATTGCATCGACGGAATCCTACTTGACCGGCATTGAAGTGCCTGTATGCATTATCGCAGGCGAAGAGGATCAAGTATTCAGCAGGTCCCGAACCGAAGAACTGCTGTCTCTGCTGCCGCATGCGAGTCTGCAGCTCATACCGAAGGCGGGGCATTTTCCTCATTGCACAAGCGCTGACACCTTTAACCAGATTGCGATGTCTTTCGTGGAGACGTCCCAGACAACGCCTTCCATGCCGATCGCAGCCGGGCAGAACGGCTGAATGAACGACGGAGGAGATACCCGCATTTAGCTGACGAGGAAGGAGGAAATCGCTTGTATAAGTTTTCAGTCGTCATTCCCACTTATCAACGCCCGGAGCTGCTGGCGAATACGCTGAACTATTTGAACATGCAGGACCGTTATTTGGACGACTTGGAAGTCATCGTTGTCGATGACGGCTCCAAGGATGATGCGACACGGCGTCTGGCGACCAGCTTTCCGGCCAAATTCGATCTCCATTATCTCTACTTGGAGAAGGACGAGCATTCCTGTCGTTCCCGAACGAGAAACGAAGGCGCGAAAGCGGCCAAAGGCGAAATTGTCGTGTTTATCGATGACGATATACTCGTCCGAAGCAGCTTTCTAGCCGAGCATGCCCGTTATCATGAACAGTACGACCATTTGCTGGTGCTCGGTTACCGCCGTTATTTGGATCAAGAAACAACCCGGAGCTTAGGCGGGCTGCCTCTCAGTTGGGAGGAGCTCGACAATGGATCGACTCATGAATCCAGACACGGCTTGTTCCAGAAGCAATCGTTCAACATGAACCTGTTCGAGGATGCTTGGGTGCATGTGTACAGTGTCATTATGTCGATCAAAAGGAGCAATCTGGTCCGCAGCCAAATTTTGTTCGATGAGGATTACAAGGTGTGGGGAGTGGAGGATGCCGATTTCGGCTACCGGTTGTACAAGAACGGCTACAAAATCGTCGTCAATCCGGAGCTTGAAACCTATCATCAGTTTCACGGTGAATACCATAACGTCGTATTGAATTACGAGATGTCCCAGTTTCTGAAGACGAACGACCGTATTTTTCAGGACAAGCATGGCTTCTCGTATATTTATCGAATGCGAGACGTCTGGCGCGAGGCGGTCTTTAGAGGTTCGATTAATGAAGACGTCTCCCATGTGAAGCTGTATGTGCTTCGCGATAAGGCGAACGCAGAGACGCTGAAGAAAGAGCTGCTGTATGACATGGCCGTGAAATCCGGGAAATGTCTGATCATCTATGACGAGACGGATTCGAGCCTGGATCTATGGGTCCAAATGCTGCACGGTTCGTCTTCCAACTATCCGATGTATTACCCGTCGTCGAGTCCGTTGTCCGACGTTCTGGAGCCGCTTCGCCATAATGAGCAAGTGGACCGCGTCATCTATTAACAAATAAATAGAAGAGAAAACGATTCTAGTTCCATTGGGGGAATACGAGCGATGTATAAGTTCACGGTTGTCATTCCGACGTTTCAACGAACGGAGTTGCTTGCCAATACGTTGGCTTATTTGAACAAGCAAGACCGGTATACGGATGACCTGGAAGTGATCGTAGTGGACGACGGCTCTAACGACGGCGGCCGGACGCGGGATATGGTCAGCCAGTTTCAAGCGAGATACGATCTGAAGTATATCTATCTGGAAAGAATCCCAGACGCCTCCGCATCAAGAACGCGCAATGCCGGACTTGATATTGCAAGAGGTGATATCGTCGTGTTTATGGATGATGATATTTTGGTGCGCGAGAACTTTTTGACCGAACATGCTCGTTATCACGACCAGTATGACAGCCTGCTGACGCTTGGCCACCGCCGAAATTTGAACGAGGCGATAACGAACAGAATCAACGGTCAAACGTTCACAAGGCAAGAGCTGACGGAAGAGTCTTTCCCTGAGACTCGCATGCACATCCTGCAGTTGCAATCATTTAATTTGAACTCTTGTAAGGACGCATGGATTCACGCTTACAGCTTCACGATGTCGGTCAAGAGGAAGAACCTGCAGCGCAATGGCATTTGCTTCGACGAAGCCTACCAGCTGTGGGGCAGCGAGGATGTGGACTTCGGTTATCAGCTGTATGTGAACGGGATGAAGGTTGTCCTGAATCCGGAGATCGAAGTGTACCATCAATATCACGGTGAATATCATACGCATCCGACCGGATTGGACGACTCGAAGCTGAGGGAACTCAAAATCAACGACCAAATTTTCGAGGAGAAGCGCGGCTTTTCTTACGTCAAACGGGCGCACAAAGTAAGGGTCGAATCTGTTCGCAACAATCCATTCTTTGAGCCAATGCCTCCGACCAAGCTGTACGTGCTGCGGGATGCGGCTCAGGAGCAGGAGCTTCGTACGAGTCTGCTGCATGACATGGAGAAGGACCGTCACAAATTTTTGGTCGTGTATGACGAGAGCGGCTTGTCGAACATCGACTTATGGATTCAAATTACGAAGCAAAGCCCGTCATGCAAGCTGTTATATTATCCGGCGGACAACCCTGTAGCCGAAGTCGTTCGACCGCTTATGAACAAAGATGCAGTGGAGATAGTGGTCTTGTAACCAAATGGAGGGAAACATAATGACATCCGTTCTGAAAGTGGATCGATTGACCAAAATGTACGGAAGCAAGCAAGCGTTGGACGGTATCTCTTTCGAAGTGAAGGAAGGCAGCTGCTTCGGATTGCTTGGACCTAACGGTGCGGGCAAATCGACGACGATGAAAATTATTACGAGCATACTGGAGCCGACGAGCGGCAGCGCCGAAGTGTTAGGGTACGATATCCGCAAGCAAAGCGCGGCGATCCGCCAGCAAGTCGGGTATGTGCCGCAAGAAATTACGCTTCACAACAAGCTGACGGCCGAGCAAAATCTTGCCTTCTTCGGCGAAATGTACGGCGTTAAGGGAGCGACGTTGAAGGAGCGTATTCGCGTCGTATTGGAGCAGGTCGGATTGGCAGACCGGGGCAAAGATATGGTCGGTTCCTTCAGCGGAGGGATGAAGCGGCGGATCAATATTGCGGCCGCATTGCTCCATCGTCCGAAGCTCGTTATTTTGGACGAGCCAACAGTCGGTATCGACCCGCAATCGCGCAATCATATTTTCGAGATGGTACGGGAGTTGTGCCGCGAAGGCGTAACCTTGATCTACTCCACCCATTACATGGAGGAGGTCGAAACGCTGTGTGACGACATTGCGATTATCGACCATGGCCGTGTCGTTGTGCAAGGAGCACTCGATGAACTGCTGGAACGGTATACGACAAAAGCGGTTTATGTTGAAGGGATTGGTCTGGATGGCGCGCCTGAAGCGGAAGAGATCAAATCAGTGGTTCAAGAGGGCAAAGGCTGGCGTCTGGAAACCGACGAGCCGCTGCGTGTAATGAAAGCAGTCAGTGAACGATATGAGAAAACACGTGCCACGATTACGGCTCTCGAGATGATGCGACCGTCGCTTGAAAGCGTATTTCTGTCAATGACCGGCACCTCGCTGCGCGATTAAGAACGGGAGGAACAAGGATATGATTAAGAGTTTAATTTATAAAGAAGTTTTGGTCATTTTCAAGGAAAAGGGAACGTTTTTCTGGCTGTTTCTGCTGCCGATCTTTTTTATCGTCATTTTCGCATTGATTTTCGGCAATCAGAAGACGAGCCAGACGGTCCATTATTATGATGCCGATCGGACGGCTGCGTCTCAGCAGCTTATTGAAACGATGCAAAGCACTGCTGGCTTCGATCTGAAATACGACAGCAAAAAATCGTTGGACTCGCAGCTCGCAAGCTTGAAGAACGGCAAAATAACGGCGCTTCTCGTCATTCCGGAAGGGTTCGAGGCTTCCTTGAACGCTGCGGACGAAACCTCGCCTACGTCGTTGAAGCTCTACCGAGACGCCTCGGCCGACATGACGATCGGTCCTATTAAGGCGCTGTTGAACAACGTGGTGTCGATCTATAAGGATCAGAAGATTACGGCTGCATTGAAAGAAAGCGGTCAGACGGACGTCGAAGCAAGCGCGGCCATCGCGCCGCCGATTGAGATTCAAGATGTCGCGGAAAAAGCGTTCAAAAATGATTCCGTCACCCAGTATGTGCCGGGATATACGATTATGTTCGTCTTCTTCATTATGACGACGATGATTAACAGCTTTATGCGGGACAGAGGGAACGGCATGCTGTCCCGTCTTCGCAGCACGCCGATGCAGCCGATCCATTATTTGATCGGCATGTGGATTCCGAACATTATTGTCGTTATCGTGCAATGTACGGTCCTGCTTCTTTTCGGCAAAATCGTCTTCGGCATGCATCTAGGAAATCTGTTTGCTCTCTTCTCGGTCGTATTTATCTTGTCTATTTGCGCGACGGGATTGGGACTGATGATTTCGATGGTATCCAGCAACGAAAACATAGGCAATGCGTTCGTGCAGATATTCACGATGGGCGGCGCAATCGTCGGCGGTCTGTGGTATCCATGGGACTTGCTGCCGGAATTCGCAAGAAAGATCGGCGTGTTCCTTCCGCATCATTGGGCGCAGGACAGCCTCCAGAACATTATGATAAGGGGCGCGAATGTGGAAGACGTCTGGCAGGGGCTGCTTATTCTGCTCGCTTACGGCGTGGCAGGACTCGTCATCGCGCTGCTTCGTTTCAAGAAATTTATTACCTCTTCCGTAAGCTGATTGCCTCTCTGTCAGCCATGCACAACAGCCCGGTACTCATAAGGTACCGGGATTGTGTCGCGGAGACAGATACGGTTATGGATCGCATTATCTTATATGAGGAGAGTTGGGGATGAAGAAGAAAGCGATAATAACGGGGGCTGCCGGGTTTCTAGGGTCCCATCTGGTCAAGGAGTTGTTGAATGACGGGTTTCAAGTAATTGGCATCGATAATTTATGCAGCGGCAAGATCGAGAATATTGCGCCGTACCTGCATGCGCCGGGCTTTTCGTTCATTCGGGAGGATGTGGGACACCGGGATTTTGAGTACGACCCATTGTTCGACGAAGTCGATCATGTTTATCATCTTGCTTCACCAGCATCCCCGAAATTTTATCAAAAATATCCGATTGAAACGATCCAGGTCAATACGGTCGGTACCCACAATATGCTGGAGATTGCGAGAAGGAACGACGCTTCTTTCTTATTTACGAGTACGAGCGAAGCCTACGGCGACCCTGAGGTGCACCCGCAGCCGGAAGAGTACAGAGGGAATGTAAATACTTGGGGACCGCGGGCATGCTATGACGAATCTAAACGGCTAGGCGAGGCGTATTGCTATGAATATAACAAGCAGTTCGGTGCGAGAGCGAAAGTCGTCCGGTTGTTCAATACGTATTCGGCAGGCCTGCGCAACGACGACGGGCGCGTCATCTCGAATTTCGTCATGCAAGCGCTGACGGGTGAAGACATTACCGTCTATGGCGACGGCAGCCAGACGCGGTCGTTCTGTTATGTGGACGATACGATTCGCGCGTTGCGGTTAGCGATGGAAAAAGACAGTGCAACGGGTCAAATTATTAACATCGGCAATCCTGCCGAGTATTCGATCCTGCGAGTCGCCGAAATGATTAAATCTTTAACGAATTCGCGGAGCGAAATCGTCTTCATGCCGTTGCCGCAGGATGACCCGAAGGTGAGAAGGCCGGTAATTACGAAGGCAATTGAATTGCTGGACTGGTCGCCTAGAATTGAACTGGAAGAAGGGCTTATTCGCACGATTAACACCTATAAGAATCAATTGTGCAAAATCAGTATTTAATTGATCGCATTGATCAATTCCCTATGCGATGGCAGATGACAGGCTACTCATTCTGCTGTCGCATGGGGAGTCGATGTGCCGCGGCGTCAGCGCCGCAATTCCAAACCATTCGAATCGTCTTCAACGTATAACCCTCCAGTTGTTCCTCCAACTCCTCTACCGTAACATATCCGTTATGTATGCGTTTTGGTTACCGGCTAAATTGCCGCTCCACAAAAGAATTAATAGTCGTGCACAGTCTATTAATTCACTCTGTCACCATTCGGATTTCAATTAAGATGCTCGAATAGACTCTTAATCATCCACTTAAACGGCTTTCGATCACCAAACGAGCAAGTAAGTGACTTTGGGAGGCTCTTATTCGCTTGCGTACGGCAAGACCAATCAAATAAGCGCCCTTACGGGGCGCTTATTTGAACATTCTATTAATATCGAACATGGCGGATGTCGATAATCGGTTCGAACTACCGCGTAACGGGAGTTGGACGGTAAAGCCTTAAGTCCTTGACCCGATATCCTGCTGCTCGATCCGTTCGATAAACGCTTTCGCCGCGATCGATAGCGGGATGTGACGCAGTGTCATGATGCCGACCTTGGACGGCGGCAGCGCAACATCGAGCTTCACCTCGAACAACGATCCTTCCTCCAGCTCCTTCGCAACAAACTCTCGGGTGACGAATGAAATGCCAAGCCCTTTCCGTGCGAATTCGATCAACAAATCGACGCTTCCAAGCTCGATCTCCGGCTTCAGCTCGCAGCCTTGTTCGCGGAACAATTCAGTGACGGCCATACGGGCGCGGCTGTTCCGGGAGAAGAGAATAATCGGATACTGCGTGAGCTGCTCCATCGTTAGAACGCGGTCTCTCAGCTCGTTGAAGCGTGAGCCGGCGACGAAGCAGTCCTGGAGCTGTATGCCTTCCTTCACTTCCAGCTGCGGATCGATGATCGGCAGACGGACGACGCCAAGGTCGATGCTGCCTTCCTTCAACGAGCTGATGATCTCGGGCGTCGTTCCGTGCGTAAGATGAATGCCGACACCGGGATAATGCTCATGAAACGTCTCCAAATACGGAAGCAAATAGTGCTTAAACAGTGAATCGCTTCCGCCGATGCGAAGCTCGCCGGAATCCATGCTTTTGAACTCCGCCATCTTCTCTTCCGCTAGCGAGATGAAATTATAGGCTTGTTCGATATAAGAGAAAAGCACGTTGCCTTCCTGCGTCAGCGTGACGCCGCGCGCGTTGCGTGTGAACAGCGTGACGCCCATATGCTCTTCTAGCTGCTTAATCGCGTGACTGACACTAGGCTGCGTCAGAAATAAGGATTTGGCCGCTTGCGATAAGCTCCCGGATTTCGCAGCCAAATAAAACACTTTGTACAACTCGAAATTTATCATAGACATCGTTTATATCCCCTGTCGAATATATCGATTGTTTATATAACAATACCGCTATTATACTGGACAATCCCAATTCGCACCAGTCCAGTCCAGTATGAGCGTTTCGATTCGACGACGCAGTCTTATGAAGGCTGCGTCGTCTCAGGAGATAAGCTGCTTGCTTAAGCGCCGCTTGACCGGATCGATCTAGCCGAAGAAGCAATCTTAGCGAACAGGCTCGGATTCGAGTGATGGCGGAACAATTTGTAATGCGGCTTCGTATTGGCTTCGAGCAGCCAAATCTGACCTTTGGTATCAATCGCAAGGTCTAATCCGAGCTCCGTAATGCGAGGGAAGCTCTTCTTCATGGCTCTTGCGAACTGGCCGGACAGCTGCTTGATAAGCATCTCCCATTCATGGCTCTCTTCAATGGACAGCTCGAGCGCCTGATGCAGCTGGATGGCACGACCACCGCTGTTGTAATTCGTCACGATCTGATTCGCTGCTGCGACCTTCCCCATAATGCCGAAGAACCGCCAATTGCCGTCAGGTTTAATGTGAAGCAACGCTCGAAAGTCGATCGGCTTGCCTTTCAACCGGATCAGATCGATGCCTTGCTGCACGAGATATTGCTGGTGCCCGATCAATTGGGACAGCTTCTTGGCCGCATTGCGAACATCCCGGTAGGCGAAAGCGTTATCTGCGGTTCGAATCACATAGCCGCCGCCGTTCTCCTTAATGGTGGTGACCTTCATTACCCCTTTTCCCTGCATCCCCAAGTCAGGCTTAACGAACACCACTTTATACTTGTCGATCATATCGATAAAAGCCTGCTGGCTGAAGAGCATGGTATCGGGCAAATGGTCGCGGAGATTCGGATATGCCCAAAGCGCCTCATGCTTTAACCACTTTCTTCCGGGATATCTTATTAGTTTTGCCTTCATATGCAGGGATCTCCTCCGTTGCTTGATAAGCAGGTGCTCCTATTGTCCGGCATAGGCTGCCATCCACTACGTTGTATATCGTATTCGGGCACGGAATAAAGCGTACCAAGCATAGGCGTCAGTTCGGCATAGGCATCCGTCCATGCCTAGCGACGAATGTCCTTCATATTATAATGAAGAAATTCTAATGAGAAGTTCTCGCTAATCCGTAATCGAAAGGATCAGGTGACCGTACTGCAATGCATAACTATCTAGGCATTATGACGCATCGAGTCGCAAGTCCGAGCAAATATTACCGCCATCAGTCGTCCGCACAGGCAGAGAAGTTCGACGGCGTCATTATGTATACCCCGAATGGCGTTGATATGAAACGGAAGCAGGTGAGCGGGTACATCTATCAGGACGGCAGCTGGAAATGGAAGACGGTCGGGTTTCCGAAGATGAATATGGATATCGGATTTTATAACGAAGCGGACATGGCCAAGGCGACGAAGGTGAAAAAGAATCCGGCGCTCCGCTTTACGGGCTACGGTCTGGGCAACAAATGCCGTATTCAGAAGCATCTGGACGCCTCGGATTATTTAAAGCCTTACTTGCTTCCGACTGAGCAGGTGCAAACCTCGCAGCAATTTATCGCTTTTGTGCACAAGCACGGCAGCGTGATGCTGAAACCGATTAACGGCTGGGGCGGCAGAGGCATTATCCGGATTACGGAAAGCAAGGACCGCCGTTATCGCGTGCAGACGAACGGCAAGCCGGCGGCCGATCTGTCGCAAGCCGGTCTTGCTTCATATGTGAAGGGTATATTAGGGCAAGGCAGACATGTGATGCAGAAGTGGATCGACATACGCAACAAGGACGGCCAGGTCTATGATATCCGGGCATTGATGCAGAAGAACGGGGAGGGCAAGTGGCAGCTGACAGGCATGGCTGTACGCGAAGGCAAGAACGGAAGTATCACGTCGAATATTAAAAGCGGCGGCAATGCGCACGGCGTTCAAGAGTATCTCGAGAGTCAATTCAACGAGGAAGAGGGGCAAGCGCTGACGAGTTCGATCGTCGAAGTGGCCGAGTACATTCCTCCATACACGGAAAAATCATACAGATCTAGGCTGTTCGAGCTCGGCATCGATCTTGCAGTAGACCGAAGCGGCAAACTATGGCTAATCGAAATCAATATTAAACCCGGCAAATCGATTATGCACCGTGTTTACGGGCGCAAAGCGTGGGAGAAGTGCCTGCGGCATCCGTTCGAATACGCCCGGTTTTTAGCAAGTACAAAATGATGGATAAAGCGTGCTTTCAGCGTAAAGCACGCTTCTTTTTTATTCCAAAAGATTGCTTTGTAAGCACTGTTGGTCGAATCTACCAATAGTTCTGCCGTATTCTTCATGCTACTATGGTGATACATCCCAGATAGGAGTTGATTGTTGTATGAAGAAGAAAATCGTGGCTCTGACACTTGCGTTATCGCTAAGCGCTTCGGGAATGGCATTCGCTGCAACAACGTATACGACCTCTAGTGCTGTGACGAAGTACAATCAGTACATTAATGCAGACAGTTATGTGAAAGACGAGCTCTACAATGTAGCGGATTTCCGGACCAAATACGTAGGCATGAGAGGAACGCTTGCATATGAAGTGGTGGAACGGGCAATCTGGTATATGGAGAATGGTTACTTCGTTTACGGACATGGAACAGCCGCATACGGCAAATATGGCTACGAGGATTGCTCAGGCTTTACCAGCCTCGTATATGGTGACGTTGGATATAAAATCAGTGAATCTTCCGCGAGTTACAACTCGGTCGGCACGAAGGTAGCTGGCGTCGGCAAGCAGAAAGTTAACGGCAAATGGCAGCTGACAGGCATCGAGAACTTAAGAATTGGCGATCTTATTACATTCCAAGAAACCGACCATATTATGCACGTTGCCATTTATATGGGAACGAACCGCGATGGCCAGCCTGTCGTCATCGGCACGCGCGGCGATGGCAACCCAACAGCACTCGGCACGGTTGACAGTTGGCAATATTGGTGGGGCGAGAACTTCCATAGCGCGCAGCGCGTGTTGCCTGATGCGGCATTCACCGGAATGGCAGGCAAAACCGTGAAAGCGCCTACAATTCCTCAGAAGTATGTACTGCCTCCGCAAAGGGCAGTACCGACGTGGGGCGGAACGATTCCACCGATAACAGGAGATGGAGGGGCGACCGCTCCGCCGGCTACTACCACTCCGCCAGCAACGACTGCGCCTCCGGCAACGACGAACCCGGGTACAGGTTCGAGCGTAAGCCAGAAGCAGTATATCGTTACGAATAAGGGTTGGGTATCGTTGAAAGCAGGGCCGAAGTCAAGCAGCGCGACGGTTGGCCGTCTCGAGGTTGGGCAGAAGGCAGAGCTTGTGAAGAAAACGAATTCTTATTGGTATGAAGTGAAAGTAAACGGCAGCACCGTCTACATCACGACGAACAGTACATACACGAAGGTAGTTAAAGGTTAACAATAATTGTATGCAAGCAGGCATGCTTGTCTGGTGCAGAACGGAATACGAACCCGATTCGTATTCAGTCTTGTACGGGCAGGCATGCCTCTTGCTATTTCGGGCGGTGTTATGGTTACGGCCAGCATCTGCTGCATATATGCTCAAAAGATAGGCTCATTTCCCGATGCACGACGATCGCCTTGTTCATATGATAGGGTAATGGCCTTCTGCCCTCCGGGCGAGGCAGGAACCTCCATAGAGCCTGTATGCGCATAGAACGGAGTTGACTCATGAGCACGGACATTACGATATCTGCGGTCGGAGATTTCCTGATGAAGACGCGGATCATTAATTCTGCCCGGCTTGCCGGCGATAACAACTATTCTTTCGATAAAATATTCGAGCAGGTCGCTCCTTATTTGCGAGATGCGGATTATACGATCGGCAATTTGGAAACGACGTTCTCGGGAGCGGGACGCAATCCAACGAAAGCGATGATCGACAGAACATACTCCATCGTTAGGCGCAATCCGCGCACCAATTGGCCGATGTTTAATTGCCCGGACCAATTCGCGGACACGCTCAACAATCTAGGCTTTGATGTTGTATCAACCGCGAATAACCACTGCATGGATTGCGGCATAGACGGCTTGAAGCGGACGCTGGACGTATTAGACCGTGCCGGCATCGCACACACCGGGACGTACCGGACGGAGTCGGAATCGCAGCGTTTCCTCATCCAAGAAGTGAAAGGGATCCGTATCGGCGTTCTGGCGTACACGAAGACAACGAATAGAATTCCGGTCCCGTCGAAGCAGGCTTGGGCTGTCAACCTTATTCAACCAAACAAAATCGCAAGCGATATAAAGAAGCTGAAAGCGCAGAAGGTTGATCTCGTCATCGTATGCATCCATGTCGGCCGAGAATACAGCATGTGGCCTGTCGAACGCCAGAAGCAGCTTACTCAGCTTATGATTCGCAGCGGAGCAGACATTATCCTTGGGGCCCATTCGCACGTGATACAGCCTGCCTTGTTCTATCAGACGAAAGAGTCCAAGACGAAGCAGAAGTTCGCGATCTACTCGCTTGGCAACTTCGTATCGACTCGGCTGTACCGCAATGATCATACGCTGACAGGGTTGATTACGAGGCTGAGGATTCGGAAGGAAGACGACGGGACGATTCGGATTATGAAAGTGGAATGCATACCGACATGGGTACGCATATCGCGCGTCGGTCCCCGCAGCATATTCCGTGTCGTACCGCTCGGTGAGGCTGTGAAGAGCGATGCCGGCCGCAGGAGCGGCGAATGGGCAAGGATGAAGGCAAGCTACGAGCATGTGAAGAAGCATCTGAAGTGCCAGTGCGATGCGCCGGAGATCGTCGTTATATAATCCGGACAGGAGCATCTGCAATTAGAATCGAGATAGAGCACAGCGCAAAACAAGCCGCCCCGCAGCTCCGATTGGAGCGCAGGGTGGCTTGTTCGCGCTGTGCAGAGATCTGCACGGACGATTAATAGATGACGCGGCGCGCGCCGATATATCTCGTTTTCCAGTAGCTTCCGTTCAGGTCCGAAATAATAACGTCGTTCTTCGTGCCTGCGTTGTGAATGATTTTGCCGTTGCCCATGTAAATCGCCACGTGGCCGACATCGCGTTTATTGTTCGGGTTCAGCCAGAAGAAGACAAGGTCGCCCTTCTTCAGGTTCGACTTCGAGATGAGTTGGCCGACATTCGCTTGATCGTCGTCATCGCGGTTGACGAGCGTTACGCCGACATTGGCAAGACGGTATACAAGATACGTGTAGCCGGAGCAGTCCGTTTTGTAAGGCGCAACCTTCTCTTGACGCTGGGACCAGTGCACGTATTGAACTTTGCCTTTCAAGGACAATGCAGTTTGTACAACTTTCTCACGTTTAGCGTCAAGGGACGAGGCAGATGCAGCGTAGCTTGCATCGTGCAGCAATGCTGTAGCAGGAAGGCTCACGGCCATCATCGCAAGTGCGATTTTCGTTTTCATTCCTTGTTTCATATTGTTATCTCTCCCTTTGATTACGTTTTTGTTCGTTGGCATGTTTGTATTATAAGTTCAAGCCAAGAACGCAATAAATAATCAGAAATTGGCAAGGCAGAGAAAATGAGATATCCCGAATGGCGGGAATTCAAGCCCTACAACCGTTACACTCTAATTGTGTGAAAGCGTTAGCAAATTCTAAGGAAACACTCATCTAATTTTAAGTTGTTCTTTGGCTGTCCGTATGGTATAATGGCAACTTTTCTCGAAAAGTAAGGATGATCGCAAAAATGATACGGGTAATTGTAATTTTCACGCATTTTATTAGAAAGCAAGTTTGACTATGATCGATGAGTAAGAACTCTATTGAGACAGCCGAATGAAAGAAGGGAGCTGATCTGGATAGGAAGGGGAGTGAGCGGCTTCGGTTTGGCGGGCCAATTGAACGGAGCTTCATGGGAGCAAGAACATTTTGAATGGAGGAAATGATAAGTGAAGACACGCACAATAGCACATGCTTTGTCGCTGCTTGCCGTTGCAAGCAGTGTGGTTGTTCTGTTCTGGGTAAAGGAGAACAGCCGTAATACGGAACCAAACATTCGGTTTCGTTCCGTATTACGGCTGCTGGATCCTTCTAGCTAGCTGTGCGCTCGTTTGATCGGCTTTTGCCGGAATCAATATTGTGCAAACGCCAAGGAGCTGTTGTGGAATCACGGCTGAAGGTGAATCGGTACCGATCATTCCGCTGGGATCCGCCCTGCATCCGGTAAGCGATTGGAAGACTGACTTGTGCCGTCAATTGCTGATCCCATTCGTTCGATGGAGCGGCATGGCCTTGGTCTCGCTTTGTCGTGTCCCGGATCGATTCGAGCGTATCCATAGCGCGAAGGATGGATTCGATTTGCTCCTCCTGCATGCCGTATATGACTTGCCGAATAACGGTTCGGTCTTTATGGTTTAACCCTTCGATATAGCTTCGGGCCAGCATCGTCGGATCTGCTCCGTCCAGGTAAGGACGCAGATCTCCGGACGCTTTATGCACCATGAGTTGATGGGCCAGATCGGGCGTTTCGGATTTATGCGTCGTGCTGAGATAGAAATGAATACAGAAATGGCCGGAGAAATCATTGTCCGGAATGCCATCTCCGCCGTGCGGCATTCCGTTCATAGAAGCAGCGATCCAGTCCTGATCGGTTCGCACAAGGATTGCGCGCCGTTTCCATGTCCATTCCCCATCGAATATTTGCTTCATGATGCGGGTATCTTCTTTCGCAATCGGCTGAACGTCGGCGTGATCCGATCCAGCGCGGCGCTGAACGCGGAAGCTGAGACCCGTCTGTAGGTCAGTCACTGTAAATATCGTTTTGTTCGGGATGAGCTTCTTCGCTTCCTCCCATGCCAGCCTGCGTCCGTAATATTGACTGCGGACCGATTGAACCAGCGATATCAGAAGTTGAGACGTCTGCGGTGGTGGCGTGAGCAACTGGCGCGTCGTTTCATTCCATAATGCTCCGTCTTTCGTAAGTTTAAGCTCCGTTACGCTCGCGCCAATTCTAACGGTCAGATCGACATCCGGGCAGAGCGGCGGCTTCACGGCGGCAGATTGCCAATTCGTATGCTTCAGACCGCGTGATAAAGCTAAGCTGTCGACCATCAGCGAACTGGACAAGCCAGCCTGTTCTTCGACACGAACGGTTATCGTCAGACGAATCGGCTCTGCTGGCTTGGCGGCAGCAATCCGTTCATACGGTTCGAGCAGCGACAGCCAAATGACGGCCGCAAGGATAATGATTGCGCAGCCTCGGTAACAGGCCTTCACGCTATAATTTCACCTGCCTTATTGATCGTGTTAATGATGATCGGAACCTAAATCCGCTGTTTATTGTGTTCTGCCGATCCGCCTGTTATGTGTAGAATCGTTGCCATTGACTTGGTGAATTGGTCATGGCTAACAAGCATAACGTGAACGCATTTAAGGCAAATTAGCGATGATAAACTTAGGAGGTCGTACAACGCATGTTCAAGGGGATTCGATCGCTGGGCTTATTCGGAATGCTCTTCATCTATCCGCTGACGCCCAGCAGCACGCCGCTGACGGTCGATTTGCACGGCCAGCCTGTTGCCAGCATCAAACGAATCGATTATATGGCGAATATTCCGGGCTTACCGGTTGTGAACGAATTGAAAGTGGAGAGATTGATGGATTCGCTGGAGAAGAAAACGAATATTCCATCCGTCAATGCGGTGCTGGATGCAGGCGGCCGAGTCGTGCCAGAGAAGATCGGTTACCGTCTCGATAGAAGGCAATTCGCAGAACAGGTGTACAGTTATTTGATCGAAGGGGGTATGACGCGCACGAATCTTCCGCAAAATAAGGTTTATCCGCGGGTGGACAGCGAATTAATGACGTTGATCAAGGAAAAGCAGATCGGTTATTATACGACTTACTTCAACAGCCGGAATCGAAATAGGACCACTAATATTGCGCTTGCCGCACAGGCAATAAACAATCATGTCGTCTTTCCAGGAGAGACGTTCTCGTTCAACGGCGTCGTCGGACAGCGGTCAACGGAGAAAGGCTACATGCGCGCCCCTGTCATCGTGAAGGGCGAGGTGTCCGAAGGGATTGGCGGCGGTATCTGCCAAATATCCTCCACGCTGTTCAATGCGGCGGACCGGGCTGGATTGCAAATTGTACAGCGGTATTCGCATAGCCGCAACGTGCCGTATGTGCCTCCCGGACGCGACGCAACCGTTAGCTGGTACGGACCGGACTTCGTATTCAAAAACCGTTATAGCCAGCCGATTCTAATTCGGGCCTATGTTTATGGCGGCCAAGTGAGCATTAGCATTTTCTCCTCCGAAGCGGTCGATCATGAACCTCGGCAAGTGCCGAGCGCATCGAAGAAGCTGCCGGAAGAAGTCCGGATGGAGCAAAGCGTAGGCGCCGGGAAGGCGGCAAACGATTAGGGTCGAAGAGAAGCAGTCCTTGCAGCCGAACAGGGACTGCTTCTAGCGTGATATGCGGTGTCTGGCTGGACAACACAAATGCGTCACCTAGCTGTTGACAATTTGAGTTGTAACTGATAAGGTTACATTGTAAACGTCATTCGGTATCGCAATTCGAGCAATGGGAGATGTTCAAGGTGATTAGCAGTCGATTCTCGGTCGCGATTCATATTTTGTCCTTAATCGATATCCATGAGGGCAAGATTAAGTCGGAATATATCGCAGGCAGTGTCAATACGAATCCGGTCGTCATCCGGCGGATTATGAGCATGCTGGGCAAAGCCGGACTTATCGAGTCTCGTGCCGGCGTGACGGGAATCAAGCTGTTGAAGCCTTTGTCTGCTATTTCGTTTCTCGATGTATACCGTGCGGTAGAGCTGCCGGAGAACGATGTGTTGTTCAACATCCACCGCAACTCGAATCCACAATGTCACGTAGGACGCAACATTCAAAGCGCATTGGAGCAGCCGTTGACCGAAGCGCAGCGTCAGCTAGAGAATACGCTTGCTCAGACGACCGTCGCGCAAGTGGTCGGTCATATCCAGTCTCAGTCGTAGTCTTTTTTTTGCAACAATTAGTAACTAATTTGGTTACAGGTTTGCGGGAATTATAATATTTGGAGGATGATAAAGATGAAAATCGCGGTAATCGGAGCAACAGGCAAAGCAGGTCAAGCCATCGTGAAGGAAGCGCTGGAGCGCGGACATGAAGTGACGACTATTGTGCGCGACAAAGCAAAGGTACAACAACAGCAAGTGAGCGTCGTGGAGAAAGAAGTATTCGGGCTTCAAGCGGGTGATCTCGCACCGTTCGATGTGGTCGTGAACGCGTTCGGAGCGGCGCCTGGACAGGAGCAGCAGCATATTGAAGCAGGACGCGTCTTGATCGAAGCGCTGAAGGGCGCGCCGAATACTCGTCTGATCGTTGTCGGCGGCGCAGGTAGCTTGTTCGTCGATGCAGCCTTAACGACCCGACTGTTCGATACGCCGGAGTTCCCGGAGTTGTATCTGGCTACGGCCCGCAGCCAAGGACAAAATTTGTCCGAACTGCAGCAATCCGAGGGCATTCGCTGGACGTTCGTCAGCCCGTCCGCATTCTTCGATCCGGCTGGACGCCGGACGGGAGCTTACACGGCGGGGCAAGACCAATTACTCGTCAACTCGCAAGGTCAGAGCTATATCAGCTACCCAGACTACGCGATCGCAATCATCGACGAGATTGAACAGCCGAAGCATGAGAACCGCCGCTTCACGGTTGTGGGCGAGGCTTAATAATTCTTTTGTACGAAAGCAGCTAATCGTGCTTATGCACGGTTAGCTGCTTTTATTTGGCAAGAGATTGATTTCATTTTACTCGTAGAACGATTTCACCGTCTGTCCCTTGGTTGGGGGCAGGCATGAGTTTGAACACGAACTTAATACCGGACAGATTGTCCGGAAGCGGGGGCGTAACGACGAAGTTATTGGAGGAATGGCCGGAGCTGCTGTTTCCTCCATCGAACCGGCAAACATAGCCGACCCCTAAGTCGAGCTCAAAAAATTTTGCTTTCGAATGCATCGGGTCCTGGGCCTCGTTAGAAGCGTCCCAATCGATGAATAGAGTGACGACACTCGCGTTCTCGTACTGTTTGACCGCAGTTATGGTATAGAAGAAGCCGTTATTCTCCACAGATTGAAGTGCGGCAATGTGTTTGCGAAATCCGCTTGGTTCCACGACTGGCTTGAAGTGGTGCTCGTTCATGAACATACCGAACAGTACTTTCAAATATTCTTCGTATAACCCACTAGAAGCTGCCCATGCCTTAATGAACTCGAATGGCGGGTAGCCCGGATTGTTCTGAGAAATTTCTTTGCGATGCCTCAGCAATTCGCAGAGTTGCTCGTCAATCTTCATGACCTTCATATCGTAATGGTCCGTTGGCCGTTCGTATGGTAATCGTTTCATCGTTTATCCTCCTAATCGAGTAATTGGCATACGGATCCATTCGACCAATTCCTTACCATTTCCTTGTTCGATTCACTTGATTGTTGCCTGCATCCGTTCTACATTGAATATAGTTAATTGTCCGATAGGAGTGGGTTGCCATATGGCACAATTCGAAATCGCGGGTACGACGCCGATCCTGCGTATGTATGATGAAGAAGCGACGAAACAGTTTTATACGGAATTTCTAGAATTCCGGATGGATTGGGAGCACCGGTACGAACCAGATCTTCCGCTGTACATGCAAGTGTCGAGCGGCGGATGTATCCTTCATCTGTCGGGACATTTCGGTGACGGTACGCCGGGAACAGCCGTCCGGATCGGTGTCCGCAACACGGAGGCGTTCCATGACATGCTGGCTGCCAAACGGTACAAGCATGCGAGACCAGGCTATAACCGTGAGGAACGATCTGTAACACTGCATGACCCGTCGGGCAACCTGCTGAGGTTCTATGAGGAGATAGAGTCATGACGGCGGCTGAAGACAAACGCAGAATACGCGGAATCATTTTTGATATGGATAATACGCTCGTGCAGTCCCGCATCGACTTCGCTGCAATGAAACGGGATGTGTATGCTTATTTGCTGCACCATGGGTATGCAGAGCGGGGGTTGAATCTGCAGCAATGGACTACGTCTATGCTCGTCGAACAAGCGAAGCGTGAAGGGATGAATGAAGCTCAGTATGATGAGGCGATGCTCATTGCACGGCGGCATGAAATTGTCGGGATGCAGGGGGCGGAGCTTGAACCAGGTGCCGTGCAACTGCTCGACGAGTTGGCTGATAGTTATGTACTGACGATTGTGACGAACAATGCGGAAGAGGCTGCGCTGGAAGCGCTGAAGCGCAACGGTATCGCAGACCGATTCATTGAGATCATCGGCAGGGAAAGCATGCGGGAGATGAAGCCGTCGCCGTCCGGTTTCCAAGAGATTGTCCGCAGGACGGGGATGGCGGCGGACAACTGGCTGTCGGTCGGCGATTCGTGGATCGACGGCAAGGGCTCGATCGATGCAGGAATTCCGTTCATCGGTTACCAGGTGAACGAGCATGATCTTCAGCAGCGAGGTGTACAACCGCTCATGGTAATCGACCAATTATCGGCGCTCCATGACGTTCTGAGTCTCATGGATTGAAGGCTGCGGAAGCTTTCATCCGAGACGGATTATGTTTCCTTCAACAAGCAAACTGCCCGCACGGGGCCGTCCCGATGCGGGTGGCGGTAAGGCAAATGTGATTGCGCTTCCATACCGGCAACCGAACCGTTGGTCTTACGGGCTGATGGCAGCGGGTGACGAAACGGCCTTAGAGGAGGAGTTGGAATGAGGAACGGACGGAGTCGGTGCGGCCTAATCGGCGGCGGCCTGAGCTTGTTCATAATGGCCTGCATCACGCTAGCCGGGTGTACGTCAGAGCGTGTTCCGAATGTGGAATCGGCAGTCCAACCCGAGGAGCCTGTTACGAGCGAACAGACCATAACGATGTTGACGAACCGCGTCGATCTGATTGAGAACGGACAGATGGACAAGTATGCCGAACCATTCGAAATAGCGCATCCCGGCACGAAGATCCGGTTCGAAGGTCTCGCTAATTATACGGCTGATATTATGGTCAAGCTGTCTACCCGCAGCATGCCGGACGTACTGCTGCTGCCGACCAATTTGTTGTCGCAGGATTTGCCGAGATATTTCGAACCGCTGGACGATTCGATGTTCGAAGGGATGCGGTTTGCCGATTATAAGTCTTATCAAGGTTTGCGGTACGGGCTATCGACCGGCGCTTCGACTGTTGGAATCGCGTACAACAAGAAGGCGTTCCAAGCCGCGGGAATCACGGCGCTGCCGACGACGCTCGACGCGTTCTATGATGCGTGCAGGAAGCTGAAAGCGGCTGGCATAACGCCCATTTATCTGAATTACGGTGCAGGCTGGCCGATGAAGCTATGGGGCGAAGAACTGGTCAGCTTCATGACGGGAGACCCCGCTTATCTGAACGCGATGGTGAAGACCGACGCGCCGTGGCAGCTTGACAACGCATGGGGACAAGCTATGACCATTGTGAAGACGTTAATCGCTCGCGGCTATACGGAGTCGAATCTGATGGCGAACCAGTGGGAAGCGTCCAAGAGCAAAGTCGCAAGCGGTGAAGCCGCCATGTACTTCAACGGCAATTGGATCATCCAGCAAGTGATAGACGCAGGCGCGAAGCCGGACGATATCGGGTTTTTCCCTATGCCGTATGATAATGGGACGAAGCACTATGCGCCGCTGCTGCCGGACTGGTTCGTCGGAATCAGCAAATTCAGCAGCAATATAGAGCTTGCTCAGGCGTGGATCGAATATTTTGTGAAAGAGTCGAGTTACGTGGAAGATTCCGGATTTCTGCCGATGATGACGTCGAAGGAGCCGGCTCTTCGGCAGTTTCAACAGTTTCTTTCGTTCTCGCCGACGTTCGTCGAGACGGAGTCGCCGAGCGACTTGTTTCTCGAGTTGGCAGAGAAGGCGCAAATCCCGTTCTGGTCGGGCGAGTATATCCAAGAGTGGGTCGTGTCCAATGATTTGCAGTCGAAGTTCGAAGCGTATAACGAGAAATGGAAACTAGCACGGGAATCGGTTATTCCTGCTGTTGCAAATCCTTAAAGTGACTAAAGTGATTAAATGATTGAGGCAGAAATGATAGAGATATCTATTTAGTGAATAAGCAGTAGTTCAACGAGATCTGGAGGGTACACATGTTAGATACAAGTCTCGATTGGTTTAGAGTTATTCTCAAACGTGAACAAGGAACCCCACTCCCGCAAGCTTCATTGCCAAGCGGGTACTCCATCGTAACCTTTCAATCAGGTGATGAAGAAGCGTGGGGAGAAATAGAAGCATCCGTCCTAGAATTTGCCGATAAAGATGCTGCGACGGAGTATTTTGCGAATAACTATCTTCCTTATAAGGATGAGCTAGCACGCAGGACGATGTTCATTCAGGCACATGACGGAGAAAAAGTGGCTACTTTCACGGCTTGGTGGAATTATACAGGAGTGCGCCGCCATCCGTTTGTTCATTGGGTTGCTGTGAAGCCGCCATTTCAAGGACAAGGACTTGGCAAAGCGATCATTGCAGCTGGTGTAAAACATATGATCGATATCGAAGGGGATCGGTTAATGTATATCCCTACATCGACATGGGCTCATAAAGCCATAAGGTTGTATAGGTGGGCGGGATTTGAAGTCGAGCGCCATGAACCGGCGCCAGGCGGATTTGAGAATCAAACGGCACAGGCTTTACAAGTGTTGAAAGAACGTATGCTAATATAGTCGAGTTGCGAGGGACGGAGTCCACCGCCGGGAAGAGCAATGGCGGGACCAGCGGTTTCCTGAATGCAGGTCGGTTACGCGGATACCATTTAGGTTAACAATTTCTTCAAAAAGCAAATAGGCATTACACCCAGCAAGTACATAAATCACATCCTATAGAACTGAAAATATTCCTTTTGACCCGAGAATATTCTCTGCCAAACAAAGGGGGAAAACCGTACAATTTAAAACAGGATCGATTGACAACGCTTACAAAGACCTGACTGAATGGAGCGATCCCAAAATTATGGATGTGTGAACTAGGAGGTCAGAACTGTTTACGGCAACGGCTTGCGGTTCGATGCTCAGTCTCCCGGCGAATCGGAATCCCCGGCGGGTCAGACCTCTAGCAACAAAGACGATGGGGGGAGAAAATTAAGCTAAAAGCGATAACGATTACGACCGTCGAGATTATCGTCTATATGATCGGCAATGAGAGATTGATGACGCACTGACGGCAGGGACTATCTTGAAGTGAAGAATGAGAGGGGTTGGATAGGATGCTAAGTATTTCGGTTAAAAGGGAATGGCGCTCTATCTTAATGACGGTCTTGACCGTTGTTCTTGTTATGGCCAATTTCTCGGTTCCACAGGCTGCTTCGGCAGCGGAGACGTCTGCAGCACAGGCTGTGTATTACGTATCTCCAAGCGGGGATGATGTCAATCCGGGAACGATCACCGCGCCTTTCAAAACCATACAGCATGCAAGGGATATTATTCGCTCCGTTAATGCAAGCATGACGGGGGATATCTACGTGTATCTTCGCGGCGGAGATTATCCGGTCTCGAGCACGATCGAGTTCACGCCAAGCGATTCCGGCACAAATGGCTATCATATCATTTATCAAGCTTATCCGAATGAGACTCCGGTGTTGAACGGAGGTGTCCAAGTTAGCGGTTGGACTCAGCATGCAGGGAATATATGGAAGGCTCCCTTGGATCGAAGCAATAAACTTCGCGCGCTATATGTGAATGACAAGAGAGCAATGATGGCCTCGAAAACCATCAACTCTTTAGGCTGCTACGGTACGTATACCATAACGGCGGGTCAAGCCGATTGGGCTTGGGAATCAGGCTCGCAGTGCGATGGAGCCAGATACAACCTGACGGATTTCCCCGACATTCAATCGAATCAAGGTGATATCGAGATCGAAACGCGGACGACCTGGAACACTGCAATCGTAGGGGTTCGCCAAGTGACAACTACCCCAGACGGGGCCAATCGCGTTGCGTTGTTCCAAGAACCGGGAGCGGCTATTGCCCAAGGTTCCTTTAATGGAAATTTCCAGATCGGCGGTAGCCACAGAATCATGAATGCCTATGAATTTCTGGATGCGCCGGGCGAATTTTATTACGACAAAACCAATAAAACCGTATATTACTACAAAGCCGATAACGAGGATATGACCACGGCACAGGTATTCGCTCCGAACAATGTAACAACGATTCTGAAAGTGGCCGGCGCATCTATTAGCGATCACGTGCGCAATCTGACTTTCGATGGTATCACCGTTGAGCATTCCGATTGGAACCTATCCGAAATAGCCGGTTCGGCATTTAAACAGGTGCAGCAAGGGAATCTCAGCGCGATCGCTTATGCGAAACAAAACTTTCATGACTATTACTATCGCAATGTCGATTTGGAGCCTAGCGCCATTGATATTGAGAATGCAGATGGCATCATGCTTCTTAATAATAAGGTAGAGCATACCGGATCAGACGGCGTTAGTATGGTCAACGATGTTTCGAACTCGAAGTTGATAGGAAACTATACGAATGACATCGGCGGAGCCGCTATTTCGATCGGTCATCCACAGCATGTGTATATCGGCGATTATACTTCTGCTAATCATGAGAAATATACAGTCGACAAAGAAGGCGTCTGCAAGAACATTGATATCGAGAATAATTATCTGCACGACAGCGGAGTGCTGTTTAACGGATCTGCTGCTATCCAAGCCTTTTTTGTTGATTCGATATCGATACAACATAACCGGATCGAAAAAACGCCGTATGTCGGCATCTCGCTCGGTTGGGGATGGTGGAACTTTGATGGCTCGTCAGGCTCCATCGTGCCGGGCGTACCAACCACAACCGCCCGAAACAACAATATCAGCTACAACCAGATTATAGACACGATGCAGAAATTGGACGATGGCGCACCGATCTATACGCTGGGCAGCCAGCCGACAACCATAATTAGCAATAACTACTTGAAAGGCGTTCCGGCGGGCCATAAATACGGGCTGCATCCTGACGAAGGTTCAGCCTATATCAACTTTAGCAATAACGTATTGGATATCGACCCGAATGTTACGTATACGATCAACTCTGACGACTGGGGAAGAAAGCATGACCTGAGCATTATCCAAACGTATAGTAACGTCAACAAAATATCCAATAAAAACCTGCCGAGTAGCGTCGTTGAAGACATCAATTATTATCAGGACAGCGTATGGCCGTTGGCAGGATATACCATCGCATTGAATGCAGGTTTGGAAGGTCCGTATCAGTATCTGGAGTCGCCGGCCCATACGCCTGTACAAGATGTTGTGCTCCCGGCGAGCGTTTACATCAATCCTCCGACGGCTTCGATTCCGATACAGTCTGCGGGAGATGCCGCCGCAACCGTATGGCTTGCACCTGCAGGAACAACAAGTTTCATCGAAGGTCCGACCATGACGAAGGCTAGTGGAACGGCCGCTTTTATTGCTGTTCCACAGACTGCAGGGACCTATCATCTCTATGTGGTTGATGCACAGGGGAACCCTTCTGATCCATCGCAATCGGTGGTAAGATTCGCTTTGCACGGAACGGGTCAAGTGGTCTCGAAATCGTTAACGGCAGGGAAAGCGTCCTTGACTGTCGATGGATCCATGGATACGATCTTGAAGGCTGTCGCGGCGAGTGAAATCAAAGACGCCAATGATGCAGGAATAGCAGATTTCCGTACAACCTATGACGATTCCCATCTCTATCTGCTCGTCAATATCCATGATGCAACCAAGGATGCAGCGGACAAGGTTGAGGTGTATATCAACGGCACCACACCTTATGTGTTATCTCGCGACAACAGCACTGTACGAGGGGCCGACTACAGGATCGCGGAGACGAGCGACGGATATCGTCTGGAAGCGGCCGTTCTTCTGGATCATGCTTCAAGCGGCCAGAATCTGAAATTTGACCTTCGCGTCACCGACGGACATGCAGCAGGGCCTGTTGCGTGGAACGATCCGGACAACGCGGATACGGATCTCAATCATTTCGCTTCACTAACATGGGGTGGTCCGCTTGAATTGACCTATGTTATCCATGGTACGCCTGCAGGCTTCGATGATCCGCAGTGGAACAACGCCGACCAAATCGCCATGGATCAATTCGTTCAGGGTACGAGCGGTGCAACCGGCACGGTGAAGACGATGTGGGACGATCAATATTTATATGTTCGCGCTCAAATCCATGATCCGATCTTAAGAAAAGATTCTCGCAACCCTTGGGAGCAAGATTCCATTGAAATTTTCGTGGATCAGGATCACAAGCGAACAAGCAACATTGAGAGTGACGACGGCCAGTATCGCATCAACTTTGCTAATGTGCAAACAGTTGACCATCGCTCAAGCGGATCGACCTTTGACACCGTCACGAGCGCAGTCTACGACGCAGGTGGTCAGACGGTGGGATATGACGTCTTTGCAAGAATTAAACTGGATCGGATTGTCCCTCAAGTCGGCACATTGGTCGGATTCGATGTTTCCGTGAACAACTCGGATAACGATAAGGGAACGCGTGACAGCGTTGCGGTTTGGAGCGATGTCACCGGCCAACAGTGGCGGGATAGCTCCAATCTTGGAAACGCTCTGCTGGTCCAGGATATCCCGAGCGATTCGAGCGGTGATCAAGTGCCTCCGACAACGGCGTATACGATCGACCCTGAGACACCTAGCGGAACAAACGGGTGGTATAATAAGGACGTGACCATCTCCTTGTATGCCGAGGATAATGCGGACGGTTCCGGAGTTTCCGGAACGGAATACCGGATTAATAACGGAGATTGGATTCCTTATCAAACACCGTTCACACTGTTGGCCGATGGACGATATCAAATCGACTACCGAAGTGAAGACAAGTCGAGCAATGTTGAGCCGTTCAAAACGTTCCAAGTGAATATTGATCGAACAGCACCGCAATTAGCAATCTCCTTGGATAAAGCAATGATTTGGCCGGCCAACCAAAAAATGATTCCGATCCAGGTCACCATTGATTCGTCGGATGTGGTCTCCGGTCTGGAATCGGTCGTATTAACTTCGATTACAAGTAATGAAATGCTGCAGTCTGATGATATTCAAAAAGCAACTTACAATGTTCCGCTGCTCTATTCTTCCGATTCATTTGAGGTTCGTGCGGATCGATCAGGAAATGGCGAGGGACGCATTTATACCATTACTTATGCTGCTAAGGATTTGGCCGGCAATGTGGCCACAGCGTCGGCTATTGTGACCGTTCCACACGACCAGTCGAACAAATAAATGTGCAGGAGGAAGAGGAGCCCTTGATTATCGGGGTTCAAATTATCAAGACCTAAACTTAAAAAAATCAGATAAAATAAAGGGTATCACATATTAGTTATGCATAATATGTGATACCCTTATTTTTAGGCTCGTTTCGTAAAAGTTGTTGCTATTGACCGTAATTAATGAGTTCAATTGGACATTCTTCAGGAACTAATAATCATATCGGCGTTGGTTAAAGGAGCTATCGAATCCCAATAGAAGTCTTCCGCTTTCCAATATCTTGACCTGAATTTTTCAATGTTCTCCTTGGCAGATGCAGATTCTCGTTCGAATCGTTTATCTCTTGGGCAATCCAAATACACGATGTAGTCAAAAAAGTCTCGCCACTCTGGTCGTTGAAGAAACACACCTTCAACAATCAGAATGCAGTTGATTGGTATGGTAACGGTCTTTATTTCTAACTTATCCAAAACCGAGTTGTAGAAGGGAAGCTCTACGACTACTGCATGGTTTAACTTTGAAAATAACTGGTTACGCAAAAGTTCAACATCCCATTGAAGGTTGTAATACTCATACCATTGCTCAAATTCAGTGTCGTATCTATTCTTACGTTCCACAATATGGTCATCAATGTGGAAGATGCAAATTGGTTTCTGGTATTGAATCAGCCTGTTTCTCAACTCCGTTACAAATGTGGTCTTTCCAGAGCGACTCAGCCCGTCAATCCCAAGTATGAGTCGGTTGTTAACATAGCGGTTCAAAACGGTATCTATTACCTTGTCGTAATCGACCATAATTTCACCTCTCCATATAACTCCCTCGCAAATAACTCGCATATCATCTTGACATTCACTTTACGTCAGGGTTTATTATAAACCCAGAAAAAGGAGGTTGTCATGATGAAAAAATTAATCAAAGGCGCGACCATCCCATGGAAAGAAATGAGCCATTTGCAGGGGATATTCTCATTGCATTTCGGCCATTCAGACTGACATTACCGCTGAAGTCGATGAAGTGATTTACGGCGAAGGTATGGCAGCGATGCCTGGGCTTATTAACGCTCACCAACATACCCCAATGAGCTTACTGAGAGGATTTTTCGACGATCTCAAGCTAATGAACTGGTTAAACAAGAAAATGCTGCCCGCTGAATCCCGAATGACGCCTGAGGACATTTATTGGGGAACAAAGCTCGCAATGGCCGAAATGAAATTCAAAGCTCTGCGAGGCTGTCCTTTTGTTATGGAATCAATGGATGAGCACTTCCCTCGGAGCTTTTATGAATTCCGCGTACTTTTCTGCTGCATTTGCCAAATCAGCATCTGTAGCTTGCGTTACGCGGTACACAACGAAGGCCGGAAGAAAAGTGCCGTTGCATTTCGTCAGCGTTCTTTCGATTGATCGCAGAAACTCGCTGATTGTATACGTGTTTTCACCGCCCGACCTGTAACAAGCTTCGGTTCCACCGGTCGTAGTGGCGATCATGAATTCTTTGCCGAGCAGCTTCTCTCCTCCGGGGCCATAAGCCCAGCCAAACGTTAGTACATCGTCAAACCACTTCTTAAGCAGAGGAGGACAGCTGAACCAATAAAAAGGGAACTGAAACACAATCCGATCGTGCTGCAGCAGCATCCGCTGTTCTTTTTTCACATCGATCTGCCAAGTGGGGTGTTCCAGATATAGGTCGCGAATATGAATATCCGCGTGTTTATTAAGTTCACGAATTAAGGCCTTACTGGCTCTGGACTGATGTAAATCGGGGTGTGCAGCGATGACCATAATGTTCATCTTAATCATCCTTTATTCGGTTTTAGCAGGATCGCGATCTGCACTCCCTATTATTGGTGAGAAGTAGCAGCTTGCAAAGTACGCTCTTTTTTCATACTATGTTCTGCCGGACATACTGTGGATTTCGGAGGAACATATCTCGAATGGTATGAAATAGCGTGCCAAGTACGGAAAATGATCGTACTGTTCGAATTACCGATACTCTGGTAAAGTGCATTACATGAGTCGTTATCAGGAACGTGGAGGCGGGAAACATGCATGACGGAATTCGTGAACCGAATCATCGCCACACAAGGTATTTTGGCGACACTACACGCAATCGGGGGAAAGTGGAAGCCGCTGATCCTGTTTATTTTGCTGCACGACGGGACGATGAGGTTCGGGGAATTACGTCGGCTGCTCCCGAACATTACGCAAGGTATGCTTACGGGCCAGCTGCGCGAAATGGAGCAAGATGGACTTATCGTGCGCCGAGTCTATCAGGAAATTCACCAAAGGTCGAGTACTCGTGATACGGAAGATTATAATATGCTCATAGGTGATTATATTTTGGATGAAATAGAGGAAAACGGAGAAGAAAAGATTACGAAAGGAAACAGGGGGAAGAAGAAACTTGTTAAACTAAGTGAATGTCTTTGGGTAATAGGTGCGAGTTTCATATACCAAAATCTATTCTTGGAGGATTGCTGTGGACAACCAAAGGTTTGTTAAAGCCCATATTCATTGGAAAAAAGATCCGAGCAAGTTTCCAGTAAACCAATGGATACGAGATATTGTTGTAAACTATGGTGAAACCAAGGACAAGACATTTTATGGTGAGACATGGACGGTGCTAGTGAAGATCACAAGACCTATTGATGGTACATGGGATACATATGCTGATATTGCTTTTATTGTTGACGAAGCACCATGGCAATTACTCGAAACAGGCTATAGCTTTAATCTCTGGGCAGGAAAGGATATTGCAGCAGTGACCATTATCTAAGCGATGTCTTATTGATAGTAAGGAGGAGGGGCTCTCTTGCAAAAAATAATAATGCCAGAAGAGGTTTCTAAAAGTTTGAGAATAAATATGGAACGAATGTGGGATATAAGACAACCTTACTGGTATCCATTATTCGATTGCAGTAGAGAAGACCTCATAGCATTTAATTCCGAATATATAGAGAATGAAGAAAGATTAAATGATATTAAAACGTTGCTTAAGCACCATGGAATTATGCAGGTGATAGAATTTCTAGAAACAGGTGAAACTTTCAATATACAGGTCTCAAATCTCTACCCATATTATTGTTACAATGACGATTTCTCAGGCGGTGAGGGTTTTTGGACTTCGCAGAGTATGGATTGGATTATCTATGCATCTCATGAAGGAACAACAACGATCGGCGGAGAGTGGTTAGTTAATAAAATAAAGTCATTGTGGACAGACTGGAGAACCAGTATTAAGTGGGATACCAAGAATTAAGCTCCTCTTTCTGTAAGTCTCCCTTCATCCAAATTGCCGTCGATTATGTTCAATATCCTGATTTTGTTATCGTAAATTAAGGGAAGTGTTTATAGATATATTACGTTGCATTGGGAAGCAACTTCTTTGGGCACAAATCGTTGCGAAGCTATTGCCCGCCCCGTCTAAACTTAATTTGAGAGGAGGGATTGAGATGGAGTGGCTGGGTAGGATGAATCGGGCAATTGACTATATTGAAACGAATCTGACGGAGGAGCTAGAACTAGGGGAAGTGGCCCGCATGGCCTGCTGTTCGTCGTATCAGTTCCAACGGATGTTTTCTTTCATTACGGACGTGACGCTGGCGGAGTATATTCGGCGCAGACGGTTAACCCTTGCTGCGCTCGAACTGCAGAATGGCGGTGCGGCGAAGGTGATCGATGTCGCGCTGAAGTACGGTTACGAATCGCCAGTCTCGTTCGCACGGGCGTTTCATGCATTGCATGGAATTACACCGGCCATGGCTCGTCAAGAGGGGATTGCTCTCAAAGCCTACCCCCGTCTGTCCTTTCTTATCACCATTAAAGGGGCAGAGGCAATGAACTATCGAATCGAAACGAAGGAAAGCTTTGAAGTGTTCGGCATTGAAGGGGTATTCCGTGCCGACGGGTGCGGAGATGCACCACAGACACCGGCAAAGCTGTGGGAGCAAAGCCTTGCGAACGGCGATGTGAAGAGGCTTGAAGCGTGCGCAGGTCCGTTGCCTTCGTTCGTTAGCCAGGACTTGAATTCGGTTCATGCGGTATGCAGCTATCGAAAAACTGGACTCGACACGTTCCCGTATATGTTATGCGCGTTCAAAGACGAAAGAAGCAATACAGATGGGTACACGACAGTGATGATACCCGCGCAAACGTGGGCGATCTTCCCGGCGGAGCCGCATGCTTGGGATCAGTTTGACGGGATGATCGAAACGCTATATAAACGCTTTTACACCGAATGGCTCCCGACGTCTGGCTACGAGCAAGTGGAAGGAGCAGAGTTCGAGATGTACGGCGCTAGAAACGGGCTGAACTATTTCGAACTTTGGTTTGCAGTTCGTAAAGTTTAAACACGAGCAAGTGCATCAAGCTTTAAGGGGCATCTCTGACAAAGAATCGGACAACTTATCTCTCCTCAACCTCCTAGGGGCAGGCTATCGTCCCTTCGGTCTGGTTGAGGAGAATTTTTTTGTTCATCATGAACTTTATCAGCTACTACGGGCTCTTACTTGTGAAAAGGGGTGAGAACGTGAATGTAAGCCGTCTTGTGAAACAAGCGCAAAGAGGCAGCAAGGATGCTTTATTACAACTTATCATAGCCGAACAGGACGCTTATTACCGACTTGCCTACCGATACATGGGCAATGAGCATGACGCCTTGGACGCTATGGAAGATATGATTGTGACACTTTATGAGAAACTGGATCAGTTAAAAAAAAGCGAAGCTTTCTACAGTTGGAGCAAAACGATTCTCGTCAATCGTTGCAGAACGATGCTTCGCAAGAAGAACCGATTCCTCCCATTAGAAGAGGAGCGGGAGGAATCAATGGATGCTTTAACGGAAGTTAATCCGTACCGTGACACGGAATCCGAGATGGATATGCAAGAGCTGCTCTCCCATCTGAACGAGCGTCAGAGGGAAGCAATCGAGCTGCGTTACGTCCACGATCTGCCGTATCAGACGATTGCGGATATGACCGGCGCGCCGCTCGGCACGATTAAATCAAGAATTTCGCAAGGCATTCTGAAATTGAAGGCTATAATCGGAGGAGGTGATCGTTATGACAACGATCGAGGAGAGATTGAAGCAGCACAGACAGAACTTGAACAACATCCAAGCCCCGTCCGGACTTGAGGATAGACTGCGGCATGCGCTTGATCGTATTCCCGCTAAGAGAAAAAAACGTAATAGTGCGAGAATGTGGTTTGCAGCAACGGCTGCGGCAATCGTATTGATTGTTGGCACATATCAATATCCTGCCTTTGCCTATTACAGCGGCAAGCTGTTTAACAAGACGGAGCTTAACTCGCTAAGCTTCTCCGAGGTTGCCGAACACGGCTACGGTCAATCGGTCAACAAAAGCAAAACGCTCGACGACGGTACGGTCATTACGATTAACGGGGTAATTGCGGACGATAACGCCTTGCTGTTGTACTATTCCATCAAACGACCTGAGGGATCTGTATTTACGGACGACTATTTTTCTCGATATGGAGTTAGTAAGATGCATGGATTCTTGACCGATTACAACATGAAGGAAGGAAGCAGCAACTACCGGATGGGTAAGTCCGAGTACGAGGGGATTTATAAATTCGACCCGGTCAAACCGTTCTCCAGAACATTAACCGTTACGTTCAATGAGCGATTAGACAACGGGGAACAGGCTGTCTATCCGATATCGTTCAAGTACGATGCGAATAAAGCGATGAACAGCCTATTGAAAGAGGAATTGACCGAATCCCTTCCTGTTGATCGGGGGAGGATCCAATATGATTCCTTAACGGCTTCGCCGACTTCAACGATGGTGAAGGGTCATTATGAAATGGATAACGGAGAATTCCCTTACTTTGTAGGTCAAACCGAACTTTTGGTCAATGGTATAGAAGTGCAAGCATTTGGTATGCGTTCGAATGGTATCACGGACGACGGAGTTCAAGATTTCGAGCTTGAATTCGATGTGCTTCCGACCGACAAGATCGAGAGCGTAGAGCTTGTGCTCCACAATTTCGACGGATATGAGACAATCGAGCAGCCGATCTCCCTCGCTTCGCCATCTGATCGTTCCATCCGAATCGGTACTGAGAAGCTGTGGATTCGAAGCGTTACTCCGACGGATAAAGGCTATGATGTGGTGATCGCCAGAAAACAGTTCACAATCTTGGATACCCAGCATCTAGCCATTCAGGCTGGTGGCAGCGTCGTACCTGTTTCCTCCATCTCGAGGTCGCGCCCGTGGGATTTACACAACGGCAACATCCTATGGGAGCAGACGTATTCATTCAACACGAAGGAACAACCGGAACAGCTGTTACTGGACGGCTATCACTATATTAAAACGTACGACAAGACGATATCGCTTCCGATTGGCAAGAGATAACTTGGACGACGGTTGCGCTCTCGTAATGAATTGACTCTAATCGCCGCCAAATGGTCACGGCCTGTGAATCTGCTTGTTCCATATTGGAACGGCAGGTCACAGGCCGATTGATTAGGTCGACTGGATTTGATGCACGAGCACGCTAACGAACCACAGCGACCTTATTTGGCTACGGCCTCGCCAGCCGATCCAGCATCTCAAAGCATGCTCTGCTATTGTGGTAGGGACATTTCCAAGCGTTCACTTTCCCTCGGCCTTGGGTCGGGATGCCTTCGCGTGTGACGCTCCAATGCCATTCCCCGAGGCGGCGGTCTACGATATAACGTTCGATGAACGACCAAGACGCGCGCGAAGCTTCCAAATACCGCGACTCACCGGTCAGTTGATACGCTTGATAAAATCCGACTACTGCTTCCGCCTGCGGCCACCAATCTCTGTCGCTGTCGATAATGCCGCTGTCATCCGCTTCATTCGGAATGCCGCCGTCCGCATCTACGCCTTCTTGCAGCACAGCTTCCGCCATCCGGACGGCGGTCTCGCGCGCCTTCGCAAGCAGCTCCGGTTCGCCGAGCGTCTCCGCTGCTTCAATAAGCAGCCAGCTGCCTTCGATATCGTGGCCATACGAGATATGGCTGTTCTTACTGTTCCACTGCTCATCGAAGAACAGCTTGAAGTGTAACGTCACAGGGTCAATGATATAGCGTATCGTCAGTTCGATCAGCTCGGCAAGTGACTGTTGAAGACGGGCGGCAGGCCACACCCGGTATAAGTTGGAGTACGCCTCCATCACATGAAGATGCGTATTCATCGATTTCCGGACGTTCAACTCGTCTCTCCCGTCCAGACTCATGCTGCTGATCGGCGTCCAGTCTTGGGCCAGTCCTTCGGCGTATCCACCGAATTCATAATCACGCGCATGGTTCTCCAGTAACTCGAACAACTGAATCGCGTGTTCGAGCGACTCTTGCGTACCGGCAGCCCGATAGTATTCCGACAACGCGTAGATGGCAAAGGCTTGGCCGTACATCACCTTGTCGACCGCCGAAGGAGTGCCGTCAGCCTCAACCATCCAATACATGCCGCCGTACTCTTGATCGAGGAACGAGTTGATCAAATACTGATAAGCCCGGTCCGCCATCGACAGATGCTCTGGTTGGCCGAACAACCGGTAAGCAGTGGAGAAGGTCCATAAGACTCGAGTGTTCAGCACGAGACTTTTGTCGGCGCTCAAGTCGGCGTTTCGCTCATCATCGATGCGGCCGATGAATCCGCCGCGCGGGTCGACTGTATGGTCCATCCAGAACGCTAAAATGTTCTCATTCAGCTCATTCATGATGGCAAGCGACCACTCCGCTTTCCAAGGGGCCGTCTCTGTACCGGTCATCATCGGATCCCGACCTTTCCTTCATAGTAAGGGACAGCCGGCTTCCATGAAGAAGAACGGCTTCCCGAACCGGCGTACGACGCCTTCGATCCGGTCCAGTTGATTGTTCCATTCTCCGACTGGATAATAGCCGCTGGAGCTGATGACGTCGATGGCATCCCACCAGCCTACGCGGTCTTCCTGATATTTATCGCAGTTGTAGGTTACGATGCCGGAGTAGACGCGGCGGACGGCCGCAATCAGTTCGCGCCATTCTTGCTCGCGGCGGTCAGTTTGCGCCATCTCGCAGCCGATGCACAGCATCTCGCAGCCCGTTTCTTCTGCGACACGTGCGTAATGAACGATATATTCGGTATAAGAAGCGAACCATTCCGACCATTTGGGCTCGCATGGCACATCATGATCGAAGAAGTTAATATGAGCGCGCCACGTGCTGTTCGCACAATTGACAACCGGCTTCAGACAAACATGCAGACCGTGCCGCTTCGCTTCGGCAATTGCATGACGGACTTCTTCCTCTGTGACGGTCGGCTCATCCCGGAACGGGATCGTTGTCGACTGTGCATGGGCTTGAACGGCGGCAAAAGACAGCGCGGTCCAATGGATGCCCATTCACTCCTTCATTAATGCCATTGACCGGTCCGCGGTTTCATTCGACCACGTTCCCCGGACGCCAGTCCATCCCCATGTCATGCCTGCGATAAAGGTGTCCTTGTCCCACTGATTCATGCCGATATCTCCTTCGCGCTTCACGACAATCGATAGGTGTTGTCGTATGTTTATTTTTGTTAGATAACAAGATTCACTGATAGGTTAACTTCTTGTTATTGGTTTGGCAAGCGGAATCTAACAAAAGAGGGAAAGGTAAATACAAGACTAGAAATGACAATACAGACCATTTTTTGTGTTGGAACAAGCCAGTATAATCAATGTTGAAAGCGTTATCAACCATATCAAGGGGGCAAATGATTCGATGAAAAGAAAAGTATCGTTATTGCTTTCGGCTATGCTTTTGCTAACGGTTGTTCTTGCAGCATGCAGCAGCAAGGAAAAAGAAGAAACAACCGGCACGACGTCGGCTAACGGCGATATTAAAGGGAAGATCGTCTTCCTGACGAATCGGACGGATATGATCGGCAAGCAATACAACGATTATAAGAAGCGGTTTGAAGAGAAGTATCCGGATGTCGATTTGGAATTCGAGGCGATAACCGATTATGAGAAAAACTTAAAGGTACGGATCGCATCAGGCTCCTATCCAGACGTGGTGCTGCTCGCGGGCGGCATTCCGAACAGCGATTTTCCGAAATATTTTGCGCCGCTGGACGACATCCACTTCTCCGATGATCTGTACTTTAAAGATTTGAAGGCGTTCGAAGGCAAAATGTACGGCGTCAGCTCCGGCAGCAGCACGGTCGGCATCGTCTACAACAAGAAGGCGTTCGCTGCGGCCGGCATTACGGAAGTGCCGAAGACGCTCGACGAATTTTATGCCGCATCGCAGAAGTTGAAGGATAAAGGCATTGTGCCGCTAGCTTCGAACTTTAAGGACAAATGGCCGCTCGACGCGTGGCTGTATGACGTCCCGACAATCATCGGCAACGATTCGACGCATCAGAATAAGCGTGCCGACTCGGATGCTCCTTACGGTATGGACAGTGTATATGCGCAGTCTTGGAACATTTTGCGCGAGATGAACAAACAGGGATTTCTGGAGAAAGACATTAATTCAACGAACTGGGAGCAATCGAAGAAAGACGTGGCGCAGGGCAAATTCGCGATGTATCTGCTTGGCAACTGGGTCATCAACCAGGTGATCGAGAACGGAGCGGCAGCGAATGATGTAGGCTTCTTCCCATTCCCAACCGATAATTCCGGCGAGCTGAAAGCACCGCTCAATCCGGACTTCTTCTATGGCGTGAACAAGAACGGCAACGTGCCGGCTGCGAAAGCGTTCGTGCAATGGATGATCGAAGAGTCCGGCTTCGACGATTTCGCCGGCTTCATCCCAACGCTGAAGAGCAAGAAGCCGCAGCTCGCGCAGCTGTCCGAATTCAACTCCTACAATCCGAAGTTTATCGAAGCGGGTCCGTCCAACGATACGGCAACGGAAATCAACAATAAAGCGCAAATCGACCAAGAAGCATTCGTGCAAGAATACGTCCTTGCGGACGATCCGGCGAAAGTGCTCGATAAGTATAACAAAATGTGGGCTTCGGCGAAGAAATCGGTCACAGGCAGCAAATAGTCAGGCAAGCGAATAACAAGGGGCGGTCGAGGCAGCAGCTGGCTGCGGCCGCCCTTCCTTGCAATTGACGCGAAGCGAAAAGCTGTAGAGAGGAAGGAAATCCTTGTGCTGAACCGAATGTCCATCTCGAAGCAGCGGACGATTATTATCGTCTCATTCACGCTTATTCCGCTGCTGCTGCTGCTCACTTTCGCTTATTATCCGGCGCTGCAGCTCATTCATCTGAGCTTTACGAACTGGGACGGCATGAGCCAGGAGAAGGAATGGGTCGGGTGGGACAATTATGCCGAGGTGTTCAACAACCCGGACATCTTCGGCGTGTTCCGCCACAATCTGGCTTACTTCTTCGTCGGCATCGTTCAGAATTTATTCGCGATCTATTTCGCTGTTATTCTGAAAGGCAAGCTGAGAGGCCGCAATTTGTTCCGGCTGCTATTGTTCCTTCCTTACATCTTGAATGGAGTGGCGGTCGCGTACTTGTTCGGTTATGTGTTCGATACGACGAACGGCTCGCTCAATACGGTGCTTGGGGGGATCGGGCTGCCTAACGATACAAGCTGGCTAGGGATGAAATCGCTCGTTAACTATACACTGGCTTCGATCGGATTCTGGCGGTTCATGGGCTTCAATATGGTCATTTATTTGGCCGCGCTGCAGTCCATTCCGGAAGATCTGTATGAAGCTTCGTCGATTGACGGCGCGAACGGATGGCAGAAGTTCCGGTTCATTACGCTGCCTAACATTTATAAGATTATCGAATTGAACTTATTCTTAACTGTTACAGGAGCGCTCGAGGTGTTCGATCTGCCGTTCGTGCTGACGACGGGCGGACCGGCTGGCGCTAGCGAGACGTTCGTGATGAAAATTATTTCGACCGCTTTCCAGTTCAACAATTATGGCCTCGCCTCTGCGATGAGCGTCGTATTGTTATTGGCGGTCGTCGCCGTCTTGTCGGTGCAGCGGTACTTCCTGAACAGGGGGAATGATTAGCGATGACGAAAGATACGCCATTGTGGGCGTCAGTCAAATACGGCTCGCTGGTTCTCGCCGTTCTGGCGATTCTGTTCCCGCCTTATATAATGATCGCCAATGCGTTCAAGACGAAGGACGAGTTCCTGAGCAAGAAAGCGATGGAGCTGCCGGACAGCTTCTTCAACCTCAGCAATTTCGCCGAGGCGTTCAAGCAGGCCGATATGAGCCATGCGTTCCAGAATACGATCATCATCATCGCGACGACGCTGCTGTTCAATATCGTGCTTGGCTCGGCGTTCTGCTATGCGGTCGGGCGGTTTCAATTTCCGTTCCGGGGACTGCTCGTCGGATTGTTCTTATTCGCAACGATCATCCCGCAAATTACAACGCAGGTCGTCAACTTTAAGACGGTTCAGACGATCGGGTTAACGAACCATCTGATGGGACCGGTGCTGTTGTACGTTGGCGCCGATATTTTGCAAATTTATATTTACTTGCAGTTCATTCGCAATATCCCGTATGAGATTGACGAAAGCGCGATGATCGAGGGGGCTTCGTTGTTCCGCATCTTTTATGCGATCATCTTCCCGCTGCTCGGACCCGCTACGGCGACAATCATAATTTTGAAGACGATCGCCGTCTATAACGATATGTTCACGCCTTACTTATATTTGACCAAGACGGAGAATGTTGTCGTATCGACATCGCTCATGCGGTTCTTCGGCATTAACAGCGGCAATTGGCAGATGGTATCAGCCGCCGTCCTGCTCATTATGATTCCGACGTGCATTCTGTACTTGTTTATGCAGCGGTATATTTTTAACGGTGTAACGAACGGCGCGGTCAAATAAGACGACGAGGGGGCAGTACGGCGATGAATGTGATTCTTGTAGATGACGAAGAGATGATTCGGCGAGGGATGCACAAAATGATGATGAAGCTCGGACTGCCCGTCCAGATCGTCGGTTCATATGGCAGCGGCGCCGATGCTTGGTCGCGGATCGAAGGAATGACAGAAGGCGAGCTGGACCTTCTGATTACCGATATCAAAATGCCGTTCATGGACGGCTTGCAGCTCATCGAACGCGCGAGGGCGAAGCTGCCGAACATGGCAATCATCGTGCTCAGCGGATTTAGCGAATTCGAATATGCGCGAATGGCACTCCGGTTCGGCGTTCGCGATTATTTGTTGAAGCCGGTTGATAAGAACCATCTGCACAATATCATTAGCCAACTCATCGAAGAGCGATCGGCTGAGCGGACAGAGGCGGCAACACGACCCGCAGAGGGGGCTTCGCCGTCACTGGAATCGACCACGGTTCAACCGGAGGACGGTGACCATTACATGGTCGAGCATATTCGAAGCACGCTGGACAAGACGTACGACCAGCCGCTCGACTTGGATAAGCTGGCGCAGACGGCCGGTATGAGCGCCAGCTACATCAGCCGGTTGTTCCGCCAGAAGATGAACAAGACGATGACGGAGTATGTCATCGGGCTGCGCATCGAACGGGCGAAGGAATTGCTCACGGACAATCCTGCGCTCAAAAACTATGAAATCTCACAGTTGGTCGGCTACCATGATCCCGTCTATTTCAATAAGCTGTTCAAGAAAGAAGTAGGCGTGACGCCGAAGGATTATAAGGTAGGCCGACGATAGGGGATTGTTCGCGGAAGCGGGCGGTCCCTTATTTCTAATGGGATTCAAAGGTTGAAACGGACAGGAAGATCCATAATGCGGACGATCTACTGCTCCGATACATTAGGCCTCACCTCGAGTGCAGGGGTTATATTTTGCTAGTGACTAATCTTGGAAGGGAAATGATGGATCTGCCCTAAAAAAATGTTGCTGAAAGCAACAAACCATGCGGCTATTTCGTCATGATAAGTGTGATGCTGTAAAGATGAGGAAGAACAAGGGGAGATTGCGATGGCGAGAAAGTGGTTAGGAGTCGTACTCGTCGTAAGCTTTTGCTTCATTGCGATATTCAGCAGGCACGAAACGGTGAAGCAGACGAACGGTAAAGTCCGTCTTACTGAGCATCGTACCAGCGTCGTACGCTATGTGAATGAAGAACCGGAGGGCGGCGTTGAGCTGCAGTTGTTGAAGCGGGACAGCGAGCGTTATAACATTTACCGGACGATTGATAGGCCGCGTCAGGTGGAGCACGCGCTGCGTGTACTGAAGCAGGCGGATTGGATGAAGGCTCATGTCGATATGGACCGGCAGCCCGATTATAAAATCGAAACGATTCGTGCCGATGAGCCGCTTACCTATGACGTATGGGTGACGCCTCGACGCAATCTCGAAATCGTGATCGAGGGCAAAGCCAAATACGTGAAGCTAAGCGACAGGACGAGCCGGACGTTATTGGATATGTTTGAATCCCAGTATGAATCGGAAAGGGATGGTCAAGTTGAAGAGCGCCGGCCAAGAAACAATCTAGATGAACGAAACGTCGAGATTGAACGATAGGAAATAAGTGTATGGGTTAGGTAGGGGGAGATAGAGATGAGAAGCATACTGTCGCTCATGTTGTTATCCTTTGTCTTAATGGTTGCTGCCGCCGGATGCGGAATCCGGCTTCATTCGGTGAAGAATACCGGAAACGCAGAGTCAGGTGTCCCATTGAGCAGCAGCCAAACCGCGTCCGGTGAGGATGCGGTTTCGTCTGAACCGTCGATTGTTCTGCCGGAAGCCGACGATGCACAAGCATTGTCCCGGCATGGAGGACCAGCGCCGCGTTATGTGTCGTTCTATATCGAGCCCGAATATTCGGATTATAAGACGGGAGAGACGATCGTTTTCCGGATTAAGCTGACGAATGAATGGGAGAAGGAGCTTCATATCGGCAATGAGCCGAAGCTGCGGGTCGGACCGGCGATGAGCGATACAGGCAGCCTGGATGAGATCGCGGTTCCAGCGCTGGCGAATTTATCGCTTGAGCCCGGCAAATCGTTGAATACGACAGCGGAGTGGAAGCAGCGGGGCAAGTCGGGGCAATACCGGGTTGAGATTGGCGATGTCGATCTCGGACTTGTCCGGACGAGCAGCGGAGGAACGACGTTCTTCGTGAAAGATCCAGAGGAACCGATGCTGGTCCGAGCGGTCGACGGCAGCGGAGAGATTACCCTTCCGAACAGCCAGATCGAAGAGAAGAGCACCATCGTCATGAAACACATTGAATTTACGGATCATGAGACGGCCATCCAGTTCGATATTCATACGAAGCAGATGGCGCCGTTAGGGTTCAACGTCTCGCTTATTCGCGACGATAACAAAGAGGATGCCGAGAGAGCGCTTAGCGTCGAGCAAAGCGATCAGATCGACGGCATCATTACAGCTAAGGTTACGTTTAATCCGACTTCTCTCGGCACGAAGCGGCTGAAGCTTGTATTTTCCAACTGGAATGTCGTACATACCGGTGAAGGTGTAGAAACGATCGACGGACCTTGGAGCATAGAGCTTCCATTGAACTAATAAGAAGATCATGATTCCGCCATCGGCGGAATTTTTTTTGATCAATATCAAACGTTGGTTATCATTTTATCGAAAAATCGTATCACCAATTCATAAAAATCACGCATGTTCGGAGGCTTCGGGCGGCGGGACTGTTTTATCAAGAGAAGAGGAATTAATCAGAAAATGGTAGAATATACGAATTGCAGCACATATTAAAGCCGTGGTTGTGTCACCGAACTGCGATACGGTCGGTCACATTTCCCGGGAATTTATGGAGGTTATATGACTCATAAAGTGCCTGCGTCATTTTGGTGGATTTTGATTAGCTCTAGTGTACTGATGCTCATTTCGCTTACGACAGGGATCATGAATATAAGTTTAGATCGTCCTCTATGGTTAATAATCTTTTCTTTTGTGCCGGTGCCTGTTGTATTGTTGCTTATTGTGACCAGTATAATTGATCTTATTAAAGGCAATCAGGTTATCTGTGGTGTGTTGAACGAGAAGAAGGATATTGTCAACGGATACCGATTGCATATACGTCAAGATGGCAGCGAGCGGCTGCAAACGTTCCGTATGAATCTAAGATTTACGGAAGCGTTAGCAGATCTGCAGATCGGCGAAAGCATCGAAGTCCGATATTATAAGCTTACAAGGATCGTAGTTGACGTGCGTAAATTTCAATAGAACGATCGTAATGAAAGCAGCTTCGAGAGCGGCTGTTGGAAGGGCAGGATAGGATATGGTTTATTTGTTTCCCATTAAGGAATTTATTCCGAAGAACAAGTTTGACTACGAAGCAATAAATAAATTAAAGTCTATTGATCCGGCTAGATATAACCTTCAACCAATAATGAGTCAACTGTTCGAATGGATTCAAGACATCAATTGGCCGGTTGCACAGGAGTTGTGCCCTGTCCTAGCCAGCCTGAAGCCAGAGGATATTATTCCACATATTAAAATGGTTTTGCAGAGCGGCGATGATTGTTGGCAGTACGCATGCATTCAATTTCTTATACCTGCTTTACCTACAGAGGTTAAACTTGAGATAGCACCGGATTTATTAAGGATAATAAAGGCTCCGACTACAAATGAAAAACTTTGTGAGATTGATGAAACGGCTAGAGAAATATACGAGGATATCATTGGGAAGTTAAGTTGAAACTGTCGCGTTGCTTGCACGATAAATAAGGTGCTAACAAAGTTGCTTGATTCGTGATATGTCATTAGGCGCATCCATTTACACAGGGGAGAATCCCCTGCAAAAGTGGGGAGTGCAGTAGTAGAGCGTGTTCTGGAGGGACGAAAGCGAGGATTACTCTAACTGTTGTGAGGGGCGGCGAATAGGCAGCGGACGTGGGAGAGTTACAAGATACGAAGGTAGAGAGCGGACCCCGGAGGGGTGGAAAGCGGGTGGAAGTACAGACGCCATAGATTCCGCTTAGGGGAGTCCAGAGGGCGCGAGCCCTATGGGGCCCTCCCTTGCAGGGAGGGTTTGGGTGGGTGGAAAGAGCCCTTTAGGGCTTGGGTGTTTAAAAGTTAGGGGGCGAAGGGGGAGAATCCCCCATCACACATCTCCCATCACACATTCCACTTGTCTGACAACCTGATAATATAATATCATATCAATATATTAGCCTTATATTAGCCTTATATTAGCCTTATATTAGCCTTAGCGGCAGCTAACGAGGTGTGCGCATGAAAGTGTCATTATTTATTACTTGTCTAAGCGACGCGTTCTACCCGAATGTCGGTGAGTCGATGGTACGGCTGCTTGCCAGGTACGGAGTTCGGCTCGATTTCCCGCCTGTACAGACATGCTGCGGCCAGCCTGCATACAATAGCGGCTATTGGGACGATGCCCGCAAGACGGCAGCGACTATAATTGAGGCGTTTGATGAAAGCGATTTCGTCATTTCGCCTTCCGGCTCGTGTACCGGAATGATTCATCATTATCCGAAACTGTTCGAGCATGACCCGGTCATGCGGGTCAAAGCCGAACAACTGCAGGCTAAAAGCTACGAGTTTACGCAGTTTCTCGTTCATGTTCTCGGTGTCACCGATGTTGGTGCAACGTTTCCGCATAAAGTGACCTACCATCCCTCCTGCCACGGCAGCCGGCTGCTTGGCGTCAAGGACGAGCCTCTGGCACTTATGCAGCAAGTGAAAGACATGGAGCTTGTTCCGCTGCCATTCGCCGAGGATTGCTGCGGTTTCGGAGGGACGTTTGCCGTGAAGATGGCCAATATTTCGGGGGCGATGGTGACGGAGAAAGCCGATCATGTGCTTGAATCGGAAGCGGAAGTGCTCGTCGGGCTCGATATGGCATGTCTGATGAATATTGCCGGCAACTTGAGGTACCGGAACAAGCCAGTGCGTGTCATGCACCTAGCAGAACTGTTGTATGAAGGAGTGGAGCGGGCATGAGCAGTACGGCGGCAGGGTCGAAACAGTCTACGGTGAAACAGAGGGCAGAACTTGCGCTGAACGATGAGTTTCTTCGCAAGGCGGTTAAGTTTACGACGGAGAGGCTGCGGTCCGGCAAGAAGAGTGCGTCCGAAGAGCACGGCAACTGGGACGATTGGCGCGAACGCGGGCGGCAAATCCGGCTGCATACGATTGCTCATCTTGATTATTATTTGAATTTATTCGCAGATAATGCACGCGCGAATGGCGTACATATCCATTTTGCACAGACCGATGTGGAAGCGGTTCGCATCGCCCTTGAAATCGCACAGCGCAAGCAAGCGAAATCCGTCGTCAAATCGAAGTCGATGGTGACCGAGGAACTGCACTTGAACCGGGCGCTTGATTCGATCGGCGTCGAAGCCATCGAAACCGACCTCGGCGAATATATTATTCAACTTGCCGGCGAGACTCCATCGCATATTATTATTCCCGCCATTCACAAAAACCGGTACCAGATTGCGGATTTGCTCTCGGCTGAGGCCGGAGAGACACTGGCGCCGGATACGCAAATTTTGGCCGGCTTCGTCCGCAAGAAGCTGCGCGAGAAGTTTCTCGAAGCGGATATCGGCATGACGGGCTGCAATTTCGCGATCGCGGAGACGGGATCGATGGTGTTGTTCGAGAACGAAGGCAACGCCCGGATGGTGACGACCGTGCCGAAGACGCAAATTACGCTAATGGGCATGGAACGGATTATACCTTCCTTCGAGGATTTGGAGGTTATGGCGACTCTGCTGCCGCGCTCGGCCACCGGCCAGAAGCTGACGGTTTACATGTCGGCCATTACCGGACCGAGACGCAGCGACGATGCCGACGGTCCCGACGAAATGCATATCATCATTGTCGATAACGGACGGTCTAATCAGCTCGGCGATCCGGAATTCCAAGAGCTGCTCAACTGCATCCGCTGCGGCGCTTGCTTGAACGCTTGCCCGGTATACCGTCATATCGGCGGCCATGCTTACGGAGGAACGTACAGCGGTCCGATCGGAGCCGTGCTCACGCCAGCTTTGAACAGCAATGTGGCGGAATGGGACGATATCGCGAACGCATCGAGCTTGTGCGGCGCCTGCTATGAAGCTTGTCCGGTCAAAATCCCGCTGCACGACATGCTGGTCTACTTGCGCCGGCGCAAAGTAGAGAGCGGAAACGGCAGCAAGCTGGAGTCGGCCGGAATGAAAGGATTCTCGGCTGTTATGGGCGATGCGAGAAGAATGCGTTCCGCATTGAAGATCGGCCAGTTCGGCCAGAAGCTTGTTGTCCGCGAAGGGGGCATACGGCTGAGGCTCGGACCCCTCAAAGGCTGGAACACCTATCGCGTTGCGCCGAGTTTGCCGAAACATACGTTCCGAGACCGGTGGAAGGAAGTGGATCGGGATGCGCAGATGAAAGGCAAGCCGCTTGATCCAGCCGTTCAAGCCAGGATGGAAGCGATAGTGAAACAACGACAGCAAGGAGGCGGACATGGACATGGCGGACACGCATAAAGAATGGTTGCAACAGATGGAGCTGCAATCGCAAGCGAAGCAGAAGTCATTCATTGACGGTATCTCGGCGAAGCTTGGCCGGCCGCGGACTGAGCAGCCTCCGGTACATCCGTTTCGCGGAGCGCCGGATTTTTGGCGGACGTTCGAGTGGACGGCGGAAGAGCGCATTGAACGGTTCGGAGCGAACTTCCGTGCGGCAGGAGGCTACGTGGAAAGGCTGTCCGACATGGACGAAGTCAGGCGGTTTATTTCGGACAAAGCGGTCGAATGGAGTGCGAAATATGTTGTTCGTCAAGGACAGCCTGAACTGGATGAATTGAACCTCGAGGACGCGTTAGAGAACGCGAACGTGGCGGTATGGAATTCGAGCGTTGACGAAGAATGGAAAGCGCGTGCGGCAGAAGCGGATTTCGGTGTCGTCCTGGCGGACTACGCCGTTGCGTACACAGGGTCGATTACGGTATTATCGTCGAAGAACAAAGGCCGCTCGGTAAGTTTGCTGCCAACGGTGTTGTTCGCGGTCATACCGGCAGAGCGGATGAGGACGCGGCTAGGCGAACCGCTTCAACAATTCGATGCGATCGGACGCGAGGAATTGCCTGCAGGCATTCATTTTATATCGGGTCCGAGCCGTTCGGCTGACATTGAGAACGATTTGACGATCGGCGTCCACGGACCGGGCGTCGTCTATGCGCTAATTGTAGGTTAACGAAGTAAGCGCACCGTGATGGAGGAGTAGTTGAACCGGATGGAAATAACGAGGCTTGAGAAACGAAACCATTATGAAGAAATCAAAGATCAGCTTGTTCAGTTCATCACGAGCGGCAAGCTGAAGATAGGAGACAAGCTTCCTTCGACGAAGGAGATGGCGGAGCAATTCGGCGTTGGCCGATCGACGATGCGGGAGGCGCTTAGCGCTCTGAAGGCGATCGGGATGATCGAGATCCGCCAAGGAGGCGGGTGCCGTGTCGTAAGCGACCAGCCGCTTAGTGAAGCCGCTCCAGCGGATACGATTCGACTGCAGAGCTCAACCCTTCTGGAGTTATTGGAAGCGAGACAGTCGCTCGAGACGTCGAATGCGGCAATGGCAGCCCGCAAGCGGAGCGAAGAAGACGTTGCTAAGCTGAGAGATATTGTGTCGCGTATGGAAATGGCAGCCGGTGACGATGAAGAAGGGGAGCGGCTCGATCTGGCTTTCCACCAAGCGCTTGTGCAAGCGACGCGCAATTCGATCATGGTGCTGCTGTTCGAAACGATAATGCTGCAGACCGAGAATGCGATAAAAGACGTCCGGAGAGCCGAGATGTATGCCAGCCGTGCCGTAGCCGAGCAGTTGTATCGCGAGCACAACGCCATTTGCGAAGCGATAGCCTTAGGCGATTCGGAGGCCGCTGCTCTGGCGATGCGCGCGCATTTGGAGCATGTCGAAGCGATCGTGACGAAGCATATCCAATAGGAGGTACAGCCTGGCATGCATGGGTTCTTCAACGATGGCTCATCCTAAGGCCAACGGAGGTGATGACATGACAGGGCGAAACAGCAAACCTAGAAATGACGGACCTGCCGCTTCTCCTTCTCAAGTCGAACAATTCGGCGCTGAGCTTCATGGTGAGAGCGGCAACCTTCCGAAGAAGAAAAAGCCAGGAAGCTGTCCTTAACCGGCATGTTAACTTAGAAGCAAAGACAAAGACCGTTCCCTTCTTCATTCAATGGGAACGGTCTTGTTCTTGTTATTCGCTCAGTTGGTTTCTTCGGCACGAAAGGCGTATAGCCGGCCTCTTGCACTGTTTGTTCGTGTTTCGTGCGACACATAGGAATCGAATTCGCCGGCGAATGAATAGCCGCATGACCGCACAATGCGCGCAAATGACGGAAAATCCGCGAAGCTGTCATCGAAGGTGAGAACAAGCAATCCCCCTGCTCGTAGGACACGCCGAAATTCGTCAAGCGCGGCTTGTGCTTCCTCCGTTGCAAGCCGGTCCAGGACGGAAAGCCCGAATACGATGTCGAATTTGCCTTCTTCATAAGGCAGCGCGGCAATATCCGCTTGGATGAAACGCAAGCTGTCCAAGCTGCTTGAATAGGCCGCACCATTCGCGGGATCGCCTTCAGTTTCTTCCTCTTGGCCGACGTCCAGCCGTTCAACGACGGATTGAAGGGAAACGATGCGCGTATTAGCTGCCGCGATACTGTCTGCTGACACAGGCTGTGTGATGAACCGGAATGTATTCGGCAATCCGGCTGCCGTATCAAGCATCACTCCGCCGGAGTGTACGAATAAGCCGGCCCAAGCGTGAGGCTTCGGGCGGCTCCACCAAGCGGAAGGGAGTGTAAACTCCAAACGGCTGGCCGGTATATCCGCTTGATCATCCGTATCCTTCAAGGACTTCGACGTAGGTTCTGTCGTCATGGTGGTTCCTCCTTCTGGCGCCGCCGGTCGTCGAATTAGGGAGGCGTACTATAACTTTATGGCGGTTTGTTTAGGTTTTATGCTTGACTGGATGCAGTTGGAAAATAGATTGACTATTTTGAAGTCCTCACTGGGGACGATATGCGAAGCAGATCGGCCTATTGGACTACCGTTTACTATTGATTGGTTAGTCATGGTTACGTATTGTACTAGTCAAAATAATGCTAATGCGCTATAGTGTTTTTAGTTAAGAACGTCATGGGGGAGGGGACGGCAAGATGAATATGGTCCGTAACAGCTGCTCGCCAAGCTTCCGTACTTTCGGGCTTGCGGTGCAAGCGATGGTCGTCCTCGCGAATAATCAACAAAACTGTCCGAGCTGCTTCCTGGCAGAGCAATTGCAGTCGGAAGCGACGCTTATGCGCAAGATAATGGCGCAGCTGGCGCGAGCTGGACTGATCGAGACGCGGGAAGGCCGGGACGGCGGATATCGGCTGACACGTGCTGCCGGCTGTATTACGCTGGCTGACATTTATACGGCGCTTCATATCGGCGGCGAGATGTGCAGAACGATGGGGGAAGCGACAGGCACTCACCCGTTCGGCATGCAGATGAAGACCGTTTTTAACGATCTGGTCACCGAACTAGACGAATGCATGCTGGCCGTTCTGTCCAAGCATACGGTTGAGGAATATGTTGGTCGAGCTATTTGTTAAAATGAGGAAATTATACCTAGGAAGGTGCTGTTGACAGCACCTTTTTGTATCGCATATACTGTGACTAAAGATGAACAGTTAATGAGCGTGTATTTTTTTACTCTTAACTGTGCGAGATTACACACAGATAATGGAGGGAACCTACAATGACTACAACTAATCAAGTTTCGAGCCCAGAGTTCCAAACGGTTATCCGCGAGCGTCATTCTGTCCGTAAGTACGACCCAAGCTTCCGCATTACGCGCGAAGAGATGGAACAAATGCTGCAAGAAGCGACGCTGGCGCCGTCTTCGAGCAATCTTCAGCCTTGGCGTTTTCTCGTTATTGACGACCAGAGCCTGAAAGAGAAGCTGCTTCCGATTGCCTTCAATCAACAGCAAGTCATCGATGCTTCGCATGTTATCGCGGTTCTGGCGGATAAAGAATCGTACCGTTATGCCGATACGATCTATAGCCGGGCAGTTGATGTGAAATTTATGGATGCGGAAACGAAGGAACGGATGGTCGACCGCATTACGGGCGACAGCTCTCCATATCGAAATGCCGAAATTGCCAAAGATATCGGATTAGTGGACGCAGGACTAATCTCGATGCAGTTCATGCTCGTCGCGAAGGCGCATGGATATGACACGGTGCCGATGGGCGGATTCAACAAAGCCCAATTTAATGAGTTCTTCAACGTTCCGGACCGTTATGAGACGGTAATGCTGATCGCAGTCGGCAAAGCAGCGGTTCAAGCGCACGCTTCCGTAAGGCTGACGCTGGACGAAGTGTCGTTCTGGAATGAGATTAAGTAATCACCAATAAGAGGTTTACGCCGTACGAAGAGGCTCCCGAAACGTTATTCGGGAGCCTCTTGTTGATTTATGAGTTGGCTAATAAATCGGATGGACGTTTTCCGTTATTCCGTTATTCATCTGAGGCTGAAGCTGGATTGTACATTGAACCGGTAAACAATTGAACGCCGGATTGCAAATCCTCGATCGCGAAGTAGAACGGGCGATTGACGTTCATATTGAACGGGACGGGGTCGACTGCTGGTGCGGAAGTCGCTACGGTTTCGATTGAGGTAACCGCAGCGGCCTCTGTCCCTTCCTCGCTGACTTCGATGATGCTCTTGTGCAGCACTTTCGAGATGACAAGATCGCGCTTGCCGGTTATGCCGGACAGATCGGCGGCATTGCTGTCGAACGGCAGCTTCATGCCTAGCTTTTGCAGAGCATCGTTTAGCTTTGCTGAATATTCCATCTTGAACTTCGGAAGCCGGATAGAGCCGCGGTGCTTGGCGAAGCGGTCGCTGACGGTTATTTTGCCATTCCACAGCAACTGTTGGAAGTCGTCCAGCGTTTTGCCGTTTGCGGGCAGGACGATCGTCATCGCCATCTGGCCTTCTCCGTATGGCAGCCGGATTGCTTCGTAAGAATCCGTTTTCTTGTATTCGAATTGTCCGGATTGCGACATAAAGGCTGCCGTTACATCACTGCCGTCAATTAAATGGAAAGGGGCGTCGGACGTATCGCTTTTACGGAAGGGTTCTTTCCATTCTCCATTAAAGTAGATGGCATTCAATAGCATGAGCACGGTATCGGGATTAACGGAATCCGCATCGAGCAGCTTTTTGATCATCGAATTCGTATGCTCGGATACCCAGCCGTTGATTTGCTTAGCGGTATTGTGCGGATCAGTGAAATCGGCTTGCTTCGGCTCTGCGCCATAGTATTGGTGCAGCGTGTCCGTGAAAGCGGTAAGGAGGGCTGCCTTCTTATCTGACCACATCGAGTTGGCGATTCGGAGCTCGACGCCTGCTCCAGGTTCGGAGATGAGGCTGAGCAACTGTTGATAGGCGGCATTTAAATCCTGGGCAGACTTCCCGTCCCACCCGAGCACATGAAGCAATTCGTTCAGCGTGTCGCCTTTGCTCCCGTTCGCTGCCATGGCAAAAGCAGTCGAGATGCTAAGCGGAGACAGGAACACGTTGTGGCCAGACTCCGATTTGACAAGCTGCTCATGAAGCCGGAGGCCAAAATGATTGGATGATTGCACAATCGTCTGATCGATGCTTTCGGACAGTTGTTCGCGCTGTTCCAGTGTAATCGGCTTATGCTGGTTCGTTGCTGAGCTGCACCCGCTGGTCAGTACAGTGGCCGCAATCGCGGCAGAGGCGATGAATGTTCTCATGCGCATAGTCGAACCCCCGTCTGTCGTCTTATGGTTGTAACATGGATTGAATAAGAAACGTAGGAGAAAGAATAAAAGTTGCGCCAATAATAGGGATAGAAGATGTTTCCTCCGAATAATGAAGGAATCGTTTGCTCTTGCAGCCTTACTGTTCGTATAATAGATAAGGTGAGGGAAGTTGTACATACAACTTGAATATAATAATGCGATTAGGGGTAGTGATCAAATATGGCAAATGAATCCGTGTTCGGATTGTTTAATGGGGTAAAAGCGTTATGGCTTCGGCATGGCAAGTACGAAGCGGCACTGTTGCCGGGCGTTGGGGCGAATTTGATTGCTTTCCGCGATATAGAAGCGGGCTACCGCATGTTGCGCGAACCAGCTGAGTCAGAGATGGAATCGTTTCTTGCATCGCCAGCTGTGTACGGCATCCCGGTATTGTTCCCGCCGAACCGGTACCGTGACGGTAAATTCGAAGTTGCAGGCATTGAATATCAACTGCCGGTCAACGAGAAGGCAACGGGCAATCATCTGCACGGCTTCTTCACGGACAACGAGTGGGAAGTGGTCGAACACGGGGCGAACGAAGAAGAGAGTTTCGTCGTCGTTACGTATAAGGTCGACGAGAACGACAGCATTTATAAGCTGCTTCCGCACCGGTTCGAGCTTCGCCTTCGGTATTCGCTCTCTTCGAACGGCCTAACGCAGACGAGTACCGTCACGAACAAAGGTGACAAAGTGCTTCCTTGCATGCTCGGTTTCCATACCGCATTCAATGCGCCATTCGCACAAGGCGGCAAGCGTGAGGATGTAACGGCTCGGGTAACAACTGGCGTGCGTTGGGAGCTTGACGGACGTATGCTTCCGACAGGAGACACGATCCCGATGACCGAAGCGGAAGCGGCAATGAAAAGTCCGGAAGGCGGATGGCCGTATGCGGAAGCGCTCGACAACCATTATTCCGCGGCACCGGTCGACGGCCGCAACTTCTGCGAAATCGTTGATCATCGCATCGGCGTGAAACTTGTATACGATGCAGGTCTTAAATACAAACAATGGATGATTTGGAATAATGGCGCGTCAGCAGGCTACTTCTGCCCTGAGCCGCAAATTAACTTGGTTGATGCGCCGAATGTCGATCTGCCTAATGAAACGAAAGGCTTCATCACCCTTCAACCGGGCGAAACTTGGAGTGAAACGAGTCGTATTTATACGGAATCGGTGCTAGCGTAACCCGATAGATTAAATAAGCTTGTCGTCTATACTTAATAGACGGCAAGCTTATTTTTTTTAACTTTGGTGAAACTTTACAAAGATTTATGTCGTCTATATTAAACAACTATGCGAAAATATTCATATTAAAAGAGAATAATCGATGAGTTCAGGAGGGATTACATGCGAGATGGAGCGCTGAAGCGCCCGCTTAAGCTTCCGCAGCTTGATCTATTTCGGTTTTTCGCCATTTGCGGCGTAATTAGCGTGCATTCGTCCTCAACGGCAGCAGCAGTGGACGGCATTCATTCCAAGTATTTTCCGATCTTCAATGTCATGAACATATTTTTTAAATTCGGGACGCCGTGTTTTATTTTTCTTAGCAGTTTTGTCTTATTTTACAATTACTATAATAGACCTGATACGGGAGCGTTGATCGCACGCTTCTACCGGAAGAGAACGTTATACATTATTATTCCTTATCTTCTCATCTCGATCGCTTACTTCTTGTTCAATAAAGGATTGAACCACTCTCCTTGGCTCAATTGGCATGATGAGTACGCGAGGTTTGTGAAGAAACTGTTGACGGGTTCGATGCATACGCATCTATATTTTGTATTTATTAATGTGCAGTTTTACTTATTATTCCCTTTATTCCTGATTGTATTGAAGAAATTGAAGTGGGCTCCAATATGGGCGTTTCCGGTCGGCTTAGCGCTTCAATGGGGCTACGTATTGCTTAATCATGAGTACAACTTCCAATGGTATGTGCCGAAGGGCAGCTTGGCGATTACGTATTTGTCTTACTATATGCTAGGCGCTTTTACGGCGATTTATTTCGACCGGCTGCGCGGTTGGCTGACATCCGGATGGAAGCAGATGAATGTTGTTCACCGTACGGCAACGTTGGCCTTATCTCTGAGTTGGCTGGCGGTTGCAGTCGTTCATGTCGCAATCTGGTACATGTCGAGGCTGCATCATACCCGGTTCAACTCTCTGCTGTTCGAATTGCTTTGGAACGTGCATACGCTATTGTCTGCTTATTTCTTATTGTTCGCCGCATTCCAACTGCACCGGTTGTTCGCGGCTAATAAGTTGATCCGGCTTTTGTCGGTAATTGGCCAGCTGTCGTTCGCTATTTATCTTGTCCATCCGATGGTGCTTGCACTCTACAGGAAGACAGGAGCCAGCATTTCCCCGTTCGTCTCGGAGTATGTATTCTGGATCTGGGGCGGATTTGCTGCCGCGCTTCTCGTATCGCTTCTTGCCGTTCATTTGCTGTTCCGGTATATACCGGGCACATGGTTGTTGTTAGGCGGAAAACCGGCCTATCAAGGGCAAAGAGGGGAATCGGCATCGTCGGGGACAACCAGTTCGAGTGCCAGATTCGTTCCGGCTGGAGAGCGTAACCAGAAGGCGAAGGCATAAAGCATTTCGGCGTGAAGCTGCTTTGCAAGTCATGACTTGCAAAGCGGCTTTTTTTATTTTGAATATAAAAAAGAATGAGCAGAGACCGCGCTCTGCCCATTCGTTTGACTATGTTATTTTTCTTCGATGATAAGTACGCCGCGTCCTGCAATGACGATTTGTCCCTCGGCTTTCGATTCCGTCAGCAGCTCAGTTCCAGTGACACTGCCAAGCTCGATCGTCTGCGCATCGGCATTATGGTTAAGTACGAACACATATGATTGCCCGTCCTTCGTGCGGCGCGTCGTCTCGATGCCTGCTTTCGGCGGGATGATCGGGGGGATACCGCGGTCTGCGCAAATCTGTCCAAGCAAGCCTTGCAGGAACGAGGGTTCTGGACTGGATGCGACATACCAGGCATCGCCTTGTCCGAACCGGTTGCGCGTGAGCGCCGGCATGCCTTGGTAGAAGTCTTCGCCGTATTCGGCGAAGACTTCCGCTCCTTCGCTGTGAAGGAGGTCGCACAGCAGACTGCATTCATATTCGCCTGCCAGCGAACCGGCAGCATCTTTCATGATGATTCGGTTCGTTTGGTTCGGGAATAACGCATCAATCTCCTCGACCCAGATGCCGAGCAGCTTCCGGAGCTCGCCTGGGTATCCTCCGAGCGTCACAATGTCGTTCTCGTTCACGATTCCGCTGAAGAACGTCGTAATGAACGTTCCGCCATTCGCGGTGAACTGCTCCAATCGTTCGGCAACGCCAGGTTTGACCATATAGAGAACCGGAGCAATCAGTACGTCGTATTGGCTGAAGTCGGCATCGAGGCCGACCATGTCGACAGCAATGTTCTGTTGATGCAGGGCATCATAATAGTTGTGGACTTCGTCTGTATACTTGAGCGCAATCGTCGGACCGCTCGAATATTCGATTGCCCACCAGTTGTCCCAGTCGAAAATAATGCCGACCTTCGCAGATACGCGGGAATCGAGCAGCTTGTCGCCTAATTGTACAAGCTCGCCGCCAAGCTGGGCGCACTCCCGGAATACGCGCGTATGTTCATGGCCGACATGTTCGATCAATGCGCCGTGATATTTCTCGCATGCTCCGACGGAGCGGCGAAGCTGGAAGAACATGACGCTGTCTGCGCCGTGCGCGACGGCCTGATAACTCCATAGCGACATGACACCAGGGCGTTTAAGCGAGTTGTATGGTTGCCAGTTCTGTTGGCTCGGCGTTTGTTCCATCAGCAGAAACGGCTGGCCGTCCTTCAAGCCTCGCATGAGATCATGCATCATTGCGGTGTAGCTGAATGGCGTATCGGCGGAAGGGTAGTTGTCCCACGAGACGATATCCATATGTTTGGCCCATTTGAAATAGTCTAAAGGTTTATAGGCCCCCATCAAATTTGTCGTTACTGGAATGTCAGGCGTATGTTTCTTCAGCTCCGCATACTCCAGTTTATAGCAATCGAGCATGCTGTCGGAGTTAAAACGCGTGTAATCGAGCGAAATCCCTTGGAAGCAGGTATGACGGCTGGACCATTGCTCGCTCAACATATTCGGAGGCACGATTTCTTCCCAATCATAGAAGGTGTGGCCCCAGAATTTCGTGTTCCATTGTTCATTCAGCTTATCTAACGTGCCGTATTTGTTGCGCAGCCAGCCACGGAATGCTGCCGCACAATTATCGCAGTAGCATTCGCCGCCGTATTCATTCGAAATATGCCAGAGCAGCAGCGCAGGGTGATTTTTGTACCGTTCCGCGATTTTGTCGGCAAGCTTTGTCGAATACGTGCGGTAGACAAGGCTGTTCGGACACGAATTGTGTCTTCCTCCGAATTTGCGCTTGCGTCCTTCGAAGTCGGTGCGCAATATTTCCGGATATTTGCGGGCCATCCAAGCGGGATGGGCTCCTGTGCTTGTAGCAAGACATGCGTATATGCCGTTCGCGTGCAGCATATCCATTATCTCGTCGAGCGTAGAGAAATCATACGTCTCGTCGTTTGGCTGAAGCATCGCCCAAGAGAATACGTTGACAGTTGCAATGTCCATGCCAGCCAGACGGATCATTCGCATGTCTTCGGGCCATACGCTTTTATCCCATTGTTCAGGATTATAATCGCCGCCATATAACATTTTGGATAGTTTCGATGATATCAAACAAATCAGCCCCTTTGCATGTGTTATATGTATTTTACATCAGCCTTTTGGGCTCATACATATAACAATCAAAGGGGCTGATATAATAATTCGGAACGATCAGCGTCTGCCTATCTCCGGCCACAGCGTATTGACGTCGACATTTAATTCGGAAGCGACCAGCTCTGCGGTCAGCCGCTGAGGCTTCAATATTTTACCGTTGCGAAGCTTCGAGATCGTCTGCATCGAAATGCCGGTCAATGCCGATAACTGGCTCGCCGAAATATCCCGTTTGGCCATCCATATTTTGAGCTTCATCCCCGGCTGATCGGCCTCCTCGGATTCGCGCATATCCCAGACGGAGAAGGCGTACTGCTGAATATGGCCGAATCCGTCGAATATAATGCAGATCGTGGCGCGCAGCTCAAGTTCGCTCAGCTCATCGAATTTAATTGTGTGCACGACGATATCGCACGGATATTCGGCCATACCGCAGCTTAAGAGCTGTTCGCGAATCGTATCGTGCTCGGACGGATCCAAATAATCGAAAATCGATTGATTCACGATCGATATGTCGGACATCGTCTGCTGGACATGCGTATTGAACATCCGGATCAAGTACTGGCTGTCGCAGATGCCTGTGTACAAGGCTTTTCCAGTTCTCGATTGTTGTTCTAACCATTTCTCGGCACTCATATCCTTGGCAATAATCAGAAACATTGGCCGGCCTTCCTCGTCGTGCGCATCGATCGACTTCACGTTTAGCTCGACCAATTTCTGGTTGCCCGAACCAGTTTCGAGCATCGTTTCCGAAAGGCCCTCCGGAAGAATTGCGTTTTTAATATCGGCTAATCTTGGGAAAAGCTGTCGAAACGGCGTTTGAGTCAATTTATGTTTATCGTATCCGGTTAATCGGATAAACGATGGATTGGCTTCAATAATAGTGAAGGAACGGCCGTAGCGTCGAACGACAGCGAGCGGTTGTTCGATTGTATGAAAGATGTGGCGAAATATATCCTACCATTCCTCTCTCTTAAATAAATCATCCTCATGAAACAGTATAGTTGTTAGCGGCAGGAACGGACAATGATACAAAATAGCTATTTGTTCCGGATGTTTCCAAAGTAAGCGGTTTAGAGTTGGCAAAGTAAGTGCTTTATTTAAAAATTTAAACCTGTGCGCACGATTCGGACGTTGAAGCGCCTATTCCGATAACGGAAGGTGCTGCGGGGCTTGCTTGGTCTCTTATCGCGCTTTATCCGGGCATCAAATCTCGTTATGATAGTATTTGCTCATCGAATAGCAGTATTGTTAAAACAGCAGGGGGAAAGCGCACGATGAACTCGAATACATGTGACATTAACGATTGTACAAAGCCTGTTAAAGCGAAGGGACTTTGCTCTATGCACCACCAACGAATGCGCCGGCATGGCAATCCGCAGACGGTAAAGACTAGAGGGGCGAAGGAGCCTTCGGTTTGCGGATGGGCGAATTGTACGAGAATGGCCGTCAGCAAAGGGTGGTGTACGAAGCATTACTATATTAACCGCATCAACGGACAACAATCTACTCTTACCTGACGAGAATTATGTCATATTTATGAGAATTTTGTGTGATATTCGTGTAAATTAACTTTCCATTAATTTTGAAAATAGGGTTTCAAATTTTCATTCAGCTTTGTATAATAAGGCTAATCACCGAGAGAAGCTTGCTAACCAAATAAATATGGACGGTATGTCTGACAGGAGGTGTTACATTGCCGAGAACAGCCACGCCGCCTTATGGACTAACCATGCATGATGTTTATCTATTTAACGAAGGTGCGCTGTATCAAAGCTATCGGACATTCGGTGCTCACCGAATGAAATGGAAACGAAAGTCGGGCGTTCGATTTGTTGTATGGGCGCCTAACGCCTCCGCTGTAAGAGTTGCCGGCGATTTTAACGACTGGGATGGAACCGGCAGTGAGCTTGAACGGTTCGGAAGCACCGGCGTATGGGCCGGATTCATTCCGGGGATCCAAGAAGGTGCAGCCTACAAGTACGAAATCGTTACCGCAGACGGGCGCATATTGCTCAAAGCCGATCCTTATGCATTCGGCGCCGAGCTTAGACCGAATACTGCTTCGCTTGTAACTGATCTGAACGGTTACGAATGGGGCGACTCGGATTGGATGGCGAACAAGCGAAGTTCCTTCGATCGACCGCTCCTTATTTACGAAGTGCACGCCGGCTCCTGGAAGATCCACGGCAAGGAGCTGTTCCTCTCCTACAGTGAACTGGCGGACCAGCTAGTTGACTACGCAGTATCGATGGGCTATACCCATATCGAGCTGCTCCCGCTCGCTGAGCATCCGTTCGATCGGTCTTGGGGATATCAAATTACCGGCTTTTATGCAGCTACCAGCCGATATGGCACACCGAAGCAGCTAATGCACTTCGTCGACCGCTGCCATCAGCAAGGAATAGGCGTCATCATGGACTGGGTTCCAGGCCATTTTTGCCGGGATGATCACGGACTCCGCGAATTCGACGGCACGCCGCTCTTCGAAGGCCCTAATTGGCGCAAAGCCGACAAGCCGCTATGGGGAACGCTATCCTTCGATTTCGCACGAAGCGAAGTAGTCGGTTATTTAATTTCGAACGCTTTATACTGGTTGGACGTTTATCATATCGACGGCCTTCGGGTAGATGCAGTTGCCCACATGGTCGATCTTCATATGGATAAACCGCCTGAGCTTTGTACGCTCAACCCCTATGGCGGCAAAGAGGATTTAGACGCGCTCCGTTTTCTGCGGACGCTGAACGAAGTCGTATTTCACTACTATCCCGAGACGCTAATGATTGCCGAAGATTCCTCAGCTCAGCCTGCAGTCACATCACCTACCTACCTCGGCGGACTCGGATTCAACTTCAAATGGAACATGGGCTGGATGAACGATATGCTGCGTTATATGCAGCTTGACCCGGCCGACCGCAGACACAACCACGACCTCATCACGTTCTCACTTCTATACGCATTCTCGGAAAATTATGTGTTACCGCTATCCCACGACGAAGTTGTACATGGCAAAAGATCACTTCTGCACAAAATGCCTGGTTCATACGAAGAGAAATTTGCTCAGCTTAAATTATTTTACGGCTACTGGATTACACATCCCGGCAAGAAGCTGCTGTTCATGGGCGGCGAGTGGGGGCAGTTCGATGAATGGAAAGATCTTGAACAGCTCGACTGGATGCTGCTTGATTACCCGATGCACCACAGCATGCACCGTTACGTAAGGCGTTTGAACACCATCTACCGCTGCACTCCGGCTTTATGGGAACGGGATACGGAAGCGGATTGCTTCCGCTGGATCGATGTACATAACGCCGAGCAGAGCGTCATTAGCTTTGAACGGAGGGGACGGGACGTCGATGAAATCGCCGTCGTCGTCTGTAATTTCTCGCGGAACGATTACGGTGAATACCGGATTGGCGTTCCTGAGCCTGGCCTTTACAGCTTGCTGCTGCACACTGGCGATAGCGAAGAAAGTGCCGAAGGCAGCGTGACCTATACCATATGCAGCGACCCGATTTCTTATCACGGGCGTGGACATAGCATTGCGTTTTCGCTTCATTCTTTCTCGTTTTTGTTATTCCGTTATGAAGGAAACACGCCACAATTATTTTAACTAGGAGTGGATGTCTATGGGGCGTAAAGAAATGGTCGCCATGCTGCTCGCCGGGGGAGAAGGCAAAAGACTCGGCGTATTGACGAAAGATTTGGCTAAGCCGGCCGTTTACTTTGGCGGGAAATATCGCATTATCGATTTCACGCTCAGCAATTGCGCTCATTCTGGCATCGACACTGTTGGTGTTTTGACGCAGTACCAGCCGCTTGATTTGAACCGTTATTTAGGTATCGGCAGTCCGTGGGGACTTGACCGGCGCGATGGCGGTATGGCCATACTGCCTCCATTCGTTAAGCAGAAGGGCGGCGTATGGTACAAAGGGACGGCGAATGCCATCTACCAGAATATGGGGTTCATTGACCGTTCCGACCCTGAGTATGTGCTCATCATCTCTGGTGACCACATCTACAAAATGGACTATGAAAAAATGCTCGCTCACCACAAGAAGACGGGAGCGGACGTTACGGTTGCCGGTATCGAAGTGCCCTGGAAGGAAGCGAGCCGGTTCGGCATCATGCATGCGGACGATGAGGACCGGATTACCGCATTCGAAGAAAAACCGAAGGTGCCGACAAGCAATACGGCATCGATGGGTATTTATATTTTCTCGTGGCCGGTGCTGCAGCGTTATTTGATTCGGGACGAGGCGAACCGCCACTCTTCCAATGATTTCGGCAAAGATATATTGCCTGCGATGCTGAAAGACGGCATGGATATGTTCGTCTATCCGTTCAAGGGCTATTGGAAAGATGTCGGCACAATTGAGAGTTTGTGGGAAGCGAACATGGATTTGCTGGACGACCGTCCGCCTCTTGATCTGACCGATCCGGAATGGCGCATCTATTCGGTGAGCCCGAATCGGCCGGCGCAATATATTGCTCCGCAGGCGCGCATTGTGTCATCCATCATTACGGAAGGCTGCTTGATCGAGGGAGAAGTGAACCGTTCTGTCATTTTCTACGGCGTGCATGCAGGGGCCGGCAGCGTCATCCGGGAGTCGGTCGTCATGCCGAATGCGCGGGTAGGTGCAGGTGCTAAGCTGTATCGGACGATTGTCGGCGATGGTGCTGTTATCGCGGACGGCGTCACAATCGGACATCCGGATCAAACGGCGGTGACCGTCGTCGGCAGCGACGAATTCGTTGCCAATTACAAAACGCTGCTGGAGGTCGAACCGTCGTGAAAAATAAAGTGATGGGCGTTATTAATCTGATTCATGAGCCGGATGATTTGGAAGGGCTGACGGCTGGACGTTGCCCGGCAACGGTGCCGTTCGGCGGCCGTTACCGGCTGATCGATTTTATTCTTTCGAACATGGTGAATAGCGGGATATCCAGAGTTGCCGTCTTCGCGCATACAAAATTCCGGTCGCTTATGGATCATCTGGGCTCCGGCAAACATTGGGATCTTCATAACCGTCAGAGCGACTTCTTCATCCTGCCGCCGACGACAGAAGACAGCCAAGATCTGCGCCGCGGCGACCTTTACCATATGTATCAGAACCGGGATTATTTCACGCGAAGCCAGCAAGAATACGTTGTCTTTGCGCGCAGTCATGTGATCTGCAATATCGATCTGGCGCCGGTCATTGCGTACCATGAGAAGCAAGGCGCTGATATAACGGTCGTCTGCAAAAGGCAGGCTTCCTTCATCCCCGGCAGAAGCCGCAAGGTTGAGGTGAATGCTGACGGACGTATTACGGCAATGCAGGATCATTTCGGCCGGCTGAACAGCAATTTGCTGTCGACCGAAATTTACGTCATGCGCCGCGATCTGTTGTTGGAGCTGGTAGAGACATCGCTGGCGCAAGGACAGGAACACTTGATCCGCCATTCGATTATGTCGCGGCTTGATAAGCTCAACGTGTGCGCCTATATGTACGACGGCTATCTGGGCATGATCAATACGCTCGACAGCTACTATTACAATAGCATGCAGCTGCTCAAGGCGGATGTATGGAAGGAGCTGTTCTTCCGTCCGGGGCCGATATATACGAAAGTGAAGGATGAGCCGCCTGCCCGGTATTTGGAAGGGGCCAAAGTATCCGGGTCCATTGTGGCCAACGGCTGTGTCGTCGAAGGCACGGTCATCAACAGCGTACTGTTCCGCGGCGTTCACGTCCGCAAAGGGGCGATTATCCGCAACAGCATCGTGATGCAGAACGGAATTGTAGGCGAGAACAGCGTGCTTGATTACGCGATTCTCGATAAGGACGTTGTTATTGAGCATGGCCGGGACATTCGCGGTGCGGCAGGCTTGCCGTTCGTCGCCGCGAAACGCAAAACGATCTAAAACTGTAAGGGGGAAGTGCTGTGAATGTATTGTTTGCTGCTTCGGAGGCTGTCCCGTTGGCGAAGTCCGGCGGGCTGGGAGATGTCGTTGGCGCACTGCCAAAGGCGCTTAACGAACGCGGAGCGGATGCGCGCGTAGTGCTTCCCAAGTATGCCGGCATTCCCGCTTCATTCGCAGAGCGGTTCGAGACGATTCATACGTTCTCGTTCCGCTTCGGATGGCGGTACCAATATTGCGGCTTGCTTCGCGCCGAAATCGACGGCGTTATTTATTACCTGATCGACAACGAACAATATTTTAATCGCGATGGACTGTACGGCTACGAAGACGATCCGGAGCGGTTCGTCTTCTTCAATTTCGCGATTGCGGAATGTTTGCCGCACTTCGGCTTTATTCCGGACATTATCCATTGCCATGATTGGCAGACAGCGCTGCTGCCTTTTCTGCTGAAGACGAGGTATGCGTACGATCCGCTGTGCCGTTCTGTCCGTACGGTATTTACGATTCATAATTTGAAATACCAAGGGGTATTCGGACAGAAATTGCTGCAGGATCTTGCTGGGATGGATGATTTATGGTTTTGGACAAGCGGTCTGGAATTCTACGGCGCGGCTAACTGTATGAAAGCGGGCTTGCAATATGCGGACAAGCTGACGACGGTAAGTCCGACCTACGCCGAAGAAATTCAGACGGAGCATTGGGGCGAGAATCTCGATGGCGTCATTCGTTGGCGCGCGTCGGATTTGCATGGGATATTGAATGGAATTGATACGGACAGCTACGATTCCATGAACGATCCTGCGCTTCATACCCCTTACCGAGGATCGATCGCCCGCAAGCGCAAAAACAAGCTTGCGCTTCAGCAAGAGCTCGGACTGCCGGAGTCTGAATCCATTCCAGTTATCGGGATCGTGACTCGTCTTGTCGAGCAGAAAGGCATCGATCTGATAGAACATGTCATTGAGCCGCTGCTAGACGAAGGCATTCAGCTTGTCGTGCTTGGCGCGGGCGATTATTACTACGAGCAAATGCTGCGGGCCGCTGCAGAGTGGCGTCCCGAGCAGTTACATGTCAGACTCGGCTATGACGAGGGGCTGGCTAGACGGATCTACGCGGGTTCGGATATGTTCCTTATGCCGTCGCGGTTTGAGCCGTGCGGCCTTAGCCAGCTCATAGCACTCCGATACCGGTCGGTGCCGATCGTTCGCGAGACGGGTGGGCTTAGAGACACGGTACAGTCGTACGATGAATATACTGGAACGGGCAACGGGTTTACATTCGCCAACTATAATGCACACGATATGCTTCATACCGTCAGAAGAGCGCTCTCATTGTACCAAGACGAGGAAGCTTGGAAAACAATCGTTGCGAATGGCGCGAAGGAAGACCATAGCTGGAGCCGTTCTGCCAAATCGTACATGTCCCTGTATGCTGAACTGCTGCCTCTGCGAAAGGAGACAGAAAGATGGCCCGTCATCTCGTGATTGGTAATGGCAAGATGCTTCTCAATCTTGACAATCATTGTTTTATCCGGGATATCTATTATCCTTATGTCGGACAGCTCAACCATGTCGGAGGCCAGACGTGCCGCTTTGGTATTTGGGTTGCCGGTCGCTTCGCGTGGCTGGACGATCCGGGCTGGAAGTTCGAGCTCGACTATATCGAGGGCTCATTGGTGACGAATATTATCGCGAAGCACGAGGCGCTCGGCGTCCAGCTTCATATGAACGACGGTATTCATCAACGGGAATGCATATATATTAAACGCGTGGTCGTCCGCAATCTTGCGGGCGAGCCCCGCGAGTTCCGGATGTTCTTTCATCAGGATCTGATGATTGACGGCTCGGAAGTTGGCGATACGGCCGCATATTTTCCGGAAAACCATACGTTGTTTCATTACAAGAGGTCGTCGTACTTTATGTTCAACGGATTTTCCGATGAAGGCGGCATCATGCAGTATTCGACCGGTATCAAACGGTTTCAATCGGCCGAAGGCACTTGGCGGGATGCGGAAGACGGCGTTCTGATGGGCAATTCGATCGCGCAAGGGTCGGTTGACAGCACGATCAGCTTCCGGACGATCGTACCGCCAGGAGGCGAGAAAACCGTCTACTACTGGATGACGATCGGCAAAGGCTTGGAGGAAGTGAAGGAGCTTAACCAATACGTACAGGAGAACCATCCGGAGAAGCTGCTGAGCCGAATGGTCATCTACTGGAAGCATTGGCTGCACCGGGCGGAGAAAGATTTGGGCGATTTGCCTGACGACGTCATACGCATCTTCAAGCAAAGCCTGTTAATCGTCAGAACGCAGACAGATGAGCGCGGTGCGATTGTAGCGGCGAACGACACCGATATTTTGCAATACAATCGAGATCATTACAGCTATATGTGGCCGCGGGACGGCGCGTTGATCGCCCAGTCAATGTCCGCAGCAGGCTTCCACAGCGTCATCGCCCCGTTCTTTCATTTCTGCGCGCAGGCGCTCGCTCCTGAAGGGTATTTGTATCATAAATACAATCCGGATGGAACGGTCGGATCAAGCTGGCATCCCTATATCGTCCAAGGAAGCCGCAGGCTGCCGATTCAAGAAGACGAGACCGCACTCGTCCTGTTTGCATTATGGAAAGACTATACCCGCCACCAAGTCATCGAACTGCCCCAGTCGCTGTATTCGAATCTGATCCGCAAAGCGGCGCATTTCTTGACGCAATACATGGAGCATTCGATGTCGCTGCCGAAGCCGAGCTACGACTTATGGGAGGAACGTTACGGCATTTGGACGTATACGGCCTCATCCGTTTATGGCGGACTGATGGCAGCCGCATACTTCACGGAACTGTTCGGCGACTATGAGCGAAGCGATTATTACCGGAATACGGCGCAATCGATTAAGCACGGTATTATAACGCATTTGTGGGACGAGGAAACGGGCCGGTTCGCCCGGGGACTTGTGCAGAAAGATAACCGCTGGGTCAAAGATATGACGCTTGAAAGCAGTCTGTTCGCGATCTGGGAATTCGGCGTGCTGCCGGTCGATGATGAACGTGTCGTCCGGACGATGCAAGCGATCAAAGAAGGCTTAAGCGTTCGAACGCATGTAGGAGGCATCGCCCGTTATACGAACGATTATTACTTCCAGCAGTCTGGTGATATCGAGAAAGTGCCGGGTAACCCATGGATCATATGCACGCTATGGGTGGCGAACTACGAGATCGAATCCGCCGAGTCGCTGGAAGATCTCGAAGGCCCGAAACGCACGCTGCAGTGGGTCGTCGATCATGCGCTTCAAAGCGGCGTCCTCCCGGAGCAGCTGAATCCGCACGACGGCGGCCCGTTGTCGGTGGCGCCGCTCACGTGGTCGCATGCCACATTCGTTCAGAGTGTGACGAAGTATGCGGGCAAGTACCGGGAACTGACCAAATTGAGTTAGAAAAACGCAGCTGATCCGAGTATGAACTGTACCTCCAATTGCTAGATGGTGTCTAACAATTGGGGTGCAGTTCAAGTAGGGATTGGCTGCGTTTTTGCGTTCAGGTATCACGTAACCAGCTCATATCGCAACCTCGCCTCACGTCGGTCGCGTAACGGACTGACAACACGTTATTCCGATTCCGCCTCGATCGCAATGTGCCGGTTGGATTCGAATGCGAATAAGCCAAGATCCGTCAGCTTGAGCTGAGGGATGACGGGCAGCGCCAAGAACGACAGCGTCAGGAAGGGATTAAAATGACCAGGTGCGCCGATGGCCTTGAGTGCACGGTTCAATCCTTTCATTTGCTCGTATACGACTATAAATGGCTGATCGGACATTAATCCGCCAATCGGAAGCGGCAACGATGCGATAATGCTGCCGTCAACAGCGACGGCAAGACCGCCGTTTATCTCGGTAACATGCTCGATTGCAACCATCATGTCGGCATCGGAGACACCGGCGCAGATGATGTTGTGGGAATCGTGGGCAACCGATGATACAATAGCGCCGCGAAGCAACTGAAAACCTTTCACGATGCCTAACCCGATATTGCCGGTTGCGCGGTGCCGCTCGACGACGGCCAGTTTCAACTGGTCGCGTTCCACGGACGTTATGAATGTCCCGTCGCTGCTCAACGTAATCTGCTCCTGAAGATGATGGGTGACTAGTGAGTTCGGAATGATGCCAATGACGCTGCACTTGTCTGATTGCGGCCGAATGACCAGATCGCCGGCGTGAATCGGCTTCATGCCGCTGCGCATTGTTTTTTTCGCTAGTATTCCATTATCGGGGGTCGGAGCAGCATTCGGAAAAGATTCTAGATGGAGCTGGCCGTCACTATAGACCCGATTGCCGTCCTTGAACACCTGCCGGATTGACAGTTGGTTCAAGTCGTCGACGATAACAAGGTCTGCTCGATAACCAGGCGCAATAGCGCCGCGATCGCGAAGGCCGAAGCATTCCGCCGCATTGATCGTCGCCATCTGAACGGCGGTAACCGGATCTAGACCGTTGCGGATAGCGAGCCGGATATTGTGATCCACGCTGCCTTCCTCCAGCAAGTCGTCTATGAGCTTATCGTCAGTGACGAAGAGACATCTTCGGGCGTTTCTCGGCGTAACAGCTGGCAGGATCGCTTCCAAATCTTTGGCGACCGTGCCTTCCCGGATCATCAAATACATGCCTAGATCCAGCCGGTGCCGGGCTTCTTCGGCGTTGACGCATTCATGGTCGGTGCGAATGCCGGCTGCCATATATAGATTCAATTGCTCGCGCGATATGCCGGCAGCGTGGCCGTCAATATGCGCGCCATGATCCAGTGCGTCCGCAAGCTTGTCCAACAGGTCCGATCTTGCGCTGGATAGAGCAGGGAAGTCCATCACCTCGGCGAGACCGAGGACGTTCGGATCGTTGTAGAACGGCCGCAGCTGTTCCGCATCGAGACGGGCGCCGTTGCTCTCGAACGGAGTTGCCGGTACGCATGACGGCAGGTTGACGTATATATCGACCGGCAGTCCAATAGACTTTTCCAACATATACTGAATGCCTTCGGAACCCATTACATTGCCGATTTCATGCGGATCGGTCACAACCGTCGTCACCCCGTGCGTAACGGCAATTTGGGCGAATTGAGGCGGTGTCAGCATCGAGCTCTCGATATGGACATGCCCGTCGATTAATCCAGGAAGCACCCATTGACCGGCTGCGTCCACGACTTGTTTCGCATCCTTATACGTGCCGATTCCAACGATCACGCCGTCTGCGATGGCGATATCGCCCTTCATCTCCTCACCCGTAAATACATTGACGATCGTTCCGTTTTGAATAATAAGATCGGCAACAGCTCTGTGTGCTGCTGTTTCGATTCGCTTTAACAATTTGTTCGCAGTGTTCATGACAGTATCATCTCCTTCAACGAAATAAAAAAATCCCGATTACCATCCATGCCGAATAAGCATGATGGTAATCGGGATTTTACGGTTCCCGGTAGAAACCCTCGACCCGGATTGTCGAGGTTATACGCATAATGAACCTAATTGTATGCGACCGTTGGCAGAGAATCAAGTGTGGACGGGCTGCTGCGAACGATTAAATGTCCGTTCTGGAGCGTGTCCGCTATCTATGCGATAATAAGAATGCGGCGTCCAACGAGGCGCCCGTTAGGTTTCCATCATGATGCTATTACTTTCAGAATGACGGTCAGGGAGGCGATGAACGGTGGGGATAGAGATACGAGTTACGACGGCAGAAGAGCATCACTTGCCTGCGATCGTCGCAATCTATAATTCGACGGTAGCGAGCCGGATGGTTACGGCGGATACGGAGCCTGTGACCGTTGAAAGCCGTCTGCCTTGGTTCCGCAACCGGGATTGGAGTACGCGGCCGATCTGGGTCGCGCATAACGGCACGGAGATGGTGGGGTGGCTTAGCTTCCAGCCGTACTACGGCCGGCCGGCTTATCACGCAACGGCAGAGCTAAGCATATATATTGCTGACCAGTACCGCGGAACCGGCATTGGGGGGTTCTTGTTAGACCGTGCCATTCATGCGTGTGGAGACTTCGGCATTAAGACGCTGCTTGGTTTCGTGTTCGGCCATAATAAGCCGAGTCTTCGGCTGCTGAATAAGCATGGTTTTCAGCAATGGGGGCTGCTGCCCGGAGCTTGCGAGCTGGATGGCGTGGAACGGGATGTCGTTATATTGGGGCGCAAAGTGTAGCGTGCATGAAGTTACGGAGGTCTGAGATATATCCAAGATGAGACGTCGCCAAAAGGGCCGGCGCCCGCGATTACCGCAGGCGTCGGCCCTATTGACTATTTATCGCATTCGCATCGGAATCAGAACCAGCCTGCGCGAAGTACGATGACAAGCAGGATAAAGAGAACGAGAATGACGCCGATGCCAGTGCAGAAGCCGCCTACGCCCCCAACAGGGCTGCAGCCGTGGCCCCCTGCAATGCCTGCAACAGGATATCCCATAGTTCATGACCTCCTATTTGGTACTGTGTGTGAAGGTTGATCTCACACTTCTAATGTATGTGGCAGGAGGGCCATTGATATAGACGTTTATACCGGTTGCAAATCATTTCAACATTCGCCTATATGTTTGCTGCCGAAGAACAGCCGGTAATCGGCCTGGCATCACATACGCCGCTTCACGGTGCCGCATGTTATGGATAAGCAGGCGGAAGCGAGTGCCTGCCTTTATACTGGCGAATATGTTTAATGCGCGCCTCGGAGCGGTGCGTCTGGCCGGTGCCGATGACAATCTGCGCTGCTGCGCCAGCGCTTGTAATGCTAATGCACCCGACCGAAATAACCGGGCATGCATTCCATCTATGCGTGACGACAAAGCTGTCAGGATCGTTGGCATCGATGAATGCAGGGATAGGCCTGTCGAATATAACATACGATTCAAAAAAAACATCCCCCGCATAAGGGTGATCTTCCTGCCGCTGTACGGCGAGCGCCCGAAGAACCGCATTCGATTCAGAACGGTCGCCGATTTGCAGCATACCCGCTTGCGAGAGCGTATTCACATAAATGCCCTGAACTTCCGATGTGCGTATGTTGGTATCGTCGAGAGACAGAAAGGTCGGTTCCGGCAAATTGGCACCTGGAATATAAAAAGTAACGCCGTTCATTCTCATCTGAGCTTGATCGTTACCGGCCCGGATCCGCCGTCCGGCCTCCGTTCGCCTTCCGCATTCTCGAAACCTTCAGGCAGCTCAAGCGGTGCCAGCTGTCCGACTACGACCGACTCCGGAGGCGTATCGAACATCGAGAACAGCGATATCGTATCATTATCGCCGACTTGCAGCAGCGATGAGCTGGATACACCTAACACCTCGATTGAGCCGACGCATATTTCATGATTGACCACGTAGAAAATCATGCTTGCAGTATGCCTCCTCCTTCAGGTCCGGAACCATTCGTGCTCAATTTCATCAAGTATTGGCGGAACGCCATCTGTATGTCCCGGATCGTCTTGCCTGTCACCTGTTCCTCAACGGTGAACGGCTGTGTGTCGGAATCCGGATTGTTAGTCTTCATCTGCTGCATATAGAACTGAATGCGTGTCGGAAGCTGGCGCCGAATGTCCTCGATGACAATTCTGCGGTGATAAGGATCGAGCGGCAATCCGATCTCCTGTTCCAGAGACGCTAATGCCTCAGCTCCTTGTTGTTCCATATACTGGTTAACTCTCCGTTGGATATTGTCAAAAGGAGGCGGCAGATTCGTCGCTGCCGGTCCTGCCGACGGGAACACGTTCGGTGTGCCGCTTGTTCCGGACCCCACAACGTTATTGCCGTCTCCGCTCCCATCGCCCGTGATACCGATGCCGTGTCCATTTTTCGCTTGCTGAACAATGAGCTGGTCGATATTGCTTTCGCTTCCGTCAGCAGGAGGCTGAATGCCGATGTTTAAGGTGCCGTCGAGCTTCTCGATTTTTAATTGATCGAAATGATACTCGATTTTATCAATGCTGTAAGTTGGTTTAGCTTCGGCTGATTTCAACTGCGCGGACAACATGTCGACACGTTTTTGCAGCATCATGATCTGTTCCTGCTGCAGTCTCAAAGCGTTCTGCACCTGGGCAACCCAGGCCGGCCATCCCGGCCATCCCGACGCAGCCTGCTGCGGCCTTGACTCGGATGACTGCGGGGGTTGGCTTGCTGGCGGTATACCGCTATTGTTCGACGACGTCATGCACACGCACCTCGCCTCTTTAAGCCGGATTCGGAAGCGGGACGAAAGAGAGCGGATTTTCTTCCCCTAACTGCGGGGCAGGTCCCGTAAATCCGCCGGAGTTGTACAGCTGCGACAGCGAGCGGATCGAACCGGCACTGCCGACTTGAAGAACAGAACTGTTCGATACGCTTTGTACACGAAGCTGTTGAATCGTAATCTGCTGATAAATCGTCCAATTGCTCATATGACGTTAACGCCGTTTCCGACTTGGTTTTGTGTGCTGTCCTGTACATCGGGATCAAGTGTGTTGGTGGCGCTAAGGGCGTTGTTGGAGTTCGCTAACCCGCCGGTCAGGAATGAACCTGCGCCTGCATACGTTTTGGAGTTGCTCGAAGGCGATACTTGGACCGTATCGCCGAACTGAACGACGGAGCTGGAGCCGACGCTTGTAATGTTGACGAAGCCTACGACAGCTGGCATGCGCTTCGAACCTCCTTATTCGAATATCGATATACGCTATCGTATGCGGCATTCGCCCATTGGTTCCGCACATGCCCATAGGATTTAGGCGGCCGAAGTACCTTGTTTGGGCTAATCGCATATTATAGGGTGTTGGGTGATGGATATCAGCGGATTACGTAGGAGGCGGGAAGCATGACGAAATGGGACGATATGGAGCAATGGATGAAGACGCAGCAGCTTCCGCGCGGGTTCGATGCGCTCAAAGATACGGGGTGGGTCGCAAATTACGTGAAATCGATGATGGCGGATGCGATACAAGAGAAAGGGAAGCTGGCTGGGCAGAATGCGGCGGAAACGTTTGAAACACATCATTTTATTGTCATCAAATGGCCGATTCCGCGCGGTGTGCATCCTTCGGAGCTGCGGCTTCTCGTAAGGGAGGATAAAGTGCGGATCGAAGGTTTGCCGGAAGGCAAGAAGGACACGGTTCCGCTTGCGAAGCAGGTGCTGCCCCGTTCGTGCAAGGCGCTGTGCAAGGATGGCATACTCCAAATCAAACTCCGCAAAAAACCGGCGAACCGACAATATTACGAAATGCCGATCCGTTGGTGACGATTTGTCATGATTTCGACGCATGCAGCTACTGGTAACGCTGTCACGCTTTCGTTATAATGTAGCGAGGTATGTATATGCAGCGACGGCTGTATATCAATTTAGGAGGATTGTTCATGACACTTGTCGACGTCAGCAGTGTTTCGGCGGGGTTGTTCGTACTCGGAGCCGTATTCATTATGCTTATCTTCTCGCTGCTTAGCTTTGGCGTGCTGAGCATGTTTCAACTGCGGTTCCGCACGGGATGGTTTTCGTTCGCGGGAGCTGTCGTAAGCGCAGTCGTATTCGGCCTTATTCTGAACACCTGGTATTTATAACGGTGTGTTCGAAGTTGGACAAGCGGCGCCGTCTTGGCGCCTCGCATGTTAATAGGATTCCGCCAGCGGATACGGCCGGTCGATGCGGCGTTCCGGCTGGCGGTTATTTATTTTGAATAAGAGGAGAGGCTGATCGCCCATGTGGACTGGCATTTGGTTCATGACCAACATTGTGTTTGTCGTGTGCGTTATCGCATATTTGTTCGCCCATCGCTCCGTTTCGGAAGCGAAACATACGAAAGCGGAAGTTTCCAAGATCCAATCACTAATTCTCAGACGCAAAGTGCTAGGCATTGCAAGCCTCGTGATGTTTCTCGTTATGGCGGGCAGTTTTATGATGAATATGAAAGTGAATGGTTGATGGATTGGATTTCCAATTCGGATGTAAATGTGGCAAAAGTTTGACAACCCGGCTTCCATACGCAACCTTTGTATGCTGCTAGGCGTCCAATGCATATAGGCATTCTTAGATACAGGCACGCAAGAAGTGTCTGAAAACGTTGAGAAGAAGCAGAATGCAGAAGGAGTCGTTGTTTTGAAAAAGCTGAAATGGTTGTTGCTCTTATCTCTATTGGTTGCACAAGTAGCCGTCTCTCAGACGGCAGTTCAAGCGGAAGGCTCGGATCCGAATCAGGCTCCAGGCACAGAGGTGGCGGATACAAGCGTTCCATCCTCTGTTAATACGCCAGCCGTCCCGACATCGATTACGACAACGAGCGCACAATTGGCTGCGCCGACAGACAAAATTACGATGAACAAGAACAGCAAGGTCATCCTTCACAACGGAGTGAAGACGACGGCTGCCCAGCCCCTTTCGTTCATCAACGGAACTTCGTATATTCCGCTGAAAGCAATTGCGGTTGAGTTCGGCTATAAAGTTGGATACATCGCGGCGACGAAGCAGTCGACGGCGACGAAGGACGGCGTCGAGCTCCGGTTCAGTCCGAACAATAAGACCGTACTGAAGAACGGCGAGAAAATCATGCTGAACGGTCCGGCTATCAATCAAGCGGGCACGTTTATGATACCGGTCAAATCGTGGTCGCAATTGACGGGCGCAAACCTGTCGCTGATCGGCAACGTCATGACGCTTACGTGGTCGACTGCGCCGAAGGCGCCGACTGCGGCATTCGAAGTAGCGCCAGCGGAGATCTATGCGCAGCAGACGACGGTTCAATATATCGACAAGTCGGTCGTGCCTAGCGGTACCGGCATCGCGAACGAGTCGTGGACGAACAACCTGACGGTGTTCGATCAAGCAGGCACCTATACGATCACCCGGCAAGTTCAAGACGGCAACGGCGTGTGGAGCGATCCGTATTCCGTCACGATCGTCGTCAAAGCGCCGAACCAGCCTCCGGTTGCCGATTTCTCGACCGAGAAGAGCGTTTACCGGATCGGCGAGAACGTCATCTATTCGGACCGAAGCACGGATGACGAGAATTCGATCACTTCGACGAAGTGGACGGGTAACGAGAAAGTGTTCTTCGAGGCAGGCGATTACCCGGTCACGCTCGAAGTGACGGACCGCCATGGGTTGACTTCGCAAGTGACGAAGACGGTAACGGTATCGAACGAAGTATTATATACGCGCGACGAATATGTTAAATTGTTCACACCGGTTGGAGACATCTATCCCATTAACGGCGCGAGTGTACTAGAGTACTCGACGATTAACTTCACGCCAGTGTTCGAACCGGCTCAGATGGTGCGGAGCAACAGTCCGGAGACGTGGACGGAGGAAGGGATCGCTTATCAGGATCAGCTTCTCGGTGAAGTGCGTTTCATGTTCCATAACATGAATAATGTCGGCGCACCGGTTAAGATGTACTTGCTCGCGACCAATTATGGCGGTACAACGGCGAACGTTGGTCTGAACGCGAACGGAATTGGCGGACCGAACCCTCAAGTATCGGCGACAGGTAAAGCGTCGACGATGCGTTACTTGACTTCGCTTGCTTCCAAGCCGGCTACGACCTGGATGACAGTCAAGCCGGGCGAGACGAAGGAAGTTCTGCCAATTATCTCGCAGCGTGCGATCAAGCCGAGTGAAGTGTTCTCGGCATTCGCCGATTTGGTTACCGACCAGAGTCTGGACTTCCAGGTCGTCGTCGTGCGAGAGGGCAAGAATCCGGTTGCTGAGCTGCCTAATCTGGAATACATGACGCGTGACGTTCACGTTCGCGGCACGTTCAACGGAACGAACCGGGAGATCGAGCTGAATGATGTCATTGGCAGCCAGCCGCAGCGCATGGTGATCGGCGACGGGAAATTTGATACTTTCCAAGACGGCTACGACGGCTTGACCGGCAATCTGGAAGTCAATAAGGGCAACTTTGGCGTTATGTATACGATGAATTTGAACCGCGTTGCGCCGAATACGCTCATCTCGCTGAATCCGCGCGGCGGCTATTACATGGGTGCGTTTCTTGTCAACGGCAAGCTAGTGGCGCTGCCGGCCAACGGCAGCATTATTAAAGACCAGAACTCCGCGGGCGTGCTGTACCGAACCGGATCGACAGAAGAGTCGGTTGAGATCGTCTTTACGATCGCGCCTGGCGGCAACTTGCCGATTTCTATGCTCTTTACACCGCTCCCTGAGCTTCGCTGGTAGGCGGATAGGTCTGAGACTGCGGCAGCAGTACGCGATGTGGCGTACTCTCCGCAGCCTTTTTTGCCATATGCCTCCATATGTCTAATGAATAGAACCCGGCGAGGCTGCATTGACGGCGCTAACGATTTCGGGCATTATGGTTTTAGAAGATTGTGTGGATTCGGAGGGTTTGGCTTGCTTACGATGACTACGGATGAAATCGTTCAGAAGATGGCGGCTCAAGGGCTGCGAATAACCGACCAACGCAAGACACTGGCCGGGCTTTTCGCGGATTCGCCTGGTTATATGTCACCTAAGGACGTCTATGAATATATGGGGCGCATCTATTCCGGTCTCAGCTTCGATACCGTATACCGGAATTTGCGCGTAATGGAAGAACTCGGCGTGCTGGAACAGGTCGTCTTCGAAGAGGGCGTCCGCTTCAAGCTTCACTGCCGGGAGCATGACCATCATCATCATTTGATCTGCCTGCAATGCGGCAAGACATATCCAATTACGCATTGTCCGATGGATCAGACGGTCGTGCCGGACAATTTTCAAGTCGTGAAGCATAAGTTCGAAGTGTTCGGCTATTGCAAGGATTGCCGCCAAGATGGAGACGGCGATGATCATTAAAGTGTTCCAGGCGCCAGTCCGGTTCTACCGGCGGGCCATCTCGCC
>NZ_BILZ01000003.1 GCF_004000825.1 Paenibacillus kobensis NBRC 15729 | reverse complement strand
GACAACTTTTACATCTTATCAGATGTTGTTTAGTTGTGTCAAGCTTTTCTTTCGTGTCACCGTTTCGTTCAGCGGCGACTTAAATAATATAACATAGGCAGATTACTCATTGCAACCCTTTTTTATCATTTAATTATGATTTCTTTTGTTTAGATATAAAAGCCACTCACCTATTCTGGTGAGTGGCTTTCCCGTAGCTGTATGTGCTAATTCGCTATAACTTCTTCAATGTACAACGACCGCTCTACCGTCAGATTGACGATCGCACCGCTGCACGATACCCATGGCCTTGTCGGATGGTTACGGTCCGAGAATACGATCTCGCCGACCCGCCCGTCGCTAAGACGCACAACAGTACCGTTATGGAACTGTGTCGCCTTCTCAATGAACATACGCACATATGCGGGTTCCAACTTGCCGAATGCATCCTTCTGGATCTGCTCTAGCACCAGATAAGGCGAAGCCCCTTTCCGGTAAGCCTTATTCAGCGTCATCGCATGGAAAATATCTGCTATGGCAACGATCTTCGAGTAAGGGTGGATCTTGTCAGAGCCAATGCCCAGAGGGTACCCGCTTCCGTCTACCCGTTCATGGTGCTGCAGCGATACGAGTCTTGCTCCCTCGTTCAGCGCAGCGTTCGCCTTCAGCATCTGATAACCGTGTACGGTGTGACGACGCACTTCCTCTGTCTCATCCGGATTAAGCGCCGTAGGTTTGTTCAAAATGGTGCGGTCGACTTTCGCATTGCCGATATCATGGAGCAAGCCGCCAAGTGCGATCTGCATCCAATCCTTTGCCGGAAACCCGTTCCAACGGGCAAGCAAATAGGAAGTTATAGCCGTCAACATTGCGTTATGATACCAATACTCGCTATCTTTCAGTCCAGTTGGCACATACGTAAGCACGTTGTACTCCCCGATCGTTCCAATCAGCTTCTCGAGTTGATTGCGCAGATCAAGCACTGGAAGTGCTTCCCCGGACAGCGCATTATTGAATACTTTGCGCACTAACTGAAAAGTAGCATCATACTCGCGTTGGAAGTCCGTGCTGTTCTTCTGGCTTTCTTCTTCCTTCGCTTTCGGCTGTTCGTCCTTCGTGGAGGAACCGGCTTTGTCGGCCGGCTTCTCGATAGGGACTTCGACCTCAACCTGCTTTACTTGAAACGCCCGTAAAATATCAAGTTCCCTAGGCGTTAGAACGACGCCTTTGTGGAACAGGGTATTGCCCAGCGGCGTCTGTACATCCAGAACCAACTTTGAACCCGGTTTTATTCTCGTTACCGATACGCTTGCCATGCGCTGCTCCTCCCGTTCCCTACAAGTACGCCGTCCACCGATTTATTTGAGCCAGAATGCAAGCCTTACTCCTCGCCTACATCTCCCGCTTCTTCTTCTTCATGCTCTTCCTCTTCACTGCGCGCGACACGCGTTACCGTCGCCACCGAATCATCCTCGCGGATATGAATCAGCTTCACGCCCTGCGTATTCCGTCCCATGGTTGAGATGCCATCCATGCTGGTCCGGATCATCGTCCCCGAAGAGGTCATGATCATCAGGTCTTCATCGTTGACGACGACTTTGAGACCGGCGATCGTTCCGTTCTTGTCCGTTACGTTGAGCGTCTTGATGCCCTTGCCGCCGCGGCTCTGAGTCCGGTATTCGCTCATCGGAGTCCGTTTGCCGTAGCCCTTGGACGTTACGATCAGAACGTCGTTATCTTCCTGGACGATATCCATGTCGATAACTTTGTCGTCTTCGTCCAACTGAATACCCTTGACCCCTGTCGCCGAGCGTCCCATCGAACGGACATCTTGCTCAGGGAAACGAATCGACATCCCTTGGCTCGTGCCCATAATAATCTCTTGGTTCCCGTCCGTCAGTTTCACGGCGATCAGATCATCATCCTCACGCAGCGATATCGCGATCAAGCCGACTTTGCGGATGTTCGAATAATCGTTGAGCGGCGTCTTCTTCACGACGCCTTGGCGTGTGGCGAAGAACAGATATTGATCGTTATCGAACGATTCAACCGGAATAACCGCGTTTACGACTTCCCCTTGCTCGATCTGCAGCAAGTTAATAATCGGCGTGCCGCGTGCAGTCCGGCTAAGGTCCGGAATCTCATACGCTTTGAGCCGGTATACTTTGCCCTTGTCGGTGAAGAAGAGCAAGTAATGGTGCGTATTCGATACGAACAGATGTTCAACGAAGTCATCATTTTTCGTATCCATGCCGATTACGCCCTTGCCGCCGCGGCGCTGGCTGCGGTAGGTCGTAACCGGAAGACGCTTCACATAGCCCGAATGGGTGATCGAGATGATGACGTCCTCGCGCGGAATCAGATCCTCGTCGAGAATTTCGTCTTCGCCGATCGTGATCTCCGTCCGGCGTTCGTCGCCGAACCGGTCTTTGAGCTCATACAGCTCCGTGCTAATAATATCGAGAACCAACTGCTCGTCAGCCAGAATCGCTTTGTACTCCGCGATCTTAGCAAGCAGCTCGTTGTATTCCGCTTCGATCTTGTCGCGCTCCAAGCCGGTGAGGCGTTGCAGACGCATATCAAGAATCGCCTGCGCCTGTTCCAGGCTAAGCCCGAACCGTGCGATGAGCCCTTCACGCGCATCTTCAGTCGTACGGGACCCGCGGATGAGTGCAATCACTTCATCGAGGTTATCGAGCGCAATGCGCAAGCCTTCCAAGATGTGAGCGCGCGCTTCCGCTTTTTTCAGATCGTATTCGGTGCGCCGGCGGATAACCTCGATCTGGTGCTGCAAGTAATAATACAGCATCTCCTTCAGATTGAGGACGCGAGGCTCGCGATTGACGAGCGCCAGCATGTTGATGCCGAATGTCGACTGCAATTGCGTCTGCTTGTACAAGTTGTTCAGCACGACTGAAGGCGTAACGTCGCGCCGCAGCTCGATAACGACCCGCATACCATTGCGGTCGGATTCGTCACGCAGGTCAGTTATGCCGTCGATCTTCTTCTCGCGTACGAGTTCTGCGATCTTCTCGACGAGACGGGCTTTATTCACTTGGTACGGCAGCTCGTGCACGATAATACGAGCCTTGCCGCCGTTCTCCTCGATCGTCGCCTTAGCGCGCATCGTAATCGATCCGCGGCCTGTCGTATAAGCTTGACGGATACCGGATTGTCCCATGACATAACCATACGTCGGGAAGTCCGGACCTTTCACATAGCTCATCAGCTCAAGAGCCGTAATCTCCGGATTGCGGATCAGCGCTTGAACGCCGTCGATCACTTCACTCAAATTGTGAGGCGGGATATTCGTCGCCATACCGACGGCAATGCCCGTTACGCCATTCACAAGCAGGTTCGGGAACCGCGAAGGAAGAACAGCAGGCTCATGCTCTTCGCCGTCGTAGTTCGGTACGAAGTCGACCGTCTCTTTATTCAAATCCCGAAGCAGCTCCATCGCAATCTTCGAGAGCCTAGCTTCCGTATAACGCATTGCCGCGGCCATATCGCCGTCAATGGATCCGAAGTTGCCGTGTCCATCGACCAGCATATAGCGCATCGAGAAATCCTGCGCCATCCGGACCATCGATTCATAGACAGCCGAGTCGCCGTGCGGATGGTACTTACCGATTACCTCGCCGACGATCCGCGCCGATTTCTTGTACGGCTTGTCCGGCGACATCCCCAATTCGGACATCGCATATAGAATACGCCGATGCACGGGCTTGAGTCCGTCGCGAACGTCCGGCAGTGCGCGGCTGACGATAATGCTCATGGCATAGTCCATGAACGAGTCGCGCATCTCCGTGCCGATATCGCGGTCTTTTATTTGGGAGCGTTGTTCTTCCGACATTGTTACCCTCCTGACGTCATCTGTAACACGATTGCTGCTTGCCTAAGCGGCCAGTTGCATCGTTATGAAAGAATCAGCCCGCGAGAGCTGATTGTAAATCGAGTCGGCTGCTGGCGTCACACAACGGCCTGCTTTTAAAAACGTCAAAAAATCGGCAATATACCGATCATTCCACTAGTCTATTTCTTTCACAAAGCCGCTTCGCTTAAACCTGATGAATACGTCTTCTTGCATCCGCAAATCGGGCACATTAGCTGTCAAAATGAGATAGCCGCCCTTCGCTTCGCGCCATATTCCGCCATATGCTGTTAGGGAATGAAAGACTGTATTCGACTCTAGGCATACCCCTCTATTATAACATCGATTTCCACCTCTGTCTCCTTCGGCTTGTCGAATGATCGGGGATAGTTTTTATGGCGAAAGGCGGCGTTCATGAGTGGCAATCCAGCGCATACAAAGTAAATGGGCTAAGACAGCGGTGCTCCTTCGATCCGAGCATATTCGCAGATATATTCCCTTAACGCTGCGCTTCAACCGCAACACGTTAAAGACGATGCTGGAGCACTATGGCATGGTCTATGTGAAGCCAGACTCCGGCTCGTTCGGTCTAGGCGTCATCCGCGTCGACAAATTAAGCACTGAAATCAAACCCTATAAATTCCAAGTAAGCGAGCGGATTCGACGTTATTCTACTTTCGATGGACTCTATAAAGCCTTGCTGTCCACACAAAAGGGGCGCGCCTATATTGTTCAGAGGGGAATTGCGCTGCTGCAGCATGAGAACCGGCGATTCGATCTAAGGGTCATGGTACAGCACAATGAGATTGGCGAGTGGGAGACGACAGGCATTATCGGCAGGCTCGGCCATCCGGCCAAAATCGTCACCAACTATCACAGCGGCGGTACACCGCTGCCGATAGCGACGCTCTTGTCGACCCATATGAGCGAAGCCGAGCAGACAGAACTGTCCAACCGCTTGTCGCAGCTCGGGCTAGATACAGCTAAGACGCTGCAAGCCCGCTATCCGCGCATTAAGGAGATCGGCGTCGACGTGGCCATCGATTACGAATTACGCCCGTGGATACTGGAAGTGAACACGAGGCCTGACCCCTTCATTTTTCGTAAGCTGGGAGATCCGAGTGTCTTCAATCGCATATACCGTTACTGCGTCGGTTACGGCCGCTACAGAAGAAAAATCCGATAATAGAAAAGCCGCCGGACTTGTGCTGTCCAGCGGCTTGCAGTCGTTATCAGTTAAATGTCCAAGTTCTTCACGTACTTCGCGAACTGGTGAATGAATTCACGGCGCGGTTCGACGTTGTCGCCCATCAGCGTATCGAACATGATGTCGGCTTCGATAGCATCCTCGATCGTCACCTGCAGCATTGTGCGGCTCTCCGGATCCATCGTCGTCTCCCACAGCTGGCCGGCGTTCATCTCGCCAAGACCTTTGTACCGCTGTACGTTGATTTTGGTACCTTCGCCGAATTCGGCGATAATGTCGTCGCGCTCCTTCTCGGATTGCGCATAGCGGACGACCTTGTTGCGTTCGATCTTGAACAGTGGCGGCTGTGCGATATAAATATAGCCAGCGTCGATGATCTTGCGCATGTAGCGGTAGAAGAACGTCAACATCAGCGTACGGATATGCGCACCGTCGACGTCGGCGTCAGTCATGATGATGATCTTGTGATAACGAGCCTTCGCAAGATCAAAGTCATCGCCGATACCGGTGCCGAGCGCCGTAATGATCGCGCGAATCTCGGCATTACCGAGGATGCGGTCAAGACGAGCTTTCTCAACGTTCAGGATTTTACCGCGGAGCGGCAGAATCGCTTGGAAGTGACGGTCGCGTCCTTGCTTAGCCGAGCCGCCTGCCGAGTCGCCCTCGACGATATACAGCTCGCTGATCGAAGCATCCTTGGACGAGCAATCCGCCAGCTTGCCTGGCAGGGAGCTGACTTCGAGCGCGCTCTTACGGCGCGTCAGTTCGCGTGCTTTGCGTGCTGCCTCACGGGCGCGGGAAGCCATAAGCCCCTTCTCGACGATCCGCTTCGACGTCGCTGGATTCTCATCGAGAAACTCCTGAAGCTTCTCAGCGAACAGAGACTCGACGATACCCCGTACTTCGCTGTTGCCTAGCTTCGTCTTCGTCTGGCCTTCGAATTGCGGCTCTGGAATCTTGACCGAGATGATCGCTGTCAAACCTTCACGTACGTCGTCGCCTGACAGGTTGGCGTCATTGTCCTTAATCGAATTCGTACGGCGCGCATAGTCATTGATGATCCGAGTCAATGCGCTCTTGAAGCCGGACTCATGCGTTCCGCCCTCATGCGTGTTGATGTTATTGGCGAACGAGTAGATGTTCTCCGTGTAGCTGTCGTTATATTGCAACGCAACCTCGACGCTGATATGGTCCTTCATTCCTTCGACGTAAATCGGCGTCTCATGCACGACTTCGCGCGTCCGGTTCAAGTACTGGACGAATTCGATAATACCGCCGTCGTACTTGTACGTATTCGTCTGGCCGGAGCGCTCGTCAAGCAACGTAATAGAGATGCCCTTGTTCAGGAACGCCAGCTCACGGATACGTGATTGCAGCGTATCGTACTCGTATACGATTGTTTCCGTGAAGATCTCAGGGTCCGGTTTGAACCGTGTCGTCGTTCCTGTTTCGTCTGAGTCGCCGATGACCTTAATGTCATATTGCGGCGCTCCACGACGATACTCTTGCTGATAGATGTGGCCGTCGCGCTTAACCGTAACGGTAACGTGCTCGGACAATGCGTTCACAACCGAGATACCTACACCGTGCAAACCGCCGGATACTTTATAGCCCTCGCCGCCGAACTTGCCGCCTGCATGGAGAACGGTCATGACGACTTCGAGCGTCGATTTCTTCAGCTTCGTATTCTCGCCGACCGGGATCCCCCGTCCGTTGTCGATTACGGTAATGCTGTTATCTTCGTGAACGATAACATCGATATGTGTACAGAAGCCGGCGAGCGCCTCGTCGATCGAGTTGTCGACGACTTCCCACACGAGATGGTGAAGACCTTTGCCGCTAGTGGAGCCAATATACATACCTGGACGTTTTCTTACCGCCTCAAGGCCCTCAAGCACCTGTATCTGACTCTCATCATACGTATTCTGGTTCGTAGACATGCCTATTCACTGCTCCTCTCGACTGCATTGCCTGATCGCGCTTAAAGCCCCGCCGCCTAACCTAATAAGCCGCAAAATGATGGGCCCGCTTCTTCAGCGTGGAGGATGAAATCGGCGAATAATAGATTTTATGTTTGGTCAAAACGATCGATTTCGGTTCTTCTTCCCCGATCGTCTCGACGTCTTTGCGTTTGCGCGCGCCTGCTACGAATTGTTTGGAAAGCTTGGACGATTGCTCGATCGAAACGTCGAAAATAGCGACCAGCTCCGCTGCCCGAATAATTTTCTCCCCGCCCAAATGAATATACATTCGCAGTCCTCCCTCTCGCCTGAACGCTATTGATCTTTAACGCGTTACCGCGTGACACGACCTTCTTGGACATGATAAATGCCGGCATCTTGAAGTTTGCCGAGATCTACGCTCTCAAGACCGGTCGCCGTAATAAACGTTTGAACTTTCGATTGGAACGTCTCGATCAGCTGGGTCTGCCGATTACGGTCGAGCTCCGACAGAACATCATCCAGCAGCAGCAGCGGATACTCGCCAATCTCTTCGCGAATAAGCTCGATTTCTGCCAGTTTGAGCGATAATGCTGTCGTACGCTGCTGTCCCTGAGAACCGAATGTCTGTGCTTCCTTGCCGTTGATGTAGAAGGCCAGATCATCCCGGTGAGGGCCTACAAGCGTCGTTCCTCTACGTATTTCCTGATCTTTCACTTGTGTTAACTTTAACATAAAATGATCAAATAAAACAGATTCATCTTCAATGTCGAAAGATGGCTTATAGGCAACGGTCAGTTGTTCGGCACCTGCCGTGATGCCAGCGTGGATCTGCTCCGCCCACTGCTGAAGCTTTTGTATGAAGTATTTCCTTTTTTTTATAATTTTAACACCAAATTCAGCCAACTGCACGTTCCACACCTCTAGCAGTCCTTGCTTATCCCCTCCTGAAGTCCATAGCGTCTTCAAGTAGTTGTTGCGCTGAACAAGCACTTTGGCGTACTGCTGAAGCGTATGCAAATAGCCGGGCTGCACCTGACCGATTTCCATGTCTAGAAACCGGCGGCGCACGCCCGGCGTTCCCTTCACGATCTCCAGATCTTCAGGGGCGAACATGACGACGTTAAGCGCGCCGACAAAATCGCTCAGCCTGCGCTGCTCCAATCCATTGATCTTCGCTTTCTTCCCTTGTGCGGACAGCATCAGATCGAGCTTCACCGCTCCATACTGCTTATCCACTTCTCCGTGAACATGAGCATCCGTTCCTTGCCAGCCTATCAGTTCCTTGTCCTTCGACGTCCGGTGGGACTTCGTAAGTGCAAGCGTGAAGATCGACTCCAGCAAATTCGTCTTCCCCTGCGCATTGGGCCCGATGAACAGATTAACGCTGCTGTCCGTGTCGAGCTCAAGCGCATCGTAGTTGCGGTAATTGCGCAGGGCAATTTTTCTCAAATACACAATGATTCAGCCCCCGTCAATTCGGCTTATGAACGGCGGGCAACGGTGAATGCACCGAACCCTTCGACCTCGACAATATCGCCTGCATACAACTTGCGTCCGCGGCGGTTGTCGACTTCCCCGTTAATCCGCACTTCGTTCTCCTGAAGAAACGGCTTCGCCTGGCCGCCGGAATCGATGCAGTCTGACAGCTTCAGAAACTGGCCGAGGGCGATGTATTCCGTTCCGATCGTAATTTCTTTCATTCGGTTGTCGCTCCGTTCTTACGTAAACAGAAGACGGGCCGTTAGCCCGTCGTCCGGTACGGCAAAATGATATACGTGCTATGCGGATGATCCGCAGGACGAATAATAATCGGGCTCATTGCTCCGGTGAATTGAATCGTCAATTGCTCGCTGTCGATTACCTTGAGCACATCGAGCATATATTTGGAGTTGAAGGCAATGCGCAGTGCGTCGCCTTCCATCTTGAACGCTTCGAGCTGCTCGGTTACGCGTCCCAGATCAGACGAGCTCGACGAAATCTCAATACCGCCGTTATCGAGCGTTACCAGGCGAACGATGTTCGTCTTTTCTTCGCGGCTCATCAGATAAGCGCGGTCAATCGCGTCAGTTAATTTTTTTGTATCGACGACAAGTTCTGTTTTGTACGACTGCGGAATAATTTTGGAAGTGTCGGGGTAAGTCCCGTCCAGCAGTCGAGAGTAGAACAATACGTTGCCGATTTTGAATAGCGCTTGATTGTCTGCAACGACCATATCGACGAGCGCGGATGCGTCTGGAATCAGACGGGAAAGCTCGTTAAGCGTCTTCGCCGAAATCACGACGTTAGAGAAACGAAGATCCGGGTGCGAATCGACATGAGCCGAACGGTTCGCTAGACGATGGCGGTCTGTTGCAACGAAACGAAGATCGCTATTGGACAAGTTCACAAGTGCACCGGTCAGCACAGGCGTTTGTTCACTTGTGGATGCAGCAAAAATCGTCTGACGGATAAGCGACTTGAGAAGATCGCCTGGGATTTGCAGAACGTCGCTCTCCTCAATCGATGGCAGAACCGGAAACTCCTCTGGATCGAGTCCAACCATCTGAATATCGGTGGAGCCGGAACGGATCATCGTAATGAAATGTTCGCCGACCTCGATTTCAACATCGTCTGACGGGAGCTTCTTGACGATCTCGACGATAAATTTGGACGGAAGCACGACGCTGCCTGGTTTATCGACTTTGGCAATAATAGAATTCCCGGATTCAACAGGAATAAAGCTCTGGATCGAAATGTCGGTGTCGCTGGCGGTTAAGGTGACGCCTTGATGGGTCACTTCGAATTTGATACCGCCGAGTATCGGAATGGCAGGTCTAGCCGAAGCGGCTTTGGCGACTTGTTGAATCGCATCGTTAAGTTCGTTCTTCGTTATAGACAGTTTCATGATTTCACTCCTATGTCGCTTGTCCGTAAATTGAATGCGTAAATGGCGTTGTCGGCGAATGCTGATGCATGTCATTTATTGACGATGTTTAGTTAAAAATATAGAAGCAGTAGTACTAGGCGCGGTGAATATGTGGATAAGCCCTATGAACGTTGATAAAGCAAGCCTATCCACATGTGCATAGCTTGTGCATAGGCTTGCTCGGTTGTTCTATGTTATTCACGTATGATTTTTGATCTTCTCGCTGAGATTCTGAACGATCTTGTACAGGTCCTGATCCACCTTCAGCTGCGTCGATATCTTCTCGTGCGCATGGATGACGGTCGTATGGTCGCGGCCGCCGAAAGCTTCACCGATCTTCGGCAGCGAATAGTCAGTCAGCTCGCGGGACAAGTACATCGCAATCTGGCGGGGGAACGCAACCGCTTTCGTACGCTTACGCGCTTTAAACTCCTCAAGCCGCAATCCGTAAAACTCGCCGACCTTCTGCTGAATGTCCTGAATCGTTATCATCTTCGGCCGGCTGGACGGAATAATATCCTTCAGCGCTTCTGCGGCAAGATGGGACGAAATGTCCTCATTAATCAGAGAAGAATAGGCGACGACTCGAATGAGTGCTCCTTCTAGTTCCCGGATGTTCGTATCGATCTGATTGGCGATGTAGACCATCGCTTCATTCGGGATTTCCAGGTTCTCAGCCCGCGCTTTCTTACGAAGAATTGCGATCCTCGTCTCGAGATCCGGTGCTTGGATGTCGGTCATAAGTCCCCATTCGAACCGGGAACGAAGCCGTTCCTCCAGCGTCGGAATTTCTTTCGGCGGACGGTCACTGGAGATGACGATCTGCTTCCGTTCCTCGTGCAGCGCATTGAAGGTATGGAAAAATTCCTCCTGCGTCCCGTCCTTGCCTGCGAGGAACTGAATGTCGTCGATCAACAGCACATCGATGTTCCGGTACTTGTTGCGGAAGCTTTCCGGACTGTTGTCCCGAATGGCGTTGATGAATTCGTTCGTGAACTTCTCCGACGAAATGTACATGACCTTCATATTCGGGTTGTGTTCAATTATATAATTGCCGATCGCATGCATAAGATGCGTCTTGCCGAGACCGACGCCGCCGTAGAGGAACAGCGGATTATAGGTCTTGGCCGGCGCTTCGGCTACGGCTAGAGACGCTGCGTGAGCGAAACGGTTGTTGGCGCCGATGACGAAATTGTCGAACGTATATTTGGAATTGATCAGATGAGTGTAGGGTTCATCTGCCATGACCTGTGCCGGAACCGCAACGGGCGGCGCAGCGACAGGCTCAGGCGGCCGATTCTCTTCGATGACAAACTTCACATCGACCGTTCGTCCCAGAAATTCGTACATCGTTGTCCGGACCAGCTTCGTGTATCGGCTCTCCAGCCATTCGGCAGCAAACGTCGTTGGCGCGGTTACGACAAGCATATCGCCTTTAATATCGGCTCTTGTCGCCTTAAACCACGTGTCGAAACTCGGTTTACTGAGCTTCGTCTGGATTACCGACAGCACTTGCTGCCACATATCCGGGGTATGGCTGTCCACAGCATGTCACTCCTTAGTCTGATTGGCCGAACAGGCGTCAATTCTCGCTTTGTATAAGATGTATCCGTTCAGGGGCTTCGTTCATCCACAGTACGAACGAAAGCTATCCCGACATCTATTAAGAGGGGATGAACTTGTTCACAATGTTATCCACAGGTTGTGTATAACGTAGTTGATTTCATTCCGGTATCCACATAGAAAACATATCTATCATAGCAAAAGAAGCCTTATATTACAACGAATCTGGGGTCATTATCCACAAATCCTACAGGTTGTGTATAAATGTTACTGACAGCACAAGATATTGTTTATATCCTGTTAAATTTTCGACAACATTCGCCCTAAGTGGCCAAAAATTATACACATGTTATTAATTTTCGTCAGATTTCACAATGAGGGCTGTGCATATCCACAAAAATAGGATGGCTTCTATTCGTATGTGTATAACTGTGGAACTGCTTAATTTTTGCTAAAGCCGTATCCAGTTGACTTTTACCGGGCTGCGTGGTTAAATATAAAAAGGTCTTTTTTCAGGGCTGTCGGGGCAGAGATGGAGATTTCCCGATCAAGTCCGGCAGCTGGTGAATGCCTTCTTTATTGAAAGAACGCGTAACCTGCAGGAGCAACTCTCTTCGGAGAAGGACGCATATTACGATACTTGCAAGGAGGTGCATACGAATGAAACCGACTTTTAAACCGAATGTAAGCAAACGTAAGAAAGTTCACGGCTTCCGTACTCGCATGAGCACGAAGAACGGTCGCAAGGTACTGGCCGCTCGCCGTCAAAAAGGAAGAAAAGTACTGAGCGCATAAGCTTAAGACCACTGTGCGGTGGTCTTTTTTTTTATGTTTATGAACAAGCTCTTATATAGAAGGAAGCAGGAGGTGGGGGAGCATGCATCGCAAGCTCAGACTGAGGAATCGAGCGGATTTCAGCCGGATCTACAGGGCGGGCAAATCGTTCGCGAACGGCCAGTTTGTCGTCTATTGGTCGAAGCAGCCGGCTGCGGAGCCATTCCGGCTTGGCGTTTCGGCTAGCAAGAAGATCGGCAATGCGGTTGTGCGCAACCGGATGCGCCGAGTTGTGAAAGAAATCGTCCGGCTGAATGCGGAGAGAATCGCGCCGCGCGTCGATTTGATTCTGATTGTTCGCAAGCCGGCCGTTGAGATGAAGACGAAGGAGCTGGAGCGAAGCGTGCTCCACGTGCTGAAGAAAGCGGGCCTGTTGAAGGCGCGTACATAACTGCTGCCGCAAAGTGTACGAGTTGTTTCTTTGATCCAGAGAATATGGTATAGTTTAGGGTGGAAAAGCAATGGCTCTGACAGAGAGGAGTTTGTGATGTTGTCCCGCATTTTGAAACAGAAATGGCTGCTTGTCGCGGTTCTGATTCTGGTGGTAGCTACCCTGACGGGATGCACGACGTCGAATCATACAACGACAACTGAAGGCTTGCTGGAGGGGAACTTCTGGCAGCGCAATGTTGTATATTGGTTCGCGTTAATGCTCGACAAGTTTGCGAAATTGTTCGGCGGCGAATACGGCTTATCGATTCTGCTGCTTACGATTATCGTAAGAACGCTGATCCTGCCGCTGACGCTGAAGCAATACCGCAGCTCGAAGGCGATGCAGGCAATTCAGCCTGAAATTGAGAAGATCCGTAAGAAACATAAGGACAATCCGCAGTTGGTGCAGCAGGAGACGATGAAGCTGTTCCAGCAGAATCAAGTCAATCCGATGGCGGGCTGTCTCCCGATGATCGTACAAATGCCGATTTTTATCGCTTTGTATAACGCGATCTACATGAACAGCGCCATTCGCGAGCACGAATTCCTGTGGCTCCAACTTGGTGAGAAGGATCCGTATCATATATTGCCGGTATTAGCGGCGATTACGACATTCCTGCAGACGAAGATGATGCAGTCGCAACAGAAGAATGCAATGCCGGGCATGCAGATCATGCTGATCATTTTCCCGGTTATGATCTTTGTTATGGCGCTCAACTTCCCGGCAGCACTGCCGCTGTACTGGATTTTCAGCAACATCTATACAATTGTTCAGAACTATTTCCTGTACGTACGCACATCCAAGCGTAAGGAGAGTGTTCCTGCGAAATGAGGAAAATCGTCGCATCGGGCAAGACGGTAGAAGAAGCTGTCCGTAACGGACTGAAGCAATTGCAAACGACGGAAGACCGCGTCATTACGGTCGTGCTCGAGCAGCCCTCTAAGGGGCTGTTCGGCTTGATCGGTGTGAAGGAAGCGAAGGTAGAGCTTGAGGAACTGCCAGATGCTTACGACCAAGCGGAGCAATTCATAACTGAAGTTGCTGGCGCAATGGGACTGATGGTGAAGGTAACCCGATCCGATTCGAAGGAAGGTCACCTTCTGGAGGTTGAAGGAGAAGGCGATCTCGGCCAATTGATTGGCCGCCGAGGTCAGACGCTCGATGCATTGCAATATTTGACCACGATTGTGGCCAACCGTTATAGCGATAAGCCGGTTCGAATCGTTCTCGATGCGGAAGGTTTCCGCGAACGCAGACGGAAGACGTTGGAGGAATTATCGGATCGGCTAGCCGGGCGAGTTGTTCGCACGGGTAAGGAAGTCGTACTCGAGCCGATGTCTCCGCAAGAACGTAAAATTATTCATTCGCAGCTGCAGCATCACCCGTTCGTTCGAACGTTCAGTCAAGGCGAAGAGCCGAATCGGCGCATCGTCATCGCACTCCAAGAGAGGAATGCGAAGGAACGAATCAGCGAATAATGAGCATTATAGGGCGATGAACTAAAGTAGCGCAATTAATTCGCAGCAATGGCTCTTATGGTCATTGCTGTTTTTTATGAGGAGCGTTTCATCATGGTCATGTCTCATGATACGATAGCGGCAATTGCAACGGCGGTCGGCGAAGGCAGTATCGCCGTCATTCGGTTAAGCGGCCCCGACGCAATTGCTCGAACGGCTGCTGTTCTACGGACGAAGGCGGATTTTGAAGCAGCCGAAACGCATACGGTCCATTATGGCCATATCGTCGATCCGTCAACAGGCGAGAAGGTAGAGGAAGTGCTTGTGACGTTAATGCGCGGTCCGCGCTCGTTCACAGGCGAAGACGTTGTCGAGATTGGTACGCACGGCGGCGTCATTGCGGCCCGCAACGTGCTGCAGCTCGTGCTTCGTCAAGAGGGAATACGGCTAGCGGAGCCAGGCGAGTTCACGAAACGCGCGTTCCTGAACGGACGAATCGATCTGACGCAGGCGGAGGCGGTCATTGATCTGATTCGCTCGAAGTCCGACCGTGCGTTCCAGGTGGCGATGAAGCAATCGGAGGGCTCGTTATCACGGCGCATTATCGAGCTGCGCCAACGTATCCTTGAAGTTATTGCGCATGTAGAGGTTAACATCGACTACCCCGAGCATGACGTCGAGGAGTTGACGAGTGCTTTCATTCGCGAGCATTGCGGAGAAGCGCTCGCAGGCGTAAATTTGCTGTTGAAGACCGCATCGGAAGGGAAAATATTGCGTGAAGGCATTGTAACAGCAATCGTCGGAAGGCCGAACGTTGGCAAGTCGTCGCTGCTGAATGCTCTGTCGCATTCGAATAAAGCGATTGTTACCGACATACCAGGTACGACACGGGACGTTATTGAAGAGTTCGTAACGGTGAATGGGATTCCGCTGCGGCTGCTGGATACGGCGGGCATCCGTGAAACATCGGACGTGGTCGAACGGATCGGGGTGGAGAGATCGCGTTCCGCGCTGGAAGATGCCGATCTTATTCTGTACGTATTGAACCGGAACGAACTACTGCATGACGATGACCGCGAGCTGATGGAGCGATTGGCAGGCCGGCAGGTCGTCGTTATTTTCAACAAAACGGATCTTCCGCAGCTGCTCGATGCGTCTGAGGTGGAGAAGGTGTTCTCAGCCGAGCGGATTGTACCAATGTCGGTGCTGGAGGACGAAGGGATCGACCGGCTGGAGAATGTAATTAGCGATCTGTTCTTCGGCGGTCGGATTGAGTCGAATGATTTGACATACGTCACGAATGTTCGACATATTTCGTTATTAGAGCGGGCGAGGCAGTCGCTGGTCGATGCAATCGAGGCGACGGATATCGGCGTGCCGATTGATATCATTCAGATCGACGTTCAGCAGGCTTGGGAACTCCTCGGCGAAGTGATTGGCGATGCAGCCGGCGAGTCGCTGCTCGATCAGATTTTCTCTCAATTCTGCCTCGGCAAGTAAGATGGTTTTAACGATTTAACGATACTCCGGTCTAATTCCGGACTTCAATATTTTAATTCTGTTAGGAGGATTCACAATGGGTTATCTCGGAGGAAACTACGACGTTGTCGTCGTAGGAGCCGGCCATGCCGGTTGTGAAGCGGCATTGGCCGCCGCCCGGATGGGCTGCGAGACGCTGCTGCTCACGATCAACCTTGACATGGTCGCCTTTATGCCATGCAATCCGTCGATCGGCGGGCCGGCCAAAGGGCATGTCGTTCGCGAGATCGATGCGCTCGGCGGCGAAATGGGCCGCAATATCGATAAAACATTTATCCAAATGCGTATGCTGAATACAGGTAAGGGGCCTGCGGTTCATGCACTCCGCGCGCAAGCCGATAAATTTGATTATCAGCATATGATGAAGAAAACGATCGAAGAAACGGATCATCTTACGCTGCGCCAAGGCATGGTGGATGAGCTGATCGTCGAAGATGGCCGCTGTGTCGGTGTCATTACGAAGACAGGGGCGGAATATCGTTCGAAGTCGGTCGTCATTACAACAGGTACGTATTTGCGCGGCAAAATCATTATGGGCGAACTGATGTATGAGAGCGGTCCGAACAATCAGCAACCGTCGGTGAAGCTGTCGCAATGCTTGAAGGAACTCGGCTTCCAACTCGCGCGCTTCAAGACGGGTACGCCTCCGCGGGTTCACGGCGACACGATTGATTTCAGCAAGACTGAAATTCAGCCGGGTGACGACAATCCGAAGTTTTTCTCTTACGAGACGGAGAGCTCGGATAATGAGCAGTTGCCTTGCTGGCTGACTTACACATCAGAGACAACGCATCAAATTATTAACGATAACCTGCACCGGGCGCCTATGTTCTCAGGGGCGATCGAAGGCACGGGGCCTCGTTATTGCCCATCTATTGAGGACAAAATTGTCCGCTTCGCGGATAAACCGAAGCATCAAATTTTCCTCGAGCCGGAAGGGAAGAATACGTCGGAGTATTACGTTCAAGGTCTGTCGACGAGTATGCCGGAAGATGTACAGTTGAACATTCTTCGTTCCATTCCAGGTCTGGAGCAAGTCGAGATGATGCGGACCGGCTACGCGATTGAGTATGATGCGGTTGTACCGACGCAGCTATGGCCGACGCTTGAGACGAAACTGATCGAGGGTCTGTTCACCGCTGGTCAGATCAACGGCACGAGCGGTTATGAAGAAGCAGGCGGGCAAGGGATTGTTGCGGGTATTAACGCGGCGCGCAAAGCGCAAGGCAGAGAGCCTGTTGTCATCGAACGTTCGCAAGGCTATATTGGCGTTATGATCGACGACTTGGTGACGAAAGGTACTTCTGAGCCGTACCGACTGCTTACTTCGCGTGCTGAGTACCGTCTTCTGCTCCGCCATGACAATGCTGATCTGCGTTTGACGCCGATTGGTTACGAGATCGGACTTATTCCACAAGAACGGTACGACCGTTTTCTGAATAAGAAAGCGCTCGTCGAACAGGAGATCGAGCGTCTTCGCTCGACGAAGATCCGTGCAGATGAGTTGGCACAGTCGCTGCTAGCCGAGATCGGATCCGCACCGATGGCGGGCGGCTCCTCGGCGCTGTTGCTGCTGCTTCGTCCAGAAGTGACCTATGCGCATATTGAACGTTTGACGCCGGCAGCTCCTTACGAATTGACGGAAGAGATGAAGGAACAGGTCGAAATACAAGTGAAATATAGCGGCTACATCGAGAAGCAGCTTCTTCAAGTCGAGCGGATGAACAAAATGGAGAAGAAGCGCATACCAGATGATATCGATTATTTCGACGTACATGGCCTTGCGAACGAAGCGAAAACGAATCTATCGCAAATTCGTCCTCTCTCGATCGGCCAAGCTTCCCGGATTGCCGGCGTAACGCCTGCTGACATTTCCATTCTGCTCGTATACTTGGAGCATTATAATCGAGTAACGGCTGCACGGGCTGCGCGGGGGTAACGGAACGAATGGATCAAACATGGGCATGGTTCAGCGAGAAGCTCGCGGCGAAAGGCATTTCTCTAACCGAGGGGCAACTGAACCAATTCGAAACGTACTACCGGCTGTTAGTCGAGTGGAACGAGAAAATGAACCTAACGGGCATTACGGAACGCGAAGCGGTATATGAGAAACATTTTTACGACTCGGTATCGCTAGCATTCTATACGAATATGAATGAAGCGGGAAGCATCGCCGACATCGGCTCAGGAGCGGGATTTCCGAGTCTGCCGCTCAAGATCTGTTTCCCGCATCTGAAGGTAACAATCGTCGATTCGCTGAACAAGCGAATTTCGTTCCTGCAGCATGTTGTACAGCAGCTCGGACTAACGAACGTTAATTGCGTGCACGGCAGGGCGGAGGACATTGCCCGTCTGCCAGAGCATCGGGACCGTTACGATCTCGTTACCGCGAGAGCAGTAGCCCGTCTCAATGTGCTGAATGAGTTCTGCCTTCCGTTCACGGTCAAAGGCGGAATATTCGCCGCGATGAAGGGCGGCGACCCGGCAGAGGAACTGCAAGAGGCAACGGCAAGCTTGCGTGAATTGAAAGGAAAGCAGCTTCGCGTAGAATCGATGTTGCTCCCGCATGAACAGTCGGAAAGGCATATCGTGTTCATAGCGAAGACAGACAACACGCCGCGCAAGTACCCGCGCAAGGCGGGAACACCATTGAAACAACCTATTATATAAGGCTAAACGTTATTGCCGTGAATGTTTCACGTGAAACATTCACGGCAAACTTTTTGTGACGGAACCGATGTCAAGCAGGAAATAAGATTCCTTGCATCGAATAATATAAGAGCAAGTTAGTATTCGGATGCACAACTAGGAATGATGGAATGAACGGACATCGGCATATTGGAATCGGGTGGTTGTTGACGTTATGAAAGAACAGTTTTCTCGGTTGTTCGGTCTAGCCGATCAACGTAACAATGCGGATTCGGACGAAGTAAAACAAATTCCGATTACCGACATCGATACGAGCCCTTATCAGCCGCGTACGGTATTCGATGATGACCGTATCGACGAGCTTTGCCAGACGATTAAGACACACGGCGTTATTCAGCCGATCGTTGTCCGTCTGCGCAATGGACGTTATGAGATTATCGCGGGGGAACGTCGTTGGCGTGCCGTTACGAAGCTTGGGCTTGAACGGATTCCGGCCATCGTGCGTGAATTCAACGATTCTCAAGCGGCATCGATCGCACTGATCGAGAACCTGCAACGCGAAGGGCTTACGGCACTGGAGGAAGCGGTCGCTTATCAGAAACTGATCGATCTTCACCAACTGACGCAGGAAAGCTTGGCGCAGCGGCTAGGCAAGAGCCAGTCGACGATTGCGAACAAGATTCGTCTGCTCGGATTGAGTGATCCGGTTAAGGGCGCATTAATGGAGCGCAAAATTACGGAACGTCATGCAAGGGCATTGTTGTCGCTCGATACGGATGAACTGCAAGAGAAGGTACTTGGCGATGTTGTTTCCAAGGAACTGAATGTGAAGCAGACAGAAGCTCGTGTTGCATTCTATAAAGAAGCGGCGAAGGTGAAGAAATCGCGTCGAATCTCGTTCACGAAGGATGTTCGTCTAGCTTTGAACACAATCCGTCAATCCATTGACATGGTAACGTCTTCCGGTCTGAAAATCGAAACCAAAGAAAATGATCGCGATGATCATTATGAAATTGTAATTCATATACCTAAGCGTTAAACTGTAATAAGGTAGCTAGTTCGATGTATTGCCTGGCGAAAGCGGCCGACACAGCCGCTTTTTCTGATTTTCGGACATTTTAGATTGCATACTTACAAGAGGTGAACCGGATTGGCTAAAATAATTGCCATCACAAATCAGAAGGGCGGTGTCGGAAAAACGACAACGTCCGTGAATTTAGGTGCTTGCCTGGCTTCGCTCGGCAAACGCGTATTACTCGTGGACATTGATCCTCAGGGTAATACGACGAGTGGTATCGGGATTAATAAAGCGGACGTTGAGAATTGTATCTATGACATATTAATTAATGAGGTTGCTCCGAAGGATGCAGTCGCGGCGACTGCGATTCCGGGGCTTCATGTCATCCCAGCGACAATTCAATTGGCAGGGGCCGAGATCGAGATGGTATCGACGATTTCGCGTGAGGTTCGTCTCAAGCGGGCGCTCCATCAATTGAAGCCGGATTATGATTATATTCTTATCGATTGCCCGCCATCTCTCGGTCTGCTGACAATTAACTCACTAACTGCAGCTGATTCGGTGTTGATTCCGATTCAGTGTGAATATTATGCATTAGAAGGCTTGAGCCAGCTTCTGAACACGGTGCGCCTTGTACAGAAGCACCTGAATACGAACCTTCAAATCGAAGGTGTACTCCTTACTATGTTTGATGCGAGAACCAACCTTGGTATACAAGTGATCGAAGAAGTGAAAAAGTATTTTCAACAGAAAGTTTACCAGACGATTATTCCTCGTAACGTCCGGTTGAGCGAAGCTCCTTCGCACGGACAAGCGATTATCACATATGATCCGCGCTCCAAGGGAGCAGAAGTGTATCTCGAGCTGGCGAAGGAAGTGATTACGTATGAGCAAGCGGCTAGGTAGAGGTCTTGATGCACTGATTCCGTCGTTGTCGGTCAAAGATGACGATAAAGTCATTGAAGTCCCATTAACGCAGCTGCGACCAAATCCTTATCAGCCGCGCAAAACGTTCGACGAAGAGTCGATCAAAGAATTGGCAGAGTCAATCAAGCAGCATGGCGTCATTCAGCCTATTATTGTCCGTACCGTTCTAAAAGGTTACGAAATTATTGCGGGCGAACGCCGTTTCCGGGCTTCCCAACTGTGCGGCAACCCATCGATTCCGGCGGTTGTCCGAACGTTCACTGATCAGCAGGTTATGGAGATTGCGCTGATCGAGAACTTACAGCGCGAGGACCTGAATGCAATTGAAACGGCTATTGCCTATCAAGCCTTGATGGATAAGTTCGAACTGACACAAGAAGAACTGTCGATGAAGGTAGGCAAATCGCGTTCCCATATTGCGAACTTTCTGCGGCTGCTGACCCTTCCGGCTAATATTAAGGAAGATGTTTCACGTGGAACATTGTCTATGGGACATGCGCGTGCTCTTGTCGGTATTAAAGATCCGAAACAGCAGATGGAGCTTGCCCGCCTGACCATTGAACAGGAATGGAGCGTTCGGGAGCTCGAAGCGGTAATCCAGAAGCAACCTGAGAAACAACCGGAGAAAGAGAAGGCACGCCAGAAGAAACGTGATCCTTACTTGGAAAGCGTGGAGGAGTCGCTCCGTGACCGGTTCAAGACGACAGTTCGTGTGAAACAACAGAAGGATAAGGGCCGTATCGAATTGTTGTATTACAACAAGCAAGACCTGGAGCGTTTGTTGGAACTTTTGCAGCAGTTGGCATAACGAGATATATCTATAGCGTTGAACACCAGCGATAGCATGCCTGAAGTTGTAATATTCCGCTAAGGAATCATTGCACGGAGGTATGCTATTGTTGGCGTTTTTGGGGTATGCAGCCGATTAATCAAATGTGAAAAAGATGCGAAAAGAGAGGGAAACCTTATGGAACAGCAACCGGTCATTTATTTGGATCATGCGGCAACATCATGGCCGAAGCCGCCGGCTGTCATTGATGCGGTGAGAGATGCGATGTTGAATGATACGGCTAATCCGGGGAGAGGCAGCCATGCAATGGCCGTTCGATCGAGCCGTCATTTGTTCCAGGCGCGCAAGCAATTGGCGAAGCTGTTCCGGATCGGCAATCCGAACGACATCGCTTTCTCGCTTAATACAACGACTGCGCTTAATTTGGCAATCAAAGGGTTTGTTAAACCCGGTGATCATGTCATTTCGACAGCAGTGGAGCATAATTCTGTTCGGCGTCCATTGGAATATTTGAAACAAGCGATTGGAATCAACGTTACATATATAGAGGCGGACTTAACGGGGCACATCGATCCCAAACAGGTTGAATCGGCCATCGTTCCTGCAACGACACTGGTCATTGTCAATCATAGCTCTAATTTGCTCGGTTCGATTACACCGGTTGCGGACATCGGTGAGATCTGTCGGAAGCATGGGGTTAAGCTGTTGGTCGATGCTGCACAAAGCGCAGGTATCCTGCCGATTGATGTAAATGCAATGGGAATCGATATGCTCGCGTTTCCGGGGCATAAAGGCTTGCTAGGTCCGCAAGGAACAGGAGGGCTGTACATTCATCCGGATCTGGATCTGACGCCGCTGCTGCATGGGGGTACGGGCAGTCAATCCGAAGCTCCGGAGCAACCGAGTGTCCGTCCGGACCGGTATGAAGCCGGAACGCCGAATACGCCGGGCTTGGCAGGCCTGGCTGCAGGAGTAAGCTATATTCTGCATGAGACCGTTGAAACGATCCATACTAAGGAATGGCGTCTGACGCAACTCATGATGGAGGGACTGTCTTCCATACCGGGAGTCGAGCTGCTCGGACCGAAACTTGGTGATCCACGCACTGGAATCGTATCCTTTAACTTATCAGGGGCGGATGCGTCAGAACTGTCGTTTATATTGGACCAGCATTATCGCATTGCTGTGCGTGCCGGATACCATTGTACGCCGTTGGCGCATGCTGCAGCAGGGACGATGGATAAAGGGGCTGTACGGGCAAGCGTAGGCTGCTTCACGACGGAGAATGATGTTCAGGCAATCGTAGACGCGATGCACGAAATTAGAGGGCATTACCCGATCAGCTAATGAGGAATAAAGCTCGGCTATACGAACATATAATGGTCGAGACGGCATGGACACATGATGGAGAGCATTAAGCTAACAAGAATAGGAATACTGCAGTAAAGCAACGGGGGAGCGGAATTGGAATGAACGAAGCATTATCACCATTGGAAATAGCGGTTGTCGCATTAACGGTTATTCTGATCGTTATGATCATATGGATGGCGGTAATTGGATCGCGGCTGAAGAAGCTAAGAAAGCAGTATGAAACGGCAATGGGTGAAACCGGTGTCGCAAATCTGGAGGACGTGCTGGTTGATATGAAACAACAGCTGGCTGATCATAAGGAGCAGTTGGCGCTGCAGAGCAAATCGCATGAAGTGCTTGTCAAAGCATTAAGCGAGACGCGGGGCAAGGTTGCGGTACACCGCTACAACGCATTCTCGGAGCAGGGCAGCGATCTGAGCTTCTCGCTTGCGATCGTTAATGATTCTCAGGATGGAATAGTGTTGAGCGGTCTTCACAGCCGCGAAGATACGTATGTGTACGCGAAGCCGCTCGAGAAAGGCAATTCACCATATCCGCTTACGCCCGAAGAGAAAAAGGCGGTTAGTCTGGCATTGCAGCAGGCCTAGTCGTCGTACGGCAGTTCACAATGGCGGAGAAGAGGCTGTGGGCGATAACGTCAGCCATTCGCATAACGAGATGAAGACGCGTATTTTGCAAAACGAAGTATTCCATGAAACCGCCGACATTCACGATGCCGGTAATGTGTATATCCCCGACAGGTGGAAGCTGCTTATTCACGCCGGCGCCGGGCCGAACAGGTCCGATGCCGACCTGGATATTGCCGACGCTTGCAACTTGTCCAAGGCAGGCATCAATACCGATAACGAACGGATGATGGTTGTGGCGATGAATGACGTTAAGCGTTTCCTCAAGATTCATCGCATGAACGGGTTCTTCCAATGTCCCATACAATTCGAAGTGAGTGCTCCGGTATTTCGCAAGCGCTGTACCGATCAGCGGACCGAGCGAGTCGCCGGTTGAACGGTCGGTGCCTACGCATACGACGATAATTCGCTGATTGCCGGACAGTCCATTCAATAGAACGGTCAGACGATTCGTGAGTATGCCGGATACATTGGGCTCTTGATAGGGCACCTTTAAGGGCGACTCATACAACGACGACAGCTTCATACTATCCCCTCCGCCTCTCGTAATGTAATACTAGTATATGGTTAGGACAACCATTTTATACTTGCGGACTTGGCGAAAATAGGCTTTTGCTTTGGAGTTGGCACACTCGGTTACATGAATAGTAGGACAAACGGGCAATCGCACAATGTACAGGAGTTGTTGGTCATGCTTATCGCATTCGATTCCACGCAGCAAGCGCTGCGGATGGAAATGCTGCTAGAATATATCGAGATAGAGATCGATCTATGTCCGACGCCGAAAGAGATTACGGCGGGATGCGCACTGTCTATCCGTTTCCCGGATGAGGATGAGGTGCGTGTGTGGGAAGTGATTGAAACGGAGAAAGTCGAGATCAGAGGTCTGTTCCGTGAACTGGACGGGGAATTCGAGCAGATCGAACGGTAGCGTACAAGGGGTATAAGCATAAGACAAGAAGAGACAACGGTAACCAAGGGAATAAAGAAGCAGTGTGCATGGAATAAGTTAGGTCATACATAGATAGGCGAAAGTGAAAGGCGGGTATATAATGGACTTACACACCATGTGGAACGACCTCAGCGATTGGATAACGAGCGGGGCGATGTGGCGGACGGTTGGTCTTGCAGTTGTACGCATTGCAGCGATACTGCTAATCGGCAGAATTGTTGAACTCGTTGTTCATAAGTCTATAGACCGCATGATGATCGAGCGGGAGATGAAGCACGCGAGCCATACCAGGCGTGTTCTAACCGTAGGTAAGCTATTGAGAAATATGACGTCCTACCTCATTTATTTCGTAGGCGCATTGCTCATTCTGGCCGAGTTTCACGTGAATCTGGCACCTCTGCTGGCAGGGGCGGGTGTCATCAGCTTAGCGATCGGTTTCGGCGCTCAAAGCTTGGTGAAGGATATTATTACGGGCTTCTTTATCATATTAGAGGACCAGTTCGCCGTAGGAGACGTTATTCAGACGGGCACCTTCAAAGGGACTGTCGAAATGATTGGTTTGCGGACGACACGGGTCAAAAGCTGGACGGGCGAACTGCATATTATTCCGAACGGTATGATTAACGAAGTGACGAACTTCTCGATGAACAATGCCGTCGCGGTTGTCGATATTGCGATCGCATATGAGGAAGACATTGATCGGGCATTAAACATTATGAAGCAGATCGTGTCGCAGGATTCGTTGCAGTTGGAACATGCGACCGCCGCACCGGAAGTGCTCGGCGTTCAGACACTCGGCCCTTCGCAAGTTACGCTGCGCGTGACGGTAGAATGTATGCCGAATACGCAGGCGCCAGTTGCGAGGGCGTTGAATGCAGTCATTAAGAAAGCGTTCGAGGAGCACAAGATCGAACTGCCGTATCCGAAGTTAGTCGCATACCAGCGGCCTTAGAGAGGAGAAGTCCGGGATGGAACGTAAAGTATTCCAGTTGGGTGACGTCGTACAGATGAAGAAGCAGCATCCGTGCGGCACGAACGAGATGGAGATCATTCGGATGGGCATGGATATCCGGATCAAATGCGTAGGCTGCAAGCACAGCGTATTGGTTCCGCGGGCCAAGTTCGAGAAAAACCTGAAAAAAGTGCTCCGCTCGAAGGAGGAAGCTGAACAGCAATTGAACGGCTTGGATGAGCAGACAGACGAGTAAATAATCGGTCAGAATTAATACAATTCTGACAATTTGAAAAGACTTGCATCGAGTTTTGTCGTGTGCTACAATAAGTCTTGTCTTCACCACGGAGAGGTACCCAAGAGGCCCAAGGGGGCTGACTCGAAATCAGCTAGGCGTGTCAAAGCGTGCGTGGGTTCGAATCCCACCTTCTCCGCCATACATAAGCGACTAACGGTTCTCGATTTGATCGAGGGCCGTTTTTATTTGTTCACCCAGATTCCCTATAAGGGATAACCAAAGGGCTGAGCCCTCTGGACACCCGTTCTTACAACCCAAACCCTTAAGGGCATTAATTCACAACCAAACCTTTAAAGGCTTTTTCTACCCACCCAAACCCTCCCTGCAAGGGAGGGCCCCAGAGAGCTCGCGCTCTCTGGACTCCGCTAAGACGCCCCCCCAATCATAACGCTCGTCCGCACGTCCTTGCCGCCTCCGTCGGCAAAACTCCCTGTTTACCGTACTTTGCTTCCCTCAGTCGTCCGCACCCCTAATTCGCTGATCTCCACCTGTCACCGCCCATTGATGAGACATCTGATTAATCGCAACAGTTAGAGTAAGGATGTTATTTAACGTTATAAGTGAGCTGATGGGCAAAGTATGTCTTAGGGCTGAGGAGTGGGGAGGCGTGGTGAGAAGACTGAGCGAAGGTGTGTAGCAAGGGCATGATGCAGGATAGTGGATAGGGTACGAAAAGTAAAAGGAGCCCTTGCGGGCTCCTCTTTGACGGCGATTTGAAGTTTGATGAAACAGACCACTACTCGTCACAGAAACTGCGGATCATCGTTACGAATTCGCGGCAGAATTCGTCGTTTACATCCGGCGCCTTGCGGCGTAATGAAACTACGATGGTGTTACAGACGGTCGTCTTTAGCACAACCCCTCGCTTCTATTCATTCGTGTCGTATTTCTTCACAATTCCCTGTACCAATTGTTCAATGGGTTCAATGGAGCTGCACCTCTCATTTCGCCGTCGATAGTATGATGCGCTGCTCCTGTCCGGTTTATGCATGAGGAGCAAAAGATTACGGAACAGTGTCTGTTACTGTTTCGGCATCTTCTTCCACTTGCGCTCGTGGTTTGACGTTTCCGGGAAACGTTGTCCTTTGTGCATCTTAATCATCTGCGGATTGTTAATGCCCATATGGAACGAGTTCACGCCGTCTTCAATGTAAGTACCGTCGTTAGGCGCTTTGTCTCCCGGCGAGAATAATGTCCATTCACCCATATCGATTCCTCCAGTATGATGATCGAATTCGTCTGAAGCGCAAACGTAATTGAACGCTTCTGCAATAGTGTGCGCCGCCCATGATGAACGCATGTCAGGCAGAATTCGGCTATGGATCCGCGCTTGCCAGAGGCAATCTGTTTTGGTATAGTAATATGGTATGCGAGTTAGCGCTCGCTCCTTGCTCCTTTAAGTAGGGGCCGTTTAGTCCAAGAGGAGGTGAATCAAAATGCGCAAATACGAAGTGATGTACATCCTTCGTTCGGATGTGGAACAAGAAGCTGTTCAAGCCATCGTTGAGAAATTCAACGCAATCATCACGAACGGCGGCGGTGAAGTTGCAAAAACTGACATCATCGGCAAGCGCCGTCTTGCGTATGAGATCAACAAGCAACGTGACGGTATCTTTGTTCTCGTACACTTCTCCGCTCCGGTAGAAGTTATCGTTGAGCTTGATCGTGTCATGAAGATTGCGGATGAAGTTATCCGTACGCTCATCGTTAAAGATGTTGCTTAATTGATTACACGCATGGGATCGATTGGGAGGTATTCACGATGTTGAACCGTGTGATTCTGATTGGCAGACTGACGCGTGATCCAGAATTGCGCTATACGCCTGCAGGTGTCGCAGTAACGCAGTTTACGCTGGCGGTCGACCGGCCATTCACAAGTGGCGGGGGCGAACGCGAAGCTGATTTTATACCGGTCGTGACGTGGCGGCAGCTTGCCGAGACGTGCGCGAATTATCTTCGCAAAGGGCGTCTGGCAGCGGTCGAAGGCCGTATCCAAGTACGCAACTACGAGAACAACGAAGGCAAACGCGTCTATGTAACAGAAGTGATTGCGGATAACGTTCGTTTCCTGGAGTCGAACCGTGAAGGCGGGGCGCAGCGCGAAGAAGGCGGATATAGCGGCGGCAGCGGCGGCGGTTATGGCGGAGGAAATAGCGGCGGTGGTGGCGGTTACGGCGGCGGCAATGCCGGCGGCGGTGGATCGAATGGCGGAGGCCGGTCCGGTCAAAACCAGCGGAACGATAGTCGCGATCCGTTCTCTGATGACGGACGCCCGATTGATATCTCGGAAGATGATTTGCCATTTTAATCGAAAGGATGGGTTCGAACATGAGCTTCAAGCCACGCGAAGAAGGACAAGATCGTCCAGAACGTAAATTCGGCGGTCGTAAAGGCCGTAACAAGCGTCGTAAAGTGTGCTACTTCACAGTTAACAAAATCAAGCACATCGATTATAAAGACACGGATCTGCTCCGTAAATTCATCAGCGAGCGCGGCAAAATTTTGCCACGCCGTGTGACGGGTACGAGCGCGAAGTATCAGCGTCTTCTGACGGTAGCGATCAAACGCTCGCGTCAAATCGCTTTGCTTCCGTACACGACGGAATAGTATCGTATAGAGAGACAGCCGGCTTCCAGCCGGCTGTTTTTTGTGTGTATGCCATTTGTTAAATTTTCCACGAACTATTTGTTCTATTAGATCGTCTAGTATTTATAGGCTTGCTGTTCGGCGAAATCACCGATTATCGGAAGCTTCACCCATTTGCCCTGAAGTGCTAGCAGCATAAGGGCCAGCCATAGAATAAAGGATGCCGGTACGAGAAGCGCTGCGGCAAACCAACCTATTAAAGGTATCATGCCCAGTATTAAATGGATGACAATCAGCGTTGCAGAGACGATAATCGACTGCATGGCATGAAACTTCACGAATCGGCTATTCTTCTCCAGGACAAGAAAGAGAAAGCCAGTTATAAAGCTGCCGAAATAACAGAGCATAGCAGCGATTTTGGCATCGATTCCGGTAGATGAGCGGTCGGGTCCGAAGGATGGAGGCAGCAATGCGGTCAGCTCCTTTCTTTCTTGCAGGGTGATGGAATGAACGGTCAGTGATGGATCTAGTTATGCCCAATATATGAGAGTCGATTGCAGCTTATGACGGATTAAGAATACAAGCTGTTGCTTCATGATGGGCGTTTCATGATGGAGCGAACAGTTTAATGAGTGATAGATGTAGAAGGAGAATCGATAATGAGACGAAAATCAAACCGTAAGGTCAAATGGATTTCCGGTATAATGGCATTCGTATTGGCGTTAGGCTTATTCGGGTATTACAATCGAACGACGCTTGCTTTGTGGGGCTTTGACATGTTTCTGTCGGATAAGGTGAAGAATGAGCTGCAGCAGTCGTATAAGCCGCTTGACGGCAGAGAGCCGCAAAATGTCAGCTACACCGATATGTCGAACAGCAAGCCGTTCTCATTGCTGCTGCTAGGCGTCGATCAACGGGAGAACGAGACGGGACGTTCGGATACGATGATGGTCGCTGTCGTGCGTCCGACGGATAGAGCAGTACTGCTGATCTCGATTCCGCGTGATACGTATACCGAGATTATCGGCAAGGACAAGAGCGACAAGATTACGCATGCTTTCGCATACGGCGGAGCGAAGATGTCGATCGAGACAGTTGAGAATTTGTTCGGCACTACCATTAACCATTACGCTACGATCAACTTTAGCGGGTTCCGTAATTTGATCGATGCTATGGGCGGTGTTGCGCTTCCAATTGGCAAAGATATTGTGAACTCGGGCAAAGACCACGAGAAGTTCGTGGTTAAGGCGAACCAACCGTCCTACAATGGTCAAGATGCGCTGAACTACGTCCGTTACCGCGAGGATGCCGGCGGCGATGTAAGCCGTACGGGACGGCAGCAAGCTTTTCTGGATGCGATCATGAAGAAAGCTTCGGGCGTTGGACAATGGAACAACATTCCGGAGTATGTCGGCATTATGGGCGAAGACTTCAGTACTGACATGACGCCAGAGATGATGGTCGGATTGGCCAAAACGATGCTGCAAAGTGATTCGCGCACGATTTACAGTCATACACTAACAGGCAGCGGTCATCGCCTTACTGCGGGAGGCACCTGGTACTACTTCGCCGATGAAGATGATGTGGCGGCGTCGGCCGATTTGATCGAAAGCTGGCTTAATCCGGCGACACCGCTGAACAGTCTGCCGCTTCCGGCTGAGTATGAACAAGAGAACGACAAATCGGTCGAGACGCTCTCGGCCAGCCATCAGTAAGAGGGATGAAGCAGCATAACTGTGACGTGAAGGAGGGCGAGAGTGCTTGAATATTGCATTTTTCTTATTGCCCAAGCAGGACGTCGTATCTGTACCGCACAATGCTACGCTAAGGCAGACGCTCGAACGTATGGAGCATCACCGGTATACGGCAGTACCGATTCTGAATAATGAGGGATTGTACGTCGGTACGGTTACGGAAGGCGATCTGCTCTGGCATATGAAAGACAAAGATCTGTCATTCGATCAGACGCATAAGATCAGTCTGGCGGACGTACCGCTCCGGATGAGCAATCATCCCGTGCATGTCGATGCCGATATCCGGGACTTGATTTCATTGGTGAAGGTGCAGAACTTCGTGCCGGTCATTGACGACCGAAGCCGCTTTATCGGCATCGTCCGAAGAAGCGATATTATCGACTATTGTGAAAAAAATATATGGGCAGGCCAATCGAAACTGCAGAGCAGCATGTGACGATTTGCGATCCGGCAATAAGAATAGTACGATGGAGCTAGCATTTTCTGGATGATGCGCTATCTTATTGCACGGGAGGCAAATCAATCATGGAGCAAAATAGACACCGCCGCCGATTCCGCACAATGAATGTTGTTGCAGCGGGATTGGCGGCGGTTGTTGTTATAGTCGCCTGGGTGTTGTGGGGAGACCGGGACGGCGGCGGGGATGCGGGATCAGACAGGACGACGAAGAGTGCGCAGACGCAGAACTCGTCCCGCGGCGGAACGGATTCCGCAGCGAATTCCGCGAATGGGAATGGCGCACCGCCGCAATCGGATTCAGAAACAGGTGAGGTTCTGTCAGCGACGGCACTCACAGGTGCAGTATTTGCGGAGTCTCAATTAAGCAAGGCCGATACAAGTCGTACATATGATATCGTCATACGTGGCGGCCGGGTAATCAATCCGGAGACGATGCTCGATGCGGTCATGAACGTCGGTATTATTGGCGGTCAGATCGGAGCCGTAACGGCCAAGCCGCTGAGCGGCAAGCGGACGATCGAAGCGAAGGGGCTCGTCGTCGCACCGGGCTTCATCGACAACTTGTCCTATGATCCGAATCCGCTCGGCGTCTGGAACAAAATCGCGGATGGGGTCACGAGCAACATTGCGATGCACGGAGGCACATCGACACCGGATAAGTGGTATTCGTATTATGAGCGCAACGAGACGCCGCTTCACTTCGGAGCGAGCTTCTTCTACTCCCAGGCGAGAAATCAGTTCAAGATAAGCCGCTATGACGGGGCGAATGAGGAGCAGATCCGCAAGCTGAGGGATCAGGCCGAGAAGGCGTTGAATGACGGGGCGCTTGGCATTTCGTTCAGTCTGGAGTATGTGCCTGGCATCGAAGCGCCTGAGATTGTGCCGCTTATGGAGCTTGCGCATGAGTATAACGTTCCGGTTTATTTCCACGCCCGGTATTCGGATATGGAGGAGCCGGGGACGAATATCGACGCATTAAAAGAATTGATCGGTTACGCCCGTCTGACGGGAGCAGCCGTACATATTGATCATATCAACAGTACGGGCGGGACGTTCTCGATGAAGCAATCGCTCGCGATGGTCGATGCCGCACGGGCGGAAGGACTTGATATAACCGCCTGTATCTATCCTTACGATTATTGGGGAACGTATTTGAACTCGGCAAGATTCGATGAGGGCTGGCAGGAGAGGTTCCGGATTACGTATCATGATCTGCAATTGGCGGGATCGACCGAGCGTCTGACGCAGGAGACGTTCACTCAATATAAGAAGGAAGGCAAGCTAGCCGTTGCCTACGCGATTCCGCCTGAAGACATTGAGGAGTCCATTAAACCGGCCTACGTGATGATCGGGAGCGATGCAATTCTGGAGCCGGGTCTGAACAATCATCCGCGCGCGTCCGGCACCTTCGCTAGAACAATTGGACTGTATGCACGCGATAAGGGCGTCATCAGCTTAATGGATGCGATTGCGAAGACGAGTCTTCTGCCCGCGCAGCGGCTGGAGAAGCAAGCTCCGGCGTTGAAGAAGAAAGGCCGGGTTGAGAAAGGAATGGATGCCGATCTCGTCGTATTCGACTACGATACGATCATTGATAAGTCGACCGTGGAGCACCCCGACCTATATTCAAGCGGAATTCAATATGTGTTTATCGCCGGCAAACCGGTCCTCGACGATGGTAAGCTGAACAAACGGATTCACGTCGGTGAGCCGGTTCGGAGCCGGTTCGAGCGAGTAGGACAAGCGAGTGACGGCGGGCAGCTTCGCTGGAAAGGGGAGACGGCGGAATATTCACTTCTTCTTTATGGCAAGCAGCGTTATATTGATTTGAATGCGCTGGCGTCTCATGGCTATAAATTGAGCTGGGATAAGGTGACCAAGGTCTATACTGTCGCTGAAGGCGTCGCCGATGTACCGGACGACCAGCTGGCACTGGCGATGCACCGGCCGGCTGAAGGCACTCTTCTATTGGAGCGGGGGTATTATGCGAAGGCCGGAGGGAATACCGCTGATGTTCTATCGGCAGGCGACCGTGCGTTCGTACCTGTGGAATGGTTGACAGATCTGGGCATGAAACTAATTAGCGAAGGTGACAAGTGGACGGTAAGACGTGAATAGACGGGAAAACACAAGAAAACCGGTAATTGCAAAAGTCAGGAAACATATTCCTGCGTGCGATTGCCGGTTTTTTTGGCTATATAAGCCGATGGCTACATATCCTAACGTCATGAAAGAAGCCGCGAAGCCGCGCCATACTTGTCGTCGCCGTCTCACCTACACTATCAGTAAATAATTAACAATAAAAAACACGTTGATTATGCTTATTCGTTAATTGTATAGTGTAGGATGCAAGGTTATAAAAGAGTTCCTGTATGATAACGCAGGTAATAATTCCCTATTAATTATTATGCATAAATATTAATAATAATTAATAGCAAATATATCCACAAATATATGGAGTGTTCCTGCACACATCAGGCATTCTCATTCAACATTCGCAGTCCGCAGCATCGCACCATCGAGCAAGGCAACAAGAGATCAATGTGGAGGGTGAAAGAAAGAATGAAATTGAAGTCCACCATGAGCACCATCGCAGCGGTATTGGCGATCATTCTTGTCGTCGTAGGCTGCACGCCGAAGAAAGAAGAGAACGGCACAACGGATACGGGCAATGCAGGAACGGCTACGAGTAAGGTGTTCCGCATGAATCTGTCCACGGAACCGCCAACGCTGGATCCGGCACAATCGCAAGACCAAGTATCGTTCACAGTGTTGAACGGATTGTACGAAGGCTTGACCCGTAAGAACGAAGCGGGCGAAGTGGTTCCGGGCATCGCGGAGAAATGGGACATCAGCGAGGATGGTAAAACGTACACGTTCCATCTGCGCGACGCAAAATGGAGCAACGGTGATCCGGTAACGGCAGGCGATTTCGAATTCTCTTGGAAGCGTGCGCTCGATCCGCAGCTCAAACCTGAGCCATCGGCTTATGCTTATCAGCTGTACTATATCGAGAATGCGGAGTCGTATAACACGGGCGGCGGCGCAACGGTTGACCAAGTCGGCGTTAAAGCGAAGGATGACAAGACGCTTGAAGTGAAGCTGAATTCTGCAACACCTTACTTCCTCAGCCTCATGTCGTTCCAAACGTACTTCCCGGTTCACAAATCGGTGAAGGACAACGAAGCGTGGGCTGCAAGCGCATCGACGATCATCTCGAACGGACCGTTCAAAATGTCCGATTGGCAGAAGAGCACGTCGATCAAGCTCGTACCGAACGACAACTACTACGCGAAAGACGAAGTGAAGCTTGCAGGCGTTCAATTCGTCATGGTTCCGGACTCGCTGACGGAGCTGAACATGTACAAGACGGACGAGCTTGACTGGGCAGGCAAACCGACAGGCGAGATCCCTGCCGATCAGATCGAAGCTCTGCGTGGCAGCAATAAGGATGAGTTTTATCAAAAAGGTATCGCAAGTATGTACTACTACTTGCTGAATACGAAAGAGAAGCCTTTCACGAACGAAAAAATCCGCAAAGCGTTCTCGATGGCGCTGACGCGTAAGGACATTACGGATAAAGTGACAAAAGCGGGCGAAATTCCGGCATACGGTCTGGTGCCTCCGGGTATCAAAGGCGAGACGGAAGAATACCGTACGGAAGTGAAGGACGACTACTTCACGGAAGACCTTGCAGAAGCGAAGAAGCTGCTTGCAGAAGGCATGCAGGAGCTTGGCGTAACGAAGCTTGATCCGATCAAGCTGACGTTCAACACAAGCGACAACCATAAGCGTGTAGCACAAGCAGTTGCAGAGATGTGGCACAAAAACCTCGGCGTCGACGTCGAGATTCAGAACCAAGAGTGGGGCGTGTTCCTCGAGAACCGCAACAAGCTGAACTATCAAGTTGCGCGCGCAGGCTGGGGCGCCGACTACAACGATCCGATGACGTATATCGACCTGTTCACGTCGAAGTCCGGCAACAACAACACGGGCTACGCGAGCAAAGAGTATGACGACCTCGTAGCGAAAGCTTACGCGGAGCAGGATACGAAGAAGCGGATGGAACTGTTCAAGCAAGCCGAGAAGCTGTTCATGGACGCACGCGCAATCGTGCCTCTGTACTACTACAGCGACGTTTATCTGGAGAAGCCGGGCTTCAAAGGCATCTTCATCGACTACAAAGGCGATATCGACTATACGCGCGGCTACTACGAAGGCTAATCACCTCGAAGCATCGCGGTCAGTCAAACGTAATCCGCCGACAAGTTCATGACGAAACGACACGGGATATATGCCACAAGCATATATCCCGTGGTTGTTTGAGGAAACATTTATGGGAGGCATTGCCAACATGATACGTTTTGTGCTGAAAAAGCTGCTCTTCATATTCGTGTCCCTGTTCGTACTGGCCTCGGCAACATTCTTCCTGATGAAGGCGATTCCTGGTAATCCGTTCATGTCGGAGAAGGAAATTCCGAGGGCGATCAAGGAGATGCTGGAAGCGAAATACGGCTTGAACGAGCCGATATGGAAGCAGTATCTCACTTATATGAACAATCTGCTCCATCTCGACTTGGGGATGTCGATGAAGCAGCAGTACACAACTGTTGCCAGCATTATTGGAACCGGTTTCTTGTATTCCCTTCAACTTGGCATCTTCGCCATTATTTTATCGATCGTGGCGGGTGTATTGCTTGGTATAATAGCTGCACTGAATCATCGTAAATTTCTCGACACGTTTACGATTCTTCTCGCGGTGCTCGGTGTATCGATTCCGAACTTCGTCGTCGCTGCGGGATTACAGTACTTCTTAGGCGTAAAGCTGCGCTGGTTCGACGTTGCGGGCTTGAACGATCCTACCGACTATGTGCTGCCGATGATCGCGCTTGCGGTTCTGCCGGCGGCTTTCATCGCCCGTCTGACGCGTTCGAGCATGCTCGAAGTGTTAACGGCCGACTATATCAAGACAGCGCGCGCCAAAGGCTTGAGCGGCCGCGTCATTCTCGTGCGGCATGCGCTGCGCAATGCAATTCTGCCGGTTGTCACTTACATCGGACCGATGACTGCGAATATCATTACCGGCTCGGTCGTTGTAGAGCAAGTATTCGGCATCGGCGGTCTCGGCAAGTTTTTCGTCAACAGCATTACGAACCGGGACTACACGCTCATTATGGGCCTGACGCTGTTCTATGCAGTTATTCTGATGGCGGCACGCTTCTTGACGGATCTCGCTTATGCGTTCATTGATCCGCGCATTAAGCTGAGCAGCAGGAAGGAGGGTTAGCCGATGGCAGGAAATACAGAAACGTCGAATCCGCTGCCCCTGAGCGACGTGAAGCTGACGAAAGCGGATTTCGCGAAGCTGGATAAGTCAGAGAAGAAAGGCGAGCTGGTCGTCCGCGAAAGCATCTCGGCATGGAAAGACGCGTGGCTTCGGCTGCGTTCGAATAAATATGCAATGGTCAGTCTAGTCATTCTGCTGCTGATTGTCCTGATGGCCATTATTGGCCAATCGATTGCCGGCTATGACTATCGTTCGCAGGATCTGATGGGAACGAACCTAAAGCCGAACACGGACCACTGGTTCGGCACGGATGATCTGGGCCGCGACATGTTCGCCAGAACGTGGATGGGCGCGGGCATCTCGCTGCAGGTCGGTCTCTATGCGGCGCTTGTGGACTTGATCATTGGTGTCATTATGGGTGGTATTATGGGTTACTTCGGCGGCAAGGTCGATGAGATCTTGAACCGGTTCTGCGAAATCATGTATTCGATTCCGAACATGCTCATCGTCATTCTGCTTATCGTCGTTATGGAACCAAGCATGTTCACAATCGTTCTGGCGCTTAGTATTACGGGTTGGATCAGTATGGCGTGGATTGTGCGGGGCCAAATTATGCAGCTCAAAAATCAAGAGTACGTGCTCGCGTCCCGCTCGCTCGGAGCAGGCGCAGGACGCATTCTGTTCCGCCATTTGATTCCGAACGCGATGGGTCCGATTATCGTCACACTGACGATGACGGTTCCGAATGCGATTTTTGCCGAGGCGTTCTTAAGCTTCCTTGGCCTTGGCGTACAGTCGCCGGCTGCATCGCTCGGTACGATGATCAACGATGCGCTTAAGGCGATGACGATCTATCCGTGGCGGATGCTGTTCCCGGCGGTGCTGATCAGCTTAACAATGCTTTGCTTCAATATTTTCGGCGACGGTCTGCGCGATGCGCTCGATCCGAAGATGAAAAAATAAGAAATAGGAGGTGGCGGCGATGGAACGTATACTCGAAGTCAAAGATTTGCGCGTTAATTTCAAAGTCCGCGGCGGTATCGTCCAAGCGGTTCGCGGCGTGAACTTCCATGTCAATAAAGGCGAGACGGTCGCCATTGTCGGCGAATCCGGCTGCGGCAAGTCCGTAACGGCACAATCGCTGATGCGGCTCATTCCTTCCCCTCCCGCCGTGACGACCGGTTCGATCCGGTTCAAAGGCGAAGAAATATTAACGAAATCGCTTCGTCAGATGGAGACCATTCGGGGCAAAGAGATGGGGATGATCTTCCAAGATCCGATGACCTCGCTCAATCCGACGCTATCCATCGGCAAGCAAATTACGGAAGGGCTCGTTAAGCATCAAGGCATGAGCTCGGAAGCGGCTAAGACGCGTGCAGTCGAAATGCTGAAGCTCGTCGGCATACCGAACCCGGAATCCCGCGTGAGCCAGTATCCGCACGAGTTCTCCGGCGGCATGCGCCAGCGGGCGATGATCGCGATCGCACTTGCGTGCAATCCGTCGCTGCTTATCGCGGATGAGCCAACGACGGCGCTCGACGTGACGGTGCAAGCTCAAATTATGAGCGTGCTTAAGGATTTGCAGACGAAGCTCGGCACGTCGATCATTCTGATCACGCATGATCTCGGCGTCGTAGCCGACTCGGCGGATCGGGTAATCGTCATGTATGCAGGCAAAGTCGTGGAGTCCGGCAAGACACGCGATATTTTCAAAAATCCGAAGCATCCTTATACCCGCGGTCTGCTGCGTTCGGTGCCGCGTCTCGACCAGAAGAAGGACGAGCCGCTCATCCCGATCTTCGGCACGCCGCCGGATCTCATTAAGCCGCCTGCGGGCTGCGCGTTCTGCGCGCGGTGCGACGAAGCGATGCGAGTATGCGTGAACAACGACCCGGCGCTTGTACCGGTCGAGGGCGAAGGGCATACGGCGGCATGCTGGCTCAATCATCCGCTGGCTGGCGAAGGAGGAGAAAGCGCATGAGCAACTCGAATGCAAGCACGGCGCACTCTATCATAAAGCCGTCGCATGGCGATCCGCTGATCCAGATTCGCGATCTGAACAAGCACTTCAACCTTGGCGGCGGTCAAATCCTGAAAGCCGTGAACGACGTTAATCTGACGATTGGACGCGGCGAGACGCTTGGCGTCGTCGGCGAATCCGGCTGCGGCAAGTCGACGCTCGGCCGAACAGTCATGCGGCTCTATGAGCCGACGAGCGGACAAGTCGTGTTCGACGGCAAGCCCTTGTATGACTTGAAGGGGTCGGCGATGAAGACGATCCGCCGCGACATGCAGATGATTTTCCAAGATCCGTACGCCTCGCTGAACCCGCGGATGACGATCACCGATGTCATTGGGGAAGCGCTCGATATTCATAAGCTGGCGGGAAGCCGGGCGGAGCGGAAGAAGAAGGTGGAATCGCTGCTTGATGTCGTCGGCCTGAACCCGGATCATGCGACGCGTTATCCGCATGAGTTCTCCGGCGGACAACGGCAGCGGATTGGCATTGCCCGTGCGCTCGCGGTCGAGCCGAAGTTTATTATCGCGGATGAGCCGATCTCGGCGCTCGATGTGTCGATTCAAGCGCAGGTCGTCAATCTGATGCAGGATCTGCAGCGTAAAATGGGTCTGACGTATATGTTCATCGCCCATGACCTGTCGATGGTTAAGCATATTAGCGACCGTGTCGCGGTTATGTATCTCGGACGCGTCGTGGAGCTGGCTGACAGCGATGAGCTGTATGCGAACCCTGCGCATCCGTATACGCAAGCCTTGCTGTCCGCGATTCCGATTCCGGATCCGGACGTGGAATTGGAGCGGGAGCGTATTACGCTGAAGGGCGAGCTTCCGAGCCCGATCAACCCGCCGAGCGGCTGTCCTTTCCGGACGCGCTGCCCGCTCGCAACGGAGAAGTGCGCCAAGGATACGCCGGCGCTCGCAGAAGTGAAGAAAGGGCATTTTGCTGCTTGCCATTATGCATCGGTCTAAAACCGAATGATTGAACTAACCCCCGTCTTATTGCTGAATCAGCGTAGGCGGGGGTTTGTTGTCGAGTTGGAGTTGAGGGAACGCAACCCCTTTCACTCCAGTCCCCGCGTTCCCACCACATCCCGTGTGTACGATTTCGGATTTATGCTATAATGAGCTGTAAAGCTTTAGTGAAAGTTTCTTACGAAGCGCGCTGCGCACCAGCCTGCATCCATGAATCTTATGCTTCCGCAGAAGCGTATTATGGTACAAAGGAGGAGCCGTATGCGCGGAGCGGATCGCGAATTCGATGTGGCTAGACGAGTGCAAACGATCGAATGGCTCAAGACGGAAATCGTCGACCACGTATCCCGCTTATTCAAGTCGCTGCTCGAGGGCAGTGATCCGAAGATTGCTGACAGCCTGGCAGGCTTGGCGGCTAGCAGCTATATGCTTGGCCAGCGGCTCGGCGTTTCTTACCGGCAGCTTGATCAGGCAATGATAGAGAAACTGCGCCAGCTGGCTCGGGATGGTCATGCACTGGAAGACGCTTATCAAATTCGCAAGAGGTGAACGGGTTGAACACCGGCAAACAATCGCTAATCTGGAGCGTCGTGCTTCTGCTGCTCATGCTCTCGATGGCAGTGCCCTTACTTAATATTATTACCGTCATATTCATGATGGTCCCTTATGTCATTATGTACGCCACAAGGACGCGTAAGGCGTTCGCACTGCAAGTCGCGATCGTATGGGTCATCGCCTACTTGCTGGTCGGACCGTTAGCGCCGATTATCGGACTATTCTTTCTTGTCCCGTCGATTATTATGGCTCACCTGATCGTCAAGCAGTCGCCGCCAGGCCGCGTGCTTGTATCAGGGATCCTGTCCTTGCTAGGCATTATGCTGCTCGAGTTGTTGTTGTTCAATCTCATCTTCGATTTGTCGTTGATTAATGAACTTGGCAATTCGATTCGAGAAACGACCGATACCTTGATGCAGCAAGGGATGCTGCCGGCGGAATGGTCGGCTGATGTGACCGATTCGCTGGTGAAAGTGATGACGCAGTCCGTACCAGTCGCCATCATGATGATCGCGTTTCTGTACGCTGCCGTTACGCAATATTTCAGCCGCAAGGTGCTCGTCCGCAATGGCGTATTCATGCCGGCTATGCCGAAAGCGCATGAATGGAAGCTTCCGCGTATTATGGTATTCTACTACTTGGTATCGCTCGTACTCGATATGATCCTGCCGGCAGATGATTCGTTCCTGTCGGTCGCACTGCTGAACCTGGTTCCGCTGTTGCAGTCGGCGTTCAAGATTCAGACGATCGGCTTCTTCTACTACATCGCTCATCAACGCGGCTGGTCGAAGGTTGTGCCGATGCTGATCGCGATTGTCGTCGTGGTGCTGCCGCCGCTAAGCTTGATCGGCGTGCTGGATACGGCCTTCCCGATTCGGAAGGCATTCGAGAAGAAACGTTAACACGGGAGCGGAATAGGAATGCCTAAGTTTCTTATCAAGCGATGGCACGGGATGCACCAGTTATGGGCATTCGTGCTGCTGCTATGCTTGTCGGCGGGTCTTGCCTGGTACAATTGGGCGGTCGGTCTGGCCGGGCTGCTTCTGACGATATCGGCCGGCATCTATTCGGTATATGCCGAGCGAGCGTTCAGACGCGATCTTAAAACTTATCTCGGTACGTTATCCTACCGGGTGAAAAAAGCGGGCAGCGAGGTCATTACCGAGCTGCCGTTCGGTATTATTGTCTATGACGACGAGCGTACGGTAGAGTGGAGCAATATCTATGCCGCACGGCTGTTCGGGCAAGAATCGGTCGTCGGCATGCCGCTTAACGAGCTGTTCCCTTCGATGAAGGAAAGCAAGAAGAGCGAAGGCGTCTATGAAGTGACGATTGGTTCGCGGGTGCTGGAGCTTAACTTCAAGAGCAAGGAACGTCTCGTCTACATTCATGACATTACGCTGATGTGGCAGCTCGGCCGCAAGTATGAAGATGAGAAGCCGGCGCTCGGCGTCGTGCTGATGGATAACCTTGAGGAAGTGACGCAGGGGATGGATGACCATCAGCGGACGACGATGCTGTCGAAGGTTACGGCCGAGATTACGGATTGGGCGCAGAAGTATCAAACCTATCTGAAACGGCTTAGTTCGGACCGGTTCCTCATTATGACCGATCAGAAGACGCTGAGGCTTCTGGAGCAGAGCAAGTTCGAGCTGCTGGACGAAGTCCGGGAGATGACCGCCGAGCACAAAATACCGGTTACGCTCAGCATTGGCTTCGCCGCCGGCGCTGATTCAATTCCGGAGCTTGGCCAATGGGCGCAGACGAGCCTTGATATTGCGCTTGGACGCGGCGGCGACCAAGCAGCGGTCAAAGTAGGAGAGCGTCAGTCGTTCTACGGCGGCAAGTCGAATGCAGTGGAGAAGCGCACACGTGTGCGTGCGCGCGTCATTGCTCACGCGCTGAGGGACATGATTCGCGAGAGCGATAATGTCGTCATTATGGGGCATCGGATGCCCGATATGGATGCGGTCGGCGCTGCAATAGGCGTCTTGAAGGCGGCGAAGCTGTTCGGCAAGGAAGGCTACATCGTGCTGGAGGGCGTGAATCCTGCAATCCAGAAGATGATGGAGATGCTGAAGGAAGATGAGCGTGTTGCCAAGCGGTTCGTCACGCCGGACCAAGCGCTCCATCTCGTCAACTCGAAGACGCTTGCTGTCGTTGTCGATACGCATAAGGCTTCGATGGTGAAGGAGCCTAAGCTGCTGCAGTTGACGGACCGGATCGTTGTCGTGGATCATCACCGGCGCAGCGAGGAGTTCATTAACAAGTCGGTGCTCGTATACATGGAGCCATATGCTTCATCGACTTGCGAGCTTGTAACGGAGCTGCTTCAATATATCCATGAGCGGGTGTCGCTCGATATTCATGAAGCGACAGCGCTGCTGGCCGGCATTGCGGTCGATACGAAGAGCTTCTCGCTTCGGACGGGAGCCCGGACATTCGAGGCGGCTTCGTTCCTCAGACGCAATGGAGCAGATTCGACGCTGATTCAGCGGATGCTGAAAGAGGATCTGGAAGAGTACGTCCTGAAGGCCGAAATCATTAAACATGCCGAAGTGCTGTACGAGCATGTCGCGATCGCGGTGACAGAGCCGGGCCGCAAGCACTCCCAGCTGCACATCGCGCAATCGGCGGACACGCTGCTGAATATGACGGGCATTTACGCATCGTTCGTTGTCAGCGAGCGTCCGGACGGCTTGATCGGCGTCAGTGCCCGTTCGCTCGGAGCTATGAATGTGCAGGTCGTGATGGAACGTCTCGGAGGCGGAGGCCACTTGACGAATGCGGCAGCCCAGCTGGAGTGCAGCGTGCAGGAAGCGGCTGCGAGACTGCGGATTATTTTGGATGAAATCGAGAAGGAAGAGGGGTTATTCGAATGAAAGTCATCTTTCTGCAAGACGTAAAGGGACAAGGCAAGAAAGGCGAAGTGAAGGAGTTGTCGGAAGGCTATGTACGCAACTTCCTTCTGCCGAAGGGACTCGTGAAAGAGGCTTCGTCCGGTAACATTAATACGCTGAAGGCACAGCAGAATTCGGAAACGAAGCGCAAGGAGAAAGAGAAAGAAGACGCGCAGGCGCTCGGCGCTCGACTTGCGGAACTGACGTTCGTCATTAAGACGAAGGCAGGCGAAGGCGGACGGCTGTTCGGGGCGATTACGAGCAAGCAGATCGCGGAAGCGATCGAGGTGCAAGCCGGCGTGAAGATCGACAAGCGCAAAATCGAGCTCGACGATCCGATTCGGACGCTCGGCGTGACACAGATTCCAGTGAAGCTTCACCCGGAAGTGAAGACGACGATTAAAGTTCAAGCTTCGGAAGATTAGAAGCCGGCTGCCGGTTGGCAGACGGATCGTATATGGATTGGATTCCGCTCGCGGTGAAGGGTCTTCGGTAACGGTAGACGCCTCCTGCGGGCGGCTGTTCGTTAAAGGGACGGAACAGGTAATTTTTACACGGCAATCTCGCAATATAACTCGCAAGGAGGACTTCATTCCATGAGCATGAGCCCGGATCAGTTGATGACGTTCGACCGTATTCCGCCGCAGAACCTGGAGGCAGAGCAAGCGATACTTGGCGCAGTACTGCTGCAGGCCGAGGCATTGATTACGGCGATGGAGCGGGTGAAGAGCGACGACTTCTACAGCACGCCGCATCAGCGGATTTTCGAAGCGATGGTGGAGCTTGGGGAGAACAACCAGCCGATCGATCTCGTGACGCTGACGGCGTACCTGCAAGACCGGCAGATGCTGGAGGAAGCAGGCGGTATTACGTATCTCGCGAAGCTGGCCAATGCGGTTCCGACAGCGGCGAACGTCGAATACTACGCGCAGATCGTCGAAGAGAAATCGATGCTTCGCCGCCTCATCCGTACGGCTACGAATATCGTGTCGAGCGGCTATGCAGCTGAAGATGACGTCGGCGCACTGCTGGGCGAGGCGGAGGCGAAAATTCTCGAGATTTCGAACCGCCGTTCCAGCACCGGCTTCATCTCGATCCGCGACGTGCTTATGGAAGTGTTCGAGCGGGTAGAGATGCTGTATTCGAATAAGGGCGGCTCTTCGGGTATTCCGTCGGGCTTCTCTGATCTCGATAAAATGACGTCGGGCTTTCAACGAAGCGACTTGATCATCGTGGCGGCCCGTCCTTCCGTAGGTAAGACGGCATTCGCGCTTAACATCGCGCAGAACGTCGGCGTCCGTGCGAAGGAAACGGTCGCGATCTTCAGTCTCGAGATGAGCGCGGCGCAGCTCGTGCAACGTATGATTTGCGCCGAGTCGAACGTCGATGCGGGACGGATGCGGACCGGCTTCCTCGAAGGGGACGACTGGGAGAAGCTGACGATGGCGATCGGCTCGCTGTCGGAGGCGGAGATTTACATTGACGATACGCCTGGCATTACGGTCGCCGATATTCGCGCGAAGTGCCGGCGGCTGAAGAAAGAGCGCAACCTGGGCATGATTCTGATCGACTACCTTCAGCTCATCCAAGGCCGCGGCAAAGCCGGCGAGAACCGGCAGCAGGAAGTATCAGAGATTTCCCGTACGCTGAAGCAGATCGCCCGTGAGTTGGAAGTGCCCGTTATCGCACTGTCGCAGCTGTCCCGCGGCGTAGAGCAGCGGCAGGACAAGCGCCCGATGATGTCTGACCTTCGGGAATCGGGCTCGATCGAGCAGGATGCTGATATCGTTGCGTTCTTGTACCGGGACGACTACTATGACAAGGAGTCGGAGAAGAAGAACATTATCGAGATCATTATCGCCAAGCAGCGGAATGGCCCGGTAGGCACCGTTGAGCTTGCTTTCTTGAAGCAGTTCAACAAGTTCGTCGGGCTCGACCGGACGCATCAGGAATCGGCCTCATAAGTTAGAGAAGCAATTATATATAATCCCAAAACACTCATCCTTTGATGGGTGTTTTTTTTTTGATTATACCAAAATTTATAAATTAACCAAACTTAGGAAAAGGAATGTAGTACAATGTACACAGACTACTAGGGGGTATTAAATGATAATTCTTAAAATTATTGGATGGATATTTGTCCCGTTCGTCATGCTTATGGGGGAGTGGAAGCGAAGCAGCGTACTATTCCGGATAGGTATCATTATATGGTCGATTATTTGGTCGCCCTTCTTATTCCTGATTATATTCGGCGTGCTTTTGGGTTTGTTTCTTCCGGATTCTCAGAATCAAGCCAGTACGTCGACACAACCGACGAAGCCGGCAGTATCCGTTGATGAGGCTGCTCTAAAAGTGGCAATAAAGAATAATCAGTCGTCCGTATCTAATGGCGGGAGCGTCACAGATCGGACAGTGATTGAGGATAAGAATGATACCAATGCGAATGATGATCCGAATGATGATGCGAATATGAATGATGACGACGATGACGATGATGACGACGATTTTAAATGGGGAAAAAAGAAAAAGTCGACTAAGCCTAGCAAGTCTTCGTCCTCTTCAAAGAAAAGTGTAACGTCGAAAAAAAGCAGTACGCCGAGTAAATCAGCGACTAATCAAAAAATCACCACTCCGAGTAAGTCATCATCATCATCTACATCTTCATCTTCGTCCTCGTCTTCTTCTAAGAAGAGCTCGACGACGAAACAAAGCAGTTCGTGGGAGAAATCATTCAGCAGTAATAAAAGCATGACTTCGAGCAAATCATCATCTTCATCATCTAAAAAGAAGTAAGATAAACAAAGCTCCCCTCCTACCAAGGGGAGCTTTGCGTTTTTAGCCGATGCCGCTAGTACTACTCTTCATGCTCTTCTACTACAACCTGAACGGAATTCGATAATGATGTGCCTCTAAGTCGGCGGGCGGTGGACGGGAACATAAAATCCGCTTCCGCCCGATTGACGATAGCGCCGTTCTCCGGATCGCCGACTACCGTCAAGGAGAAGGTGACGCTCGATACCGCGTTCGGATTAAGCGGCGGCAGAGCGAATCCTGCTGCCAGCAGAGCGTCCGGAACGGCAGTGCCGTTAAGTCTCACCGAGCCAGATACAACCGCCGTATGGTCAGGGATAGGATCGCGGAATACGATACCCGCCGCCTGTACCGGCATCGGATTGCGGATGATGACCGAGTAGTCGACCGTATTGCCGACGGTGACGAGCGAGGTACTGGCTTGCTTGTGCAGCTGCAGTCCGAATACCGTGTAGCAATCGACGGACGATAGGGTACCAATCTCATTAGCCGTGACAATCGCTTCATTACAGAACGTGGTGCCCGGCTCTTCGGATACAGGCTTGATGAAGAGTGTCCGAATAAACCCGCCGGGAGAGAATGTCCGGAATTCCGCCTGCTGGTTTAAGGCCGGGTCCGAGAACAAAATATTTGTAATCGGTACATTGCCTGTATTTTCGCCGATAATGGTGAAAATAACGAAATCGCCTCGCACAACTTCAGTTTCATTCGCCGCTTTGGCTAATAGGAGTCCTGCCTGAGAAATCACGACGAACGAAGCGGACGCCTCCTGTAGTTCAATTGCAATAGAAGCGGCAGATAAAGTAGCGGTTATGACCGTGCCGGGAGCGGTATGGGGCGGGACGGTGAAATCGGCATTCAGTACGAGTGTCGATCCGGGCTCTAGCAATACCAAGACGGAAGCGTAGCTGAAGAATGGAGACCGCAAAATTAAATTGCGTACGGCTACGGCTGAAACGTTCGTGACCGTCCCCGTGAAGGTAACGGTGTCGCCTGGGCGGGCTGTCGGCATACTAACGCTTCCGGTTAATACGATGGCCTGCGTCGCCGGTGGAACCGGCGGAATCGGCGGAATCGGAATGGCGGTTACGACTGCGGATACTTGCGCGCTTACAGGAGCGACACCGTCTGCAAGAGCTACGACGATATTGGTGACGATTGACCCGGCAGGCGCGTCGGGAGAAACAACGAGGGATGTGTTGAAGTCTTGCGACTGGCCTGCAGGCAGAAAGGGGATAACGGTCTGAAATCCTGTCGCTGCATCATTGATTTGCACATTGGTAAGTTCAACGTTGCCAGTGTTAAGTACTCTCAGTGTGTAGTTAATGGTACTGCCCGGATTGACGATTGCTGAATCTTCGTCCTTGGCTATGATTAGAGAGAGCTGCGCATCGACGGTGATTGAGGCGGTGGACGTTAACGTACCGAATGAGCCGGACAATGTGGCCACGTTCACGATGCGTGTACCCGCCAGAGTGTCGGGAGGTATCGTGAAAGGTACTTCGAGAACGATAGTGCTTCTTGGGCTGAGCACATCAATCGTTCGATTAATATTTAAGAAAGGATCATTCAATACGAGTGATTGTAGAGCGATATCGGACTCGTTCTGAACGATATAGGAATATTGGATGGTTGTATTGGGGAACGCGGAAGAAACATTGGCCATCTTGCTGAAGCTGACGGTTGGAGGCGACGAGATCGCAATGCTGGCGCTGCTGTCGAGAAATCCTGGGCCGGGCAGATTGTCTGCGGTTAACCGGGCGGTATTCGTAAATGTAGATCCCGGAGCAGCATTGGACGGTATGGTGAAAGTCTGCTGGGTAATTTGGCCGCTGAAGAAGGTTGGGAGCGTGAAATCGAGATTTATAGAAGGATCGACCAAGCGGACATTTGTTAAATCGGTGTTACCCAGATTGGTTACGCTGAATTGATAAATGACCGTATCCCCGGGCATTGCGGTTGACTGAATAGCGGTTTTCATGAACTGAACGTTTACGGGCAGTGCGGCAATAATGATGGTTGCTGTAGTGCTGACGGAAGGGGCTTCGTTGCTTGTAACAGTCACGGTGTTCGTATACTGCGTGCCCGCCTTGCCGAATTGCACCTCTGAATTGACCGTAAACGGGAAGCTCTCTCCCGGATTAAGCATCGGAACGGTCTGGTCGATTCCAAGGAAATCGTCTTTGATCAATATATTATTTACAGGGATTGCGGAATTGTTGGTAACGAGCACGTTGAAGGTAATTGGCGTTCCTGGGACGCCGCTGAACACTGCTGATCCGTTCGCAGTCTTGGTTAATGTTAAAGCAGCTGCCCCGCACGCTTGAATTTCCGGAAGGCAGCCGGCGAATAAGACGAGTTGTGTCGTGATCGATCCCGTAGTTCCATTGTAGGAGCCCGTTATGAGCTGTCCGATCAACTGGGAGAAGCCATTTGCCGTCATATTCGCGAAAGGAGCGAGGACGGAGCCGGCAATGACTCCGTTATTGTTGCGCAGCGCAGTCGCCTGCGGGAAATTCCACAAAATCGTTGCCCCGACGGCAGGCCCCGGCGGCGAAGCGCCGTTAACCAGCATCGTATAATTTCCGAAACCGACGTTTGTCCCTAATACGTTAATGAGTACAGTCGCACCGGCAGGAAAGTCGAGTATGACTTGCGAGGCCCCCTCCAGCGATAATCCGGTTCCATCCACGTCGTTCCCGTCGAAAGTAATAATGGTGAGTACAGGATCAGAGCCGGTGAGCTGCAGGTTGCCGAAGGTGTTAGCGGCGGTGCCATTGGAAGCTAGAGCCCCCCAGCCTTGCGACAAGCACTGCAGGTTGGTCCGGGCGGAGGTGAAGTCGATGAGCGAATCAATGATGGGTTGAGGAGATACGCCGTTATTGTTCGCCATGGTATAGGTATTAACGGTCGAGGTTGGGCTTACTACGGTATTCCCATTATTGAAGCCGCGCGTAATGTTGCAGTCGCCGCCGATTATAAGATCGGCCCGGGTTGTCGATAAGGGCAATTCGCTGCCTATGTTCTGGTCGGTGAAGATAACAGAGCCCCCGGCTGCAACCCTGCCTGGAATTGTTGTGTTAACCGCATTGTAATCCCCGAAGAGGAAGATGCTGAAGTTGCTTGCAGAGCCGAATGTTGCACAGGCCATGACGGACACCTCCGAATATTGTCTCGAGTCTATAAAATTTATGCTCGCACGCGAGGTTCATGTATGGAGGAATCATTATTATAAACAATTCATATGCTGGTTGCCGTTCGGATGCAATTGAGGATTTATTAATATTCCTGTAATGAAAATCAAGATCGTTGCGAATAATGAAACAGATGCAGGCGTACGGGTAGGACATTTGGACGATTTCCGAACGTTCGAATAGGCGGCAGTTCAATTGTTCGCGTTTTAATTGACTTATGTTTAGGGGACTGATACACTATTCATGCTGCCTTCAATGCGATGGCGGTCGGATTTCGCTTGCCCGCAGGCACAGTTGCCTACGGACTGGAGTCTGGCGGCGTGGCTTGTAATGGCAATCATTTTCGGTGCAAAGTTCAGCATCGGGCGGGGGTATGATCATGTCTACGGTTGTTGTTGTCGGAACGCAGTGGGGAGACGAAGGGAAAGGCAAGATTACCGATTATTTGGCGGAAGGCGCCGACGTCGTAGCCCGTTACCAAGGCGGTAACAATGCGGGTCACACGATCATGATCGGCAACAAGAAATATAAACTGACGATGGTTCCTTCGGGTATCTTCAATGAGAATAAAACTTGCGTCATCGGCAACGGGATGGTAATCAATCCATCGGCCCTGATCGACGAAATTAACTATATCCATGAGAATGGCTTCAAAACGGACAACTTGAAAATCAGCGATCGCGCGCACGTCATTATGCCGTACCACCTCGTGCTCGACGGCTTGGAAGAAGAGCGCAAGGGCGACAATAAGATCGGCACGACGCGCAAAGGCATTGGCCCTGCTTACATGGACAAAGCTGCGCGCAACGGCATTCGCATCGCCGATCTGATGGACGCGGAAGAGTTCACGCAGAAGGCGCGCCGCCTTGTTGCGGAGAAGAACCAAGTAATCGAGCAAGTGTACGGCGGCGAGCCGCTTGACGCGGAAGCGATCATTGCGGAATATCTCGGCCATGCGGAGACGCTTCGTCCTTATATAACGGATACGTCGGTCGTTCTGAACGATGCGATTGATTCGAATCAAAACGTATTGTTCGAAGGCGCGCAAGGCGTCATGCTCGACATCGACCAAGGCACGTATCCGTACGTAACGTCGTCGAACCCGTCGGCAGGCGGTGTCTGCATCGGTTCCGGCGTAGGCCCTTCGAAAATTCAACAAGTCATCGGCGTAGCGAAAGCCTACACGACGCGCGTCGGCGACGGTCCTTTCCCTACGGAGCAGGACAATGAGACGGGCGCTTGGATCCGCGACCGCGGACACGAATACGGCACGGTAACGGGCCGTCCGCGCCGCGTCGGCTGGTTCGATACGGTTGTTGTCCGCCACGCACGCCGCGTCAGCGGCATTACGGGCCTGTCGCTCAACTCGCTGGACGTTCTGTCCGGTCTTGAGACGGTCAAAATCTGCGTCGCATACAAATTCCGCGGCGAAATTATTGAGCACTATCCGGCTAGCCTGAAGCAAATCTCCGAGTGCGAAGCGGTATACGAGGAGCTGCCGGGCTGGAGCGAAGACATCTCGAACGCGAAGACGCTCGAGGATCTGCCGGAGAATACGCGCCGTTATGTAGAGCGCGTATCCGAGCTCACGGGCATTCCGATCGCGATCTTCTCGGTCGGCCGCAACCGCGAGCAGACGAACATCGTTCGTCCGATCTACGTATAGTCCATAGAATGAGGAAGGCAATCGAAGCTGCGGCTTCGGTTGCCTTTTTTGGCGTATAAGGGCTGTAGAGATGTTGGCGCAGCAGACTAGACGGACGGATTCCGTCGCCGGCACTCTATTTTCCCCATATCGGTTATACCTTCCCCTCTAGCTGCCTATACTGGAAAGTAGACGAGAGATCAGGAGATTCCGCTGGGACGGGGCACACGGCGGGGTGGAGGGAATGACTATGTGGAAAATGTTCGGCTGGATCGGCCGCGCCATTGCGGTCGGATTAATCGCCAGCTTTCTATCAATCTGGACGACGGGCTACATCGTAAACAGCTACTTGGAATCCATATTGAAGCAGTATAATTTGCCGCTGGAAGTTCAGCCTTTTGCGCTGTCCGGTGTATGGGGCAAGATGTGGGGCGCTGATCCGGTTGAACAAGGGACGAGCATCGCGGAAGCGGGCCAGGCAGGGAAGACAGCAGACGGAGCGGACAAAGGGACGGATAATAACGCCAGCGGCAGCGGGAAATCGGATGGAACGGGCGAGGGAGATACGATAGACGGGGCCGGCGCCAATGAGGATGCGTCATCGGCGGGAGCGGGCAAATCTGGAGGCTCTGCGGACGGCAAGTCGAATGGCGAAGGTTCGACGGCAACCGGGGGAGCCGAAGGCGGCGGAAGCGCAGCAGGCGTGACCAGCGGCACAGGCAGCGGAACGGCTGGGACGAACGGTACAGAGAGCGGGAGCAAAGCGGAGGATGAAACGACCGGAGAGCCGGTCGCGATCGACGCGTTCGGTCAAGAAGAGGAGGGCGCGATTACGGGCTCCGGCAGCGGCACGGGACCGAAGGCGGGGGCCGGAGGAACCGGGGCCTCAACGGAGGAAATAAGCGGATCGTCCGGGCAATTGACCGATGCAGAACGGGACGAAATGTTCGATTTGCTCGCGACTAAGCTGCCTCAACAGGCGTGGCAATCGATCTCAGAGTATATGGAGAGCGGGCTGACGGAGCAGGAAGTGACAAACATACAGCAAATTGTCGCCCAGTATCTAAGCGAGGAGCAATATAGGACATTTATGAGCATTCTGAAAAAATATTAATGGTTTTGTCGAACCGAATTATTTGCTTCCAACTTTTTTACTATGGTAAAGTAAAGAGCGTAAACATTCATGTGCGGATGTTACGCTTTTTTTGTGTGATATTACAAATATATCCACCCTATTGTCGAGATGAGAGGGAAGAGAAGGAGATTGTCATGACCGTTAGCAAGGATCCCAATCCGAAGCGCACCCAGTGGCAAGACGTGCTTCGGGCGTTCCGGCCTGTCCGGAAATATGCATCCGCAGCATGGGGTGCAATGGCGCAGCTCGTCCGTCCGTCGGGCGAAGCGGCAGGTAAACGACGATTCCGCAAAGCTGCAGTGATTGTTGTCGCTGTTGCTCTAATCGGCCTTATTGCTGGAATAGGTGGCAAACAATATGTCGAGGCCAATACAGTTGATTACTATAATGTGATGATGAACGGGCAATTGGTCGGCTCGGTGGACAAGCCGGAGTCGGTCGAGAATATGCTGCTCGCCAAAGCAGACGAAGTGAAGAAAGCCCATCCGGAAGTGAACATGGTACTGGATACGGGCAAAGTAGCGTATGAGCCAGCAAGCGGCTATAAGGCGGCGCCAGAGACGGAGGCGACGCTCACGAAGCTGGACGGCATGCTCACGTCTTACGCGACAGGCGTAGAAGTGAAGATTGACGGCAAAGTCGTTGGGGTGGTCAAGGACCGCGATACGGCAGATAAGATTATACAGCGCGTAAAGAATAAGTTTGCGCCGGAGCTGACTTCGGGGAGCAAGGAGAAAGTAACAGCGCTCTCGTATTCGCCCAAGAGCACAAGTGCATCGGGAACGCAGCGCAAGGTAAAGAAAGCGGACATCGTGGAGAAGGTGACGACGGCGGCTGTAGAAGTCGATCCATCGAAAGTGATGGACGAGACGGCGCTGTATAAGAAGCTCGTCACCGGCGATACGGCGGCCAACACGAAGTATACGGTTAAGGAAGGCGACTGTGTCGGCTGTATCGCAGAGCGGTTCGATATTCCGAAACAAGTCATTTATCAGAACAACCCTTGGATCAATGACGATTTCATCAAAGTCGGGGATGTGCTCGATCTGACGATCTTGAAGCCGGCCGTAACGGTGCGGACGGTTGAGAGCGTGTCTGAGATTGTGAACACCGATCCGCAGGTTGTGATCCGCACGAGCGCCAATATGCGCAAGGGCGAGTCGAAAGTCATGCAGCAAGGAAGCGGCGGCCAGAAGCGTCTGACGTACCGTCTGACGAAGGATAACGGCTACCTGATGAGCGAGGAACTGATCGGTTACGAGGTATTGAAGAAGGGGACGCCGAAGATCGTCGTTCAAGGCACGAAGGTTATTCTCGGCGAAGGCTCCGGCAATTTCTCATGGCCAGTCAGCGGACATTCGATGACCAGCAGCTTCGGCAGACGTTGGGGCAAGCTGCACGAAGGTCTAGATCTCGTCGGCGGCAGCACGATCAAATCGGCGGACGACGGCGTCGTCGAATTCGCAGGCGTGAAGAACGGGTACGGCAATTGCGTAATCGTGAACCATAAGAATGGCTATAAGACGCTGTACGGACATATGAAGTCGATTTCGGTGAAGAAGGGGCAGGTCGTGGAGACGGGCGATAAGCTCGGCGTCATGGGCAATACGGGCCATTCGACCGGCACGCACTTGCACTTCGAGATTCAGAAGAACGGCGTTCCGCAGAACCCGCTGAAATATTTATAAGTCATACAGGACAAGCATCGCTTGCCGGTTAACCGACCGGTAAGCGGTGCTTTTATCTTTGCGTGAAGACGGTGACGTGGATCAGGGCCGGCTGCTGGCTGCGTTCATGAGGCAAGGAAGGATTGACAGAGGGACGGTTCGGATCAGCTTTCGGGTCAGTAACGGGGGCAGAGCTGTTGTGGCTGAGCGCGGCGGCTAACACGATCGCTGCTGCCGCAGTGTGTGCGAGACGGTTCATGCGGCGCCGTTGTTTCATATTCAAGGGGAACACTCGCTTTCGTTGTGAACATTATTTACTTCGATGTTTACATTATGGACCGGGAACATAAACGGAGTATGATCGGAATGTTAACCGTGTATTAGAATTGGCAGTAATCTTTCTTCCATATGAAAGAGTTTTCATTGGGACAGCTATGCGGTGTATGTTAAAATAAGTACGATAGCGTATGTGACCATACTACGGGCGGGCGGTGAAGCCATGCACGGCAAAATATTAGTCGTAGACGATGAGCAGCCGATTGCAGATATTCTGAAATTCAATCTGGAGAAGGAAGGCTATGAGGTCATCTGTGCCTTTGACGGCGGCGAGGCGGTAAGGCTCGCTTATGAGGAGCGTCCTGATCTGATGCTGCTGGATCTGATGCTGCCGGTGAAAGACGGAATGGACGTGTGCCGCGAAGTGCGGACTGGGCTTCAGATGCCGATTATTATGCTGACCGCGAAAGATACCGAGCTGGACAAGGTGCTTGGACTGGAGCTAGGCGCTGACGATTACGTCACGAAGCCGTTCAGCACGCGCGAATTGCTCGCTAGAGTGAAGGCGCATCTGCGCAGACAGAAGAAGACAAGCGAAGCGGTGCAGGAAGCACAGTCTGCGGCTGCAGACGCAGCGGCGAATGTCGGTGCGGACGAAGCCAATCATGGCAAGAATGGACTTCAAATTTTTAATTTGTTTATCGATACCGACATGTATGTCATTTATAAAGATAACGACCCGCTTGATCTGACTCATCGGGAGTATGAATTAGTCTATTATCTTGCGCGCAACAGCGGCAAGGTGATGACACGGGAGCATTTGCTCCAGGCGGTATGGGGCTTCGAATACTTCGGCGATGTGCGGACGGTCGACGTGACCGTGCGGCGCATTCGCGAGAAGATCGAGGATGATCCGAGCCGTCCGGAATATATTTTAACTCGGCGCGGGCTTGGTTATATGATGAGAAATCCGAAAAGCGGCGGCTTCGGGTTCGCATGAGCGGCATCCGGCTGTTCCGCACGGTTCAAGTTAAGCTGATCGTTATTTATGTGCTGCTCATTCTCATTGCGATGCAGCTGATCGGCGTATATTTCATCAGTACCGTTAAGAACTCGCTGACGGAGAGCTTCACCAGCAATTTGAAAGATCAAGCAAATTTGCTGTCAGAGATGGCAGCGCCGATGCTGGCAGGCCGAACCGTCGAGCCGGAGGGCGATCAGCAGGACTCGGCGGAAGGCATCAGCAACGTCGTACGCAACTTGTTCAGCATTAGCGAAGCGGAGATTCAGGTGCTGGACAGCAGCGGCAAAGTCATTGCGACATCGATGGCGTCCAATCAGTCGATCGTCGGGAAGAAGAATCCGTCGCTGCTCGTAACCCGCGCCCTGCAATCGATCCGGGACAATGAAGAGGAAATTATCGACGAGGATAATATCCGGAAGAAAATTATTGCGCAGCCGGTTACCTATGAGGGCGGCCGCGTCGTTGGCGCGGTCTACATCGTTGCGTCGATGAACGATCTGTACGCGACGATGGACCGGGTGAACAAAATATTCGTCTCGGGTACGTTGATCGCGCTCGGACTGACCGGTGTGCTCGGCATCCTGCTGGCGCATACCATCACGAATCCGATCAAGGTGTTGACCCGATCTGCGGCGGCAGTGGCGGAAGGGCGTTTCGACCAGCAGGTGCCTGTACTCGGCGATGACGAGATCGGACGGCTGAGCGAGGCGTTCAACGATATGACGAGCCGGCTGAGCGAAGCTTTATCGGTGAACGAGGAGGAGCGGGACAAGCTTGCTTCCGTCCTTGCGAACATGAGCGACGGCGTCGTCGCAGCCGACCAGAGCGGCTGCGTCATTGTCTCGAACCGACGTGCGCTGGAATTGCTCGACGTGCGCGAATGTGAGGGAGTGAAGCTGTCGGATCTGCTGGATCTGCCGCCTGACGATATGACCGAGCTTCAGCTGGAAGGCGGCTCTAAGCTGCTGCGCAAAGAGACCGAAGAAGCCGAATGGCTGCTGCGCGTCACATTCACACCGGTGCATCGCCGGGATAAGGGCACGACAAGCACCATTGCGATTCTGGAGGACGTAACAGAGCAAGAGAAGCTGGAGCAATCGCGCCGGGAGTTCGTTGCGAACGTCTCGCATGAGCTGCGTACGCCTCTGACGACGATTAAGAGTTATGCGGAAGCGCTCGATGACGGTGCACTTGATGAGCGCCAGCTTGCTGACCGGTTCGTCAACGTCATTCGCAACGAGACGGAACGGATGATTCGTCTTGTATCGGATCTGCTGCATTTGTCCCGGTTCGATTCGAATCAGGCATCGCTGCGCCGGAGCCAGACAAGCTTGCCAGAGCTGCTGGAGGAGGCGGCGGACCGGTTCGCGTTCCAGATGAATCAGAAGGACATTGAGTCGGAAGTGATCATTGAAGACAGCGTCGGCGCTATATGGCTCGATCGTGACGGCATTGACCAAGTGCTCGATAACTTGCTGTCCAATGCGATTAAATATACGCAAGGCGGCGGGCGGATCGTGCTGACAGCCCGCAAGCCGGATGCCCATACGGTAGCGGTGAGCGTCAAGGACGCAGGAATCGGTATCCCGAAGAAAGATTTGGGCCGAATATTTGACCGGTTCTACCGCGTTGATAAGGCGCGTTCCCGCAATATGGGCGGCACTGGACTCGGCCTGTCTATTGCCCGGGAAATTGTCCGGGCGCACGGCGGGACGATCTACCTGGAGTCCGAGCTGAATGTAGGTACGACCGTTACGTTCGTCCTGCCGGCGAAGGAGGCGAGCCTGCATGATTGAGCGGTTGAAGACAGCGATTCTAACCGTCCTGATCGTGCTCAGCCTGCTGCAAAGCTACTGGCTTGCTTACAGCATGCCGGGGTTGAAGGCGGTACGGACAGAGATTGATTATGTGAATACGGAACCGATGGGATTGGCGCAGCAGATCGAGAACGTTATTTTCCCGGATTCGATTGTGCTGCATCTAGGGGATGAACAGCATACGGTGCTGTACCCGCCGTCCAATTTCTACGATCTCGTGTTTCACAAGATACAAGCTGTTGGCTTCAAAGGGTTTACCCGGTATCCGGTCAGCAGCTATGACTGGTACCAAATCCGGGAGAAGAAGCGTGGTGTCGAGCTTCGGTTTGGCGGCGGCGTTCCAGTCGCTTTGCTCGAGAAGCTGATGAAGCTGGAGGGCGACCTTCAGTTTATGGGTGATCGAATTGAGCGAATCTGGATCTACACCGACGAAGATACCGGTCTTGTACATGCGTTCTTGTTCAGCAGCGACGGCCGCGCCGTCTATGAAGCGGTCCGGACCGATCTGACGGAGCATGATGTAGAGGAATATGTTGGCTTCGGAGAATTCGGAACACCTTATAAGGCTGTCGGCAACATCTACGTGCCGGAGCTGTCGATCGAGGCGGTACAAGCGGTCGTCGGCTATGAGACGTATACGCCAGAGCAGATGCAGCGCAGCTTGTTCTTCGATCCGGGCACGACGCTTGCGATGAAGACGCTCAGCGGCGCCGAGATCGTGACCGACGGCAAGCGCGGTCTGCAGATTGAGCAAAGCGGCAATTGGGTCAGCTATACGAATCCGGCCGCTCCGCAGACGACGGAGAACAATACGACGGACAATGTGCTTGCGTCGATGCAATTCATTAATGATCATGGCGGATGGGATGGATTGAACCGTTACGTACCGGTGAAGCCGGCAGACGATCCGTCAGGGGAAGAGAGCCGGACGGTGCTGTTCCAGCAATATTACGGTGCGTATCCGATCGTGTCGGATCAGGTGTATAAGTTTGGTTATATGCGGCTGCTGCTTCAGCAGGGCGTCGTGACGGAGTACGAGCGATCGCTTATGACGCTTAAGGGCGACGCGGTATCCAAGTCAACGCGCTGGCTGCCGGGTGGAGACCGGCTGCGGTCGGCGCTCGACAACATGGACCGCAGCACCGATATTGTGGCGTTGTATCCTGCGGTGCAAGTGGTGCCGATAACGAAGGATTCGCAGCTGAGTCTGGTGCCGGTATGGGCTGTCCGTTATGCGGACGGTTCCCAGAGCGTCGTCGCAGGCGCGATGCCCGAAGGGTATGATGGTTCCGCGGAACGCCGCGCCTGGCAGGAGCAAGCGAGCGCGCAGAAACAGCAAAAACAACAGCAACAGCATCAGCAACAACAACAGGGAAGTCCGGTTAATCCGCTGAGCGGAACGGTTGGAAGCGGCGTTGGCCAAACGTCCGGAGTCACCTATTCGTCCGGGGAAATCGGTGATTCCGGCGAGAACAAGACCGATAATCCGAATAAAGCGCCGGTCAGCGGCATCATGTCGTTCGCAAGCCAGACGAAAGTGCAGTAACAGGTCGCGGGGCGCGGAGTTTCGCGCCTTGCCGGGGGTGAGTGCGCATGGATTGGAGCCGCGCGAAGAGCGTGCTCATATTAGCTTTTCTCGTGTTGAACGTGGTGCTAGGCTATCAGTTATGGCAGAACGTCAGCGAGCGGTTGAACGCGGACCAGAAGCTGGGCGACTTGGGAACCGATACGCTCCGCATTATGAAGGAGCGGGGCATCGGACTCGCGACCTCCGCGAGCATTCCGTCGGAGACGCCTAAGATGCGCGACCTGACCTACCGGTTCACGACGCCGCCGGGCTTAGCCAAGCGGGTGGAGCTGAAGACACCGGTCGACAGCCGGATCGTGTTCGAAGAGAAGGAACTGCAAGAACAGCTGGGCGGCATTATCCCGGATCTGAAGCTGTACCGCTTCGATCAGCTGTCGAGTACGGACGGCGTGTTCGTCCTATACCGGATGGCAGGCGGGCGGCCGATGTTCGATGTGAAGCTGGAGTTGTACTACAGCAACCAGAATCAGAAAATAACGGCCTACAGCCAGACGCAGGTGGAGCTGCAGCAGTCGGATGTAACCGAGGCGCGCGAAGTATTGTCGGCTTCGAAGGCGGTTATGCCGCTGATCGATAAGTATTTGGAGGAAGGCTCGGTCATTAAGGAAATATCGCTCGGCTATCATGGCCAACTGTTCGAATCGGAGACGCAGTATGCGGCACCGTCATGGCGAGTCATATTGGAGAACGGCAAGCCGTTCTACGTGCATGCGATAAGTGCTGAGGTTGTACAAGAGAAAAGCGATGATGAAGTGACGAGCAGTCATCCTTAGGGGAACGAAACATCAGAGGATGAGTGCGGCGGAACAGGCAGGCATTCGGTTGAGTGCTTGCTTCGCGAGCAAGTGGGGAGAAGGGACGAAAGGCTGTTATGGGATTACGGTTTACCAATCTATCCAGCGGATCGACGGGCAACGCGACGATCGTGCAGAACGATGAGCACACGGTGCTTATCGATGCCGGCCTTAGCGCCAAGCGGATCGATCAACTGATGGCGGAGCGCGGGGTGTCAGGACATGAGATTGATGCCCTGTTCGTGACGCATGAGCATTCCGATCATATTAAGGGACTGGGCGCAATCGCCCGCAAATATAATATTGCGATCTACGCCAACGAGGCGACCTGGGGTGCAATGGAGAAGCATGTCGGCACGATCGCACCGGAGAAGCGGACGATTATGCAGACGGGCGAGACGCTCTCGTTCGGCAACATGCGGGTGACGTCTTACCCGATCTCCCATGACGCGGAGGAGCCGGTCGGCTATACGTTCGCCGAGGACGGGTACAAGCTGAGTCTGGCGACCGACCTTGGTTATGTGAGCGACAAAGTGAGGCAGTCTATCATCGATTCGGACGTGCTCGTCCTGGAATCGAATCACGATACGGAGATGCTCCGAATGGGGCGGTATCCATGGAATATTAAACGGCGCATCCTAAGCGATGTCGGACACTTGTCCAATGTGGCGGCGGGCGAGGCACTATGCGAGCTGATGACGGACCGGACGAAGCGGGTGTATCTCGCCCACTTAAGTCTTGATCATAATGTAATGGATCTGGCCAAGTTAACGATTAATAGTATATTCGAGAACAACGGCATATTCTTTAAAAGGGATGAGAATCCGTTGCGGGATACGTACTGCGACCGCGCTACCCCATGGGACGAAGTGAGGCGTCGATAAGCAGCTCGAGCTCTTCATCGAGTGATGCGGTACGCTGTTCCAGCTCTTCGCGGGTCACAATTCCGCGGTCGACGAGCAGGTCGACGAGCACGCTCACCGTCAGAAGCGTACGGTAGTGATCGCGTTTCAGGTCAGCTACAGTTCCGGCCAGCTGGATGAAATCCCAAGCGGGCGAAGATTTTTTGCTCATAATGGCATTCGCTCCTTTATTATCTATCTTTTCGTCTCGTAATCTATTATTATTGTAGTCGTAATTGCCGAAAACATTCCTATAACTGAATGATAATCTTGATGTCTCGCAAGGCATTGAGAGGAGAGATAGATATGAGCCTATTCGATGACGATTTCTATTCGAGTCGTGTTTCCAAGCGGAGAAGCCGCTGGGTGCAAGAGGATGCAGGCAAGCAGTCGATGGTGCTGCGAAGCCGGTCCACATGGTCGCGGGTTCGGCTTGCCGTATTGTCATCGGCTATCAGCGTCGTAGGGGCCGCGCTTCTGTTCGGAGCGGTGACCCAATTCGGCGGCGGCAGCGGGGGCAAGGCCGGGGGCCAGAAGGCGGCTGCTTCAGTGTCGGCGACGCAGACGCAGACGGCGGACCCTTATGAGAAGACGATTACAGCGGCGGCTAAAGTAAGACCGACGGTCGTCAGCGTTATTAATGAACAATACGGTCCGGCGAATGATGAGAACGGCTATAGCGAGGATGACTTGCAGGATGCGGGCATCGGTTCGGGCGTTATTTTCGAGAAGAAGGACGGCAAGGCGCTTATCGTAACCAACTCTCACGTCATCGCAGGCGCTGAGCGGGTGAAGATCGCGATGATCGACGGCAGCGCACGCGTGGCGGAAGTCGTCGGCGACGATCCAATTACCGATCTCGCGGTGCTGCAGATGGATGGAGAAGGCATCAAAGAGGTGGCGAAGTTCGGCGATTCGAGCAAGCTGCGCAATGGCGAATGGGTTATGGCGATCGGCAGTCCGCTCGGATTAGACGACTCGCTGACGATGGGCATTATAAGCAAGACGACGCGCGTCATTCCGGTGTCGCTGAATCAGGACGGCAACTACGACTGGGAGCAGGAGGTCATTCAGATCGATGCCTCCATTAACCAGGGCAACAGCGGCGGTCCGCTCATCGATCTGGACGGCAACGTCGTGGGCATTAACAGTATGAAGATTGCCGACTTAGGCGTTGAAGGCGTCGGATTCGCGATTCCGATCGACAATGCGCGTCCGGTAATCGACAGCTTGATCGAGTTCGGCATCGTGAAACGTCCGTATCTCGGCGTCTACACGTTCGATCTGGATCAATATCTTGCGCAGCAAGCGCTGACGCAGCAGCAGGGTCAAGGTCCGAAGGACAGCTTGGACCCGGGTGCTCAGGCGGAGGAAGCTGCTCCAGGCGCAGGCGATAAGGCGCCGGCTGCCGGTGAAGACGCGGAGGCTATGCTGGAAGGCGAGGAGAACGGTACTGGTCTCGTTCTGCCGGAAGGCGTAGAGGATGGAGTCATCGTGCTCGAGGCGGTCGGCCCGGCGAAGGAAGCGGGACTGCAGTTCAACGACTTGATCGTGAAGTTCGACAAGACGCCGATCGGCAGCACGATGGAGCTTCGCAAATATTTGTACAACAAGAAGGAAATTGGCGACACGATCGAAATTACGTTCTACCGCGACGGTAAGCTGATGACGACGAAAGTGAAGCTGACCCAGAAGAGCAAGGACGACGAATAGTCGATGTCGAGAGCAGGCCGCCTGGGGCGGTCTGCTCTTTTGGCACTTGGATGATGAAATAAGTAATAACGCCGCTGGAGGGATGGCCTCTGGCGGCGTTATTTTGTCGGAATGGCTATATGATTATTATTGCAGCTTGAAGCGGGATAACGTTTCTCGAAGCTCCTCCGCCATCTGTGCGAGCGTATCGGAGTAGGAGGTGATCTCTTCCATCGTCGCGAGCTGCTCCTCTGTGGAAGCCGAATTATGCTGGCATGCGGCCGCCACTTCGTGGCTCGCATCGGAAACCACGCTCGTCATCTCTACAATCTGGCGGCTCGAGGCTGCGAGCTCGGCTGTCGTCGAGGCGGCTTGCGTCGCTTGCCCGTCCACGGCAGCTACATGTTCTTCAATCTCGCGGAACAGTTCATTTAATTGCTCTGTCTTCTGAAGGCCTTGCTGCGTCTGGTCGGCAACGGCGTTCATCGAGTCGACGGCTCGTCTCGTCTCCTGAACGACCTCTTGGATAAGCTCGCCGATCTGCTGGGCGGATTGTCCGGATTGTTCGGCCAGCTTGCGAATTTCTTGCGCGACGACGGCGAAGCCTCGGCCATGCTCCCCGGCACGGGAAGCTTCGATCGAAGCGTTGAGCGCCAGCAGGTTCGTACGAGTCGCGATATCGGTGATGACGCTCGTAATGCTGTCGATCTGCTGCGAACGGTTGCCGAGCGACTGCACGACCGACGAGGTCTGAGATACGGTCGTCTGCATCTGTTCCATCGTCTGCAGAACGTCATTCGCCGCTTCGGCCCCGGTCGTAGAGGCCTCTCTCGCGGAATGCGCATTCATCCGCATCTGTTCGTTGTTGCCCGACACTTGCTCGATGCCTGCGGACATGCTGCCGATAGCCTGCGATGCTTCCTCCATGTGACGTTGTTCCGTTTCCGCATTAGTCGCAATCTGCTGGGTCGTCTCGACGATATGCTCCGTTGCCCGCGTCGTCTGCTCGGCACTAGCGCTCAATTGCTGGGACGAGGAAGCAACCTGAACAGCTGTATCCATCGCTTGGGACAGGATGGTGCGGAGCTTGCCTGACATCTTGTTGAACGATTGGGCTAATTGGCCGATTTCGTCCTTCGAACGAATATCCAGGTCACGGCTTAAATCGCCGTTGCCTTCGGCAATGGATTCAAGCTGCCGGTTAATGCTGCGGATCGGCCGCGTAATCGACGCGGTCAGGAAGAAATTTACGATCAGAGTGATGATAATGGCGGCAATGGAAATGGTCAGCATAATGATAGATTGCTGATCCGAATCGTCTTCGCGATTGGCTTTATCGCTATTTATCTCGGCTTCCAGCTTCTTCACCGCGTCGTCTATTACCGCATCGAGCTGTTTGCGGGCTGTGCGCTCATCGCCTAAGTGGGCCATGAGAGCGCCTTGCTTATTGTTGAGGTCCATCTGATCCAATGTTTTGTTGCTCCAGGTGGAGTAAGTCTCATAGTCCGCTTTGATCTGAATCAGCAATTTGCGGTCGCTGTCATCAAGGGAGGGATTAGCTTCAATGCGGGCGAAGCTGTCCGCCACGTCTAAGTTCTTCTGCTGTATACCTTCTCGGAAGCTCGGGTCACCATTCAGCAGATACCCGCGTTCGTCGTTGGACATGCCAGCCAAACGGTATTGCAGATAGCGCAGCTCATTATGGTAGTTGTCGTCCTGCAGCATCTCTTCGATCGCTTTATCCGTCCGGTCGATGTGCATGTAACTCGTTCCCGCCATCCCGATCATAAGCGCAATAATGATCATGAATGCGGATGGAAGCTTGTACTTAATCTTCATCGCTAGTCCCCCCGTGGTGAATAATGCCTTATGATTTGATTCTCACCCGGAGTGAACCGACAGTCAATCGGATTAATTTGATAATGAAGCAACAATTCAAAGCTGGCTGTAGAATTGCAGGCTTTTGGAGGCATTGTCGTGAAGCGGGTGCGATTCGGCAATATTTTGCCAAGGGGAGAGGTAGTTAGGGGGGCGGGGCATTTGGTATAATAACCAGTAACCAACTTATGAAGAAATCGGGGTAATGGACAAGTATGTATTGTGTATGTAAACAGCATGTGGAATTAGCACTCGATAAATTCGTTGATGAATATGAAGACGCACCGGATATGGTGAACTTGAAGGATACGGAGTTCTCCGACTGGGATCCGCCGCGCCAATGCGATATGTGCGAAGAACCAGCCGAGTTCCTGGTGGTGTAGCCGATGTTGATCCAGATTGCGACGATCGGGAAGCTGAAGGAGAAATACCTCGTAGCAGGCATTGCCGAATATGCGAAGCGTCTCGGCCCTTACGTCAAGCTGCTGCTGACGGAGGTGCCCGACGAGAAGGCGCCGGAGACGATGAGTCCGGCGGAAGAAGCGCAGGTGCGCGACCGCGAAGGCGAGCGGCTGCTCGCGCAGATCAAGCCGGACGCGCACGTTATCGCGCTCGCGCTGGACGGCGAGCTGTGGTCGAGCGAGGACCTGGCGGTGCAGCTCGATAAGTTAGCCACGTACGGCAAGAGCCACGTGGCTTTTGTGATTGGCGGCAGCACCGGCCTGTCCCCGGCCGTGCTGCGCCGCGCCCAGCAGAAGCTGAGCTTCGGGCGCATGACGCTGCCACATCAGCTCATGCGGCTGGTGCTCATTGAGCAGGTGTACCGAGCGGTGAAGATTAACCGGGGGGAACCATACCACAAGTAGGGCGAAAACATGGCTCTAGTTATCTGAATTACGGAAACAATACTTGATACACTTTGGTACATTTATATTAAAGAGAAAAAAATTAAGTAGGTATACCGATATTAGTATGTTTGAGATTAAAAAATTCGATCTCCTATTTTACATAAAATAATAAATATTTATAGAAATATATACAACGTATTATTATACTTAACTTTATACCTTGAATCTAAAAAATCCATTTTATATATAAAAGGACTATTTAAATAAGGAGAGGATAATATGGGGTCTTATATGAATCATTTAGTAGATACTGATTTATTTAAACAGTTACTGAAAGTTGAAAGTAGCTTAAATAAAATTTCTGAGGTAGTTCTGAAAATTGTAAACCATGCTATACCACTTTTAGCGCGTATTCCAGAAAATATGCCAGAATATACTCTCCATGATGAATCACATAGTTTGAAAATTATTAAAATTATGGAGTGTATTATTCCACAAGAGACCCTTGAAAAACTTAATGAAATTGAAATAACATTACTAATCCTTTCAGCATATTTACATGATATCGGAATGACCTGCTCTGCGGCTGAGAGGGAAGATATTATCAGGAACTCGAAGGATTATGAAGTGCTTCTAACTACAGATCCACTGTATAAAGATTATATTCAGTATAAGCACGAAGGTGATCATCGAGCTTCAACTAGAATTGAGGATAAGGTTTTTACAGAATATCTGAGAAGGCAACATGTTAAACGTAGTGCGGAATTCATCGAAAGGGAATTAAGTCATGGGGAACTGAGGTTAAGTTTCAATGATATTCCATTGCATAAGCATCTGATAGATGTATGTAATAGTCATGGATCGTCTGTTAAGGTGTTACAGGACACAATAAAATACTCTAGAAATAGACTGATAGGTTATAAATATGTTAATTTACAGTATGTATCAATAATTTTGAGGCTAGCTGATATTTTAGACTTAGATCCTGAAAGAACACCTCGTGTAATCTTTGAATTTGTAAATCCACAAGATTCGACAAGTGTTCAGGAGTGGAGAAAACATAGATCAATAATTGGTTGGGATATAAATGCAGAAAGAATAATTTTTGAAGCAGAGTGCAACTCTCCTGAAATAGAGAGAGCATTGAGATTGTTTATGAATTGGATTGAGATAGAAAGAAAAGAAAGCATGGATTTACTAAACAAGTATACAGATACTATATCTAGAAGATATAAACTATCCTTAAATGAACCACTTAATATGGATAGAATTAGATCAGACGGATCATATGTATATAGCGAGGTAAAGTTTGAATTACACTATGAAAAAGTAATGGAGTTACTTATGGGGCAGCGATTATATCGTAACCCTATAACGGCTTTACGGGAGTTACTTCAGAACTCTATAGATGCAATTAAGGCTAGACAACATTTATATAATGAGCGAGAAGAATTATTTGTTCCAAAAATTGAAATTAACTATAGTGATGGTGAACTAGTAGTTAAAGATAATGGTATTGGAATGGATGATAGAGTGTTCAGTGAATACTTTCTTCAGGTTGGCAAGAGTTATTATAATCACCCTAAATTTTATGGAACTGAACTCGATTTAACTAGTGAATTTGGTATTGGTGTGCTTTCTGTTTTTATGGTAGCTGACTCCATGATAGTAGAAAGTCGAATGGAACCAGAGAATCCATTATTCCCGCCTAAACCAATACTTTATGAAATTCCGACTGCCCATCATTATTGTATTAAGAGAAATAGTAATAGAATTGAAATTGGCACTCAAATTTCTTTGAAGTTAAAGAAAGACAATCCTTTCCAATCGCAACATATATTAAAATTAGTACAAGAAATAATTCCAAATCCTCCGTTCCCAATTAAAATATTTTCCAACAACGAGATAGTTATTCATGAAAAGGCTTCGCTATATGATATTCCACAAATTACAGAAGATATGAATACGGATACGGATTTAATAATAAACAAAGATTTTATTTATAGTAACAAAAGCACCCATTTCTTATTAAAAATTAATCTCGATGATGTTGAGGATATTGATGTAAAAGGACAAATTCTAATAGTTAATACAGGTACAATGAATTATGAAGGGACACTATCCGGTCATATTTCACAACGATTTTTTAATTTGGGTACTCCGAATAGTGGTGATATGGAATTCAGACTTACTCCTTCGAAGTCATTAGAAGGATTATTTCCAAAGTGGATAAGCGTCTATGCCGATATGAATATTTACGGTAATAATGTTTTGACAATTACACCAGATAGAACTGAAGTCATTATCGATCAAAAGTATAAGGTATTAAAAGTTGCAATTGAAAGGGTTATTATTTCCTCATTTAAGGAGCATCTAAATGACTATAAGATGCGACATTCTCTAGATGAATATCATCTGTATTTGGATTTCCTGTTTGATAAGGGATTCGTTGGGATTCCAAATAGAATTAGTGAGGAAATTTTATCTGAAGAAGCAAGGGACTTCTTTTTAGAATATTTCTCTTTTCCAGTAATCTCAATTAATGCAAGTATTATTAGGATATTTGGATGCGAACTAGTAAAGACAAGATATATAGGGGTAATTGACCGACGTTGGTCAAGTAGCCACTTGCCAACTATGGCTGACTTCATTCAAAATCTAGGAAATATAAAAATTATTGTTGTTAGGGAATATCAGGTGAGAGCTGCATATAATATGGAGAAATTAATCCATGCACTTTTTGGTGGTAAAAATTATTATAACCTTGCGACCGAATACTTATTAACTCCAATTCCTGCTCTTCATGTAGAGATTTTAGACTTGGAAAAACCTGAGGCAACAATTGCTAATAGATACGAAATTGCAGATCAAATATATACAGATTTTAAGAATGAAAGAGAACGTATTTTATGTATGCCTAGTTCAACTGGAGGGTATTATCATATATTCAATAAGAACCACCCAGCAATAGCTCCAATAGTTAAAAGTGGAGGAATAATTGACAAGGATACTCAAAGTATATTTGAAGACCTTAGGGACTCGTTAAATGCTATTATGTATAATTACTTGAAATCAAAGGATGACCCGAATGATGCCAAGTGGCAGCGAATTCTACGTAATTCAGATCATCAATTTATATCAATAGGAGTGTTTCATGAATCGGATCAAGTATTTACAGATTTCAAGGAAGCTATCTTACTGTATTGGAATAGATTAAAGTCAAAAGAAGCCATTAATGCTAATGAGCCTGATTTAACAATAACAAAACAGGACTTTCCATGGTATTTCAACACAAAAAGAGTAGATTTATAATAAATGATTCTCCCAAATAGGATAGCGTTAAGAAGTTTGTGCAGATAGGTTGATATTCCAACGCAATGCAAAAAAGTTTTCATGCGAATATTCTGATGGTTTTGGATGTGGCGAATCCTTCTGTAGGGATTTTATTGGATACCTATCCTTACACCTACGCTACGGGTAACGATCTTCATACAGTTTCAGTTTGCTTCCTTTTGACGTATGGATCAGCGAACCCTCTAAGTAGGCGGTCAGCGAAACGACCGTTGTAAGAGATTTGATCCGAGTAGACGATCTTCTCTACAGCATCCACGTTCGGCAGAATCTTCATCGGTCGTAGACGCTTTTGAATTTTTTATTCATACGCTCAATGGGATTCACTGTATAGATAGCCCCCTTAATCTTTGCTGAGTACTTGAAAAACGTCAGCAAAGTAGGCAGTTGGTCTTCCCAAGACTTGATCTCCTTCGAATAGAGCTTGTCCCATCTTGCTTTCGTTGTATCGAAAGAAGCCAACGAAAGGTCATGATTAAGAGCGGTGTGAACCGTCTTCAAATCAGTAGGGAAATCTGTTTTATGCTGTACGCAGATCTTCGAAAATTTCGTACGAGCCTTGTGCACAAGGCAGTGCTGAACGTCTGCATTCGGGTATTTCTCTCTAGAGGCGTCATCCAACAGCAGCTTTTTATAAATCACAGGTATATTCGGATGAGAGCTTTCTTGAAAGTCCCTATCCGAGCTATGAGGGCACCTTCTTGGGTGCCTTTTTGATTCGCTCTATAGATGTTACGGGGAACCGTATCATAAGTAGGGTGACCCAATTTTCTTCCTTCCCAATACAACCCAATAACTATTTGAGCTATTTCAGTTCGAAATAGGGTAAAATGGTACAGACTATAGGGAATGAGGAATGAAACCATGGATAAAGATGAAGTAATATTGACGCAAGAGGGCTTGGAGCAGATTGAGGAAGAGCTCCGCGAGCTCAAGACGGTCAAGCGTAAGGAGTTAGCGGAGCGGTTGAAAGTGGCGATCAGTTATGGCGATCTTAAAGAAAACAGTGAGTACCATTCTGCCAAGGATGATCAGGCGCACATGGAAACCCGAATTCTGGCTCTGGAGCGGATATTAAAGCGGGCACGAGTCGTGAATGCGGACAGTGTGGACTTGAATGAAGTCAGCGTAGGTTCTTATGTAATCTTGAATGATATTGAATTCGCCGAGAGGATCGAATACCGCATTGTCGGTCCGGCTGAAGCCAATGTAGCGGAGAACAAAATTTCTTACGAAAGCCCACTCGGAAAGGGTCTTATTGGAAAAAAGGTAGGGGATATAATTAACGTAGACGCGCCAATGGGCAACCTTCAATATGAGCTGCTCGAAATTAAAATTTGAAAAGTGTCTCATTTCATGACATGAAAGCAATATTAAACTATCCGAGGAATGATAGTTCATGCATTTTGGAGCAGTTGCACTCAGCAGCAGCTCCATTTTTCATTACGCTAAGCTAAGGGTAGGATAGTTGGGGGCTATTTGATATTCAAGTACGGATTAAACTTCGACAAGTGACTCTTCTCTGGAGAGTTCCGAATTTGCTAGGTGCGAGAACTTAGATGAACTTTATCGGGTTCTTTGGTCGAAAAAAGAAGCTAGATCAGCCCAAATGACCTCATTGATTTCTTCTACCATCCATTCCACCGAGCGGCTTTGAGGGTTCCGGCTCCACTGCAAGGCCGACCCGAATACACCCCAACTTACAACGAGTGCCTTAGTCTCCACTTTATCAGGAGTAAAGCTCTGCTGATTCTCCCCATGTAACCATTTAAGCAGGAGTCGATGAAGCTCCTTTTGAATGGCATTTTCGAATATGGCTTCGAACTGCTTGTCTCCTGGTGTACTGTACTGTCGGGCCTGCAACAGGAAATCGAAGACAGTTTGAATAAGAGTTCGCAAACTGTCTGCATTGAAGCTTGCATCCTCTGGTAGTCTGCCATTTACAAAAATTTTAAACTTTTCTGTTTTCCAATATTCAAGAAAATGATATTTATCCTGAAAATGCGCATAGAAGGTTGTTCGGTTTACAGCTGCTTGAGCTGCGATATCATGTACAGAAATGGAATAGAAATTTCTCTTTTCCCCAACCAACTCGTTAAACGCCTGCACGAGCTGTTGACGGGTTTTTATTACACGCGGATCATCAGGATTGACTGACATAGGGGCCCCCTCTTTCCCTTGAACTTAAATAAACGGACAAAAGGATCAATATGTAGGTAACACAACAAAAACAGCTTTTTGCAGGTTGTTCGCACAATGTAATCCTTTTATATTCTACGTATACGATTATGATTCCACAAACCAAATCGTATGGCAAGAAATCCGCTCTGCCAGACGTAACGAAAGGATGTATGCAGAAATGATTGTTGTTACCGGGGCCAACGGAAATTTAGGAAGAAGGATCGTTGAGGAGCTTCTCGGGCGGATTCCTGCGGAGGAAATTGGTGTGAGTGTCCGGGATGCGAACAAGGCACTGGATCTAAAAGAACGCGGAGTTCGTGTTCGACAAGGAAATTTCGACGATTCCGAAAGTCTCCTTCACGCCTTTGAACAAGCGTCGCAAGTACTCATTGTCTCTTCCAACGCTTTGGAGATAGAAGAGGCTGTTCGCCATCATCAAACCGCCATTGAAATGGCTAAGATGGCTGGGGTGGGCCGAGTGCTGTACACAAGCCATATGGGTTCATCTGCGACATCACATTTCCCTCCCATGCTCACCAATGCGGCTACAGAAGAGATTCTGAAATCTTCAGGGATGGCTTTCACATCGCTTCGATGCGGCTTTTTTGCCACTTCAGCGTTATTGATGATCAGCGATGCCTTGAAAACAGGGGAATTAATAGTCCCGGAAAGCGGTCCGATTGCCTGGACGACTCACTCGGATTTGGCAGCAGTTACAGCGGCTATCTTGACAGAGGGGAAGCTCGACGGGATTACCTCTCCTCTTACGGCCTCCGAGGCGATTGACATGGAAGGGATCGCATCGATTGCTTCCAAGATCTTAGGCCAGCCGATTCGGCATATTGTTGTGTCCGATGAAGAATATCGGAAACGCTTGGCGATTCATGGAATGCCGGAAGCGGTCATCAACTTGCTTACGGGTATCTTTAAAGCAAGCCGGCAGGGAGATTTCTCGCAAATTGATCCGGCTTTGGAAAACCTAATCGGTCGTCCTCCGATCATATTCCAAGATTTTTTAAAAGAATCGACTCCCGAATCATCGTAACACTGACTAATTTAGAGCATCGGAAGGAGGCATCCACTATGGATGTCTCCTGAATCCAATTGTGAAGGACATCTAATAAGGATGTCCTTCATTTCGCCGTTAAATCAGATATGCTGAACCGTATCACAAGGATGGCAAGACGAAGCCCAAATAAGTGAGGAGTGTCTTCTGCTAATTTCAAAAAATAACGCGCCAGAACCATGGTGGTTCTGCGCGTTTTGTCGGGACGATTATGGTGTTAGGACGGAATGTTCATAGCGGTCTGAATATTTTTCAGATCAAGCTGAATTTGTTCCGGAATATGGTAGGGATGGTATAGGCCCCGCTGCATCATGTAGTTTGTTATCTTTTCATGGGAGTCTATAGCTTCATCGAGCTGCTTCATCAAAATTTGCTTGATCTCGGGGCTGGCACATTCGGTTACGGCCATGGCGCAGTTCCTGACTCCGCTCTTGGCGTTCATCAAAAAATCCATTGCGATCACGTCATCGGTCAGCGTATGAAGCCCTGTCAAGTGTTCAAATAGGGTGTTCATGTATCTGTCTCCTTTAGGTTAGGGTCACTTTAGACAGCACTCCACCGAGTTCCTGAAGCTGCTGCTGTGATAAATGCACGTCTTGCTGCAAAATTTGCTTGAGCTCCGGGTCGGTTACCAGAGCTTGCATGGTTTTGGATTTGGTCATGCAAACGGTCTTGAACGCAGCCATTTCATGAACTTCCAGCATCTCATGCAAAGCATAATTGGAAATCATTCGAATTATCCTCTCCTCTATCAACGCTACCTATATTCAGGGCTTTAAGATGACTTTGATGCAATTGTCGGTTTTCGTATCGAAAACTTCATAGCCGTGCTTGGCTTCGCTAAGCGGAATGACGTGCGTAACAATATCTCCAGGGTCTATTTTGCCTGACGCAACCAGCTCGTACATATACGGCATGTAGTGAATGACCGGGGCTTGTCCGGAACGGATATTCACGTTGCGCTGCATGATGTCGCCGAGCGGGAATCCGTTATAGCGTCCGCCGTATACCCCAGTGACTTGGATGGTCCCGCCTTTGCGGACAGCCTGAGACGCAATGATAAATGCGCTCATGGTGCCGCCTTGCAGTTTCAAACCGCTGGCTAGAAACTCGAGATCGCTCATCTTGCCGTCCATACCGACCGCATCAATCACGACATCGGCGCCGCCTTTGGTCATTTCCTTGAGATTGTTGCCGATATTCTTATCTTGTTCGAAGTTTACGATTTCTACATTGTTTGTTCGTTTCGCATGCTGTAAGCGGTAATCGACATAGTCAACGGCGATGACGCGCTTTGCTCCCTTCAGCCAGCAGAATTTCTGGGCTAGAAGTCCGATCGGACCGCAGCCGAGCACGATGACCGTATCTCCATTCTTGACGCCGGCGTTATCTACGCTCCAGAATGCCGTCGTCATGGTATCGGCTATCAAGCTTAGCTTTTCGTCCGGTTGCTCGCAGTTTTCAGGAATCTTGAAGTGGGTGAAATTAGCAAATGGAACTCGTAAATACTCGGCTTGCCCGCCAGGGTAACCGCCGGTCGTTCCGGAGTAGCCGAAATATGCGCCCATATCGCCGTGTTCGTTTGAATTGTCGCATTGGCTTTCCAGTTGATTCTTACAATAAAAGCATTCTCCGCATGCGATGTTGAAAGGGATGATCACCCGGTCGCCTTTCTTTACCTTGGTCACTCCAGGGCCTACTTCTTCTACGATCCCCATAGGTTCATGACCGATGACATAGTTCTCCTGAAGGTTAGGGATCATTCCGTGAATCAGGTGAAGGTCCGAACCGCAAATGGCGGAACTGGTGACTCTTACGATCATATCGTCCGGTTTCTCAATCTTCGGATCCAGCACCTCTTTGACCACGACATTTTTAATCCCTTGATACGTTACCGCCTTCATGCATAATGTCCTCCAATATGTTCATCTGGGGTCCGATCAAACATCCCTTTACGCGACGTATCATCCGGGAACAAATTCATCTGCCCGATCATAACCGTATTGTTCGCCGAAAGCTGATCGAGTTGGTACTGTTCGTTCAACTCGTAAGGATGGAACCATTTTTTGCGAATCATAAGCTCCGTTATTTCTTGGTGCAGTGCAATCCCCTGCATAAGATGATTGCGAAGCAGCGCCCTTACATCGGGAGAAGCCGTTTCCGTCAGGGCGATGGACAAATTCCGCACACCTTCCTTAGCCCGAATAAGGAAGTCCATTGCAAATGTCATGTCTGCCATCTCCGGCATATTTAATGAATTAATCGGGTCTAAGTAATCGGTGTTCATTGGCGCTCCCCTTTAATGAGTGATAGGTGTCGGGCTATTCGGAACAGGTGCTTGGAATGGGGCTCTTGCGTAGATGGCTTGGAGCTCGGCGATCTGTTGTGTGGATAGAATGACGTCCTTCTGCATTAACGCTTTCAGCTCTTGGTCAAAGACCAAGCCTTGCATAAGTTTTGACTTAGCGAGGCAGAGCGTTTTGAAGTTTAACGCTTCGTGCAGTTCCATCGATTCGTGCGGCGCTAGCGTTGGCGTATTCATTGAGCAATTATCCCTCCTTTCTTTCATCAGAGTTATATTTTCCTACGCGTTGAATCCTATCCTAAAATGGATTGCCGGAAATGTAGGGTACGAATATTCTCATGCAGTCGCAAGAATATAAACAAAATCTCAACCGCATACTTATTTCTGTTTAAGTTATTGATCTTTGCTCAAGGAAGGAGGACTCCCCTTGCCCAATGAAGACAAAATTGATCTAGCCACCGAAAATGCAAGAAGACCGGCAGCAGGTGCACTCCACTCGAGCGGCAATCTGCTGGAGCAGCATGCATCTAACGCAGTTTCTGAGGCGCAAACCGCTTTAAATCAGGCGATAAGCTCGATTAGTGAATCTAATGCGGCAACAAATTCACAAGCTTTGGAGACGGCCCGGCAGCATTTGACCCAAGCAGAGGAATTTTTAGATCAAGCGCAAACTTCGGCAAACGCATTACGTCTGCCGGACCAACAATAAAACGGTAGCCTTGGTGGTGACAAAGCCATCTCCATCTCTTTCGCGATATTTGGCTTTTTGTCCTAACAAAAAGGAGCCTTCAATTCCACTTTTAATAGTGGCTTTGAAGGCTTCTTCAATACAATACTGGACGCGGCCATTGCACATTCCCCTTTTGGGATAGCCTAGGGGCATAGTCCCACATTTTAGGAACGTGTCGTACTGGCTGCGTTCTTTTGTTTTGCCGTTTCCACTCGTGTCATGGTTCCGAAGTAGGTCACGCAGAACGCTCGAGTCATCAGGAACGTGAGGAAAATCGATATAGATCCTGTAAAATTATTTTATTATCCAGGAAATTGAACCACATTCAGTCATATAAATAGGTGATAGCAGCTCGAACCTGTTGAGGAGGATTTTATAAAAGTGATGTTACCGAGTGAAAAGTATTTCGGTAAGTTTGAGGCGGTTTTTTTATTTTACGGAGCCATGCCTACAGGTGTTACAGTTTCTGAAACCGGGCGTATTTTCATTTGCTTTCCGAAATGGGGAGACGACGTTAAATTTACGGTGGCTGAGATCGTTAGCGGCACACTGCAGCCTTATCCTAGTTTAGACGCCAATGTGGTAAGCCCATCGAATATCACAACGTCCTTCGTTAGTGTCCAAAGTGTCGTTGCGGATGGAAAGGGAACGCTTTGGGTACTGGATACGGGGGCTCCTAATTTCTCAGAACCCATCAAAGGGGGTGCGAAGTTAGTCGCTGTTGATTTAAATTCAAATACTATAAAAAGGGTATACACATTTACGGAAGATGTTGTCCTTCCAACCACTTATCTGAATGATGTCCGAGTTGACTTTCGTGTTGGTAAAGCAGGTTATGCTTATATAACAGATTCGTCTTCCCGAGGACCAGGAGCCATAATTGTTGTTGATTTAGAAACCGGTTATGCCTGGAGACGGTTAAACGGGGCAAATTCAACTTCGCCCGATCGCTTTTTCTTACCGAAAGTTGAAGGTAAAATCCTGATGAATCGAAACAAAGACGGATCTGCTTCACCCTTTAGATTGGCATCTGATGGTATAGCGATTTCCCCGGACGGAAAAATATTGTATTTTTGTCCTCTCTCCAGTCGTCATCTGTACTCAATTTCAACGGAAGCCCTAAGAGACCGAACGATACCGGATATGAATTTACAATCTCACGTGAAGTATTGGGGAGAAAAAGGTGCTTCAGATGGAATGATCACCGATGCAAAAGGAAACGTTTACGCTGGAGACTATGAAAACAATAGTATTCGAAAGATATTGCCGAATGGAATAATGGAGACCATTGCACATGATCCGAGAATTTTATGGCCGGATACTTTTTCGATTGGTCCAGATCAATACTTATATTTCATCGTGAACCAATTACATCGGCAGTCAAGATTTCATTATGGAAATGACCTGCGGCAAACGCCTTATAGTTTACTACGTATGAAAATAGCCGAACCACCTGCTCCTACCTTTTAGTAAATATTTTGCTTACAAAGTTGACTCTATTTGCGTAGAATGGGTGCATTTTCAAATTTCGCCGATAGACCAGTTAAGCTGAACCGTATCATAAATAGGGCGAAGTTCATGGCTGGCATATTAGAACTCATGAAGAGAGCGTTCGGTCGGGGGACTTTCTAGACTTCAGTTGGATTTGCAGTTCGTTCTTCGGGTCATTCCGGTTCGAAATCCCTTGGTTTATCCTTTGCTTATTACCATTATCAGGAAAGGATGAAAAATCAATGGATTCTATCCAGAACCGCAAGCCCGGTTTGGGGTTAATTATTCTCATCTATTACATTGTTACCTCAATCGGAGCGCTGTTGTTAGGGTTTGCCCAGCCCGCGCTGGGCGTACCCGAGGTTGTTATTCAGTTGACTCAATTTGGTCCTGCACTTGGAGTACTATCCATCCTGCTGCTCTGGAAAGGGGAGGGGCGATCGACTCTTAACCTCAACCTTCGGTTCTGGCCGCTTTCGCTGCGGAAACTGATCGCGGTGGCAGTGCTAATCATCGGGACGTTTGCTACTGTATGGCTCTGGTATGCGGTCACCGAGCGTTCGGTCGCCTATACTTCCCCAGCTTCACTATCGCATCCGTTCTGGCTCATTGTGATCGCCCAATTTATAGGGGCGGCAGGCGAGGAGGTTGGTTGGCGCTGCTTCCTACAACCGAAGCTTCAGAGTCGAATCGGCCTTTTCCCGGCCTCAGTTGTCGTGGGTATTCTGTGGGGTGTCTGGCATATCGGCGTGTTCGCCGAAGGCTGGGTTTATGCGTCGCTATTCGTCCTATTCACCGTATCCCTCTCCGTCATACTCGGCGAGCTGCTAATTGATGCCAGGGGCGGTAAGCTGGTGCTGGCCACATCGTACCATGCCCTGATTAACCTCGGTATGCTACTTTGGTTTAACGAGGAGGACGGTAGCCGTTTGGCGATGGGCACGCTGGCTACAGTTTGCGCGATCTCCGCTGTCATCGTTATGGGAATCGGGCGCAGGAAGCGGATCGAGAGAGGCGCCGTCCATGGGATGATGGCTTGATTGAATAAATGGAAATTTAGTGGAATTTTTTGAAATTACATGGAATTCAGGTTACCGTGGGATAGATGAAAATTCAGAAGCCGTGAACGATTCCTATTCCAACAGCGAAAGGCACCCAACTTGGGTGCCTTTCGAATTCGCTTATTTGAGGATACGCTGAACCGTACCATAAGCAGGGCGAAACTTTTTGGTACCAACGGGAAGAACTCGTATAATATATGGGTTCTTCCCGTTCTCGTCACCGCCCATGAGAGACTGAAAGAATCGATTTCATATCAACAAGGTCAAATGAGTATATAAGCGAGACGAGTTTCTGGTCGATCAAGGTTTATAGATCGACTCTCCAGTTGCCCATCATCTTGGCGACTCCCGGGTCGTGGTACGATAAGAACAGACTCTCCCGAGTATCGAGGGTGGAGATTTGTCCCATATCGTCAGCGCTCAACGTAAAATCGAAAATGTTGAAGTTTTCGACGATTCGCTCTTTGCTTACCGATTTTGGAATGACAACAACTTCTCGTTGAACAAGCCAGCGCAATACGACCTGGGCGACGGATTTGTTGTGTTTTTCCGCAATCGAGGTCAGCACTTCGTTACCGAACATATTGTTTCGACCTTCAGCGAACGGCGCCCACGACTGGTGCTGCACGCCTTGCCCTTTCAAGAAAGTATTGCTTTCTGTCTGCTGGTAGAACGGGTGCGTTTCAATCTGGTTGACGGCGGGCGCAATTTCGTTATGCACAATGAGGTCCATCAGACGATCCGGCATGAAGTTGCTGACCCCGATGGCTTTGATTGTTCCTTCACGGTAAAGCTCTTCCATCGCGCGCCAAGTGCCGTAGTAATCGCCGAACGGCTGGTGAATCAGGTACAGATCGAGATAGTCGAGCTGCAGCTTTGTCAGGGACTTTGCAAGCGCAAGCTTGGCATTCTCGTAGCCAGCATCCTGAACCCAAATCTTGGTCGTGATGAACAGTTCTTCACGCGGTACACCGCTGCGCTTGATCGCGTGTCCGACCGCTTCCTCGTTAAGGTAACCGGCAGCGGTGTCAATCAAGCGGTAACCGGCCGACAGTGCTTCGTACACCGCGTTCTCGCACTCTACAGCATCGGGAATCTGATAGACGCCGAAGCCTAGGATCGGCATTGTCACACCGTTGTTCAAAGTTACAGTTTGCATTGAAATTCCTCCTATTGATCATATGAATAACAGCAACCGGTGCATTTCCCGGAAATCGGGGACTGGAGAGGGAATTCCGATTACGGCACAGTTGCATTACAATAAGCTTAGTTCCTTCGTGTTACACGCAGGCAAGAGGCTGTTATTCTTTTTTCAAAGGAGGATTCCACATGTATACAGTCAAAGAAGTCGCACAAGTCACGGGACTCACCGAGCACGCTGTGCGCTTTTACTCGGATAAAGGTCTGGTGCCAAGCGTACAGCGGAATGTGAATAATATTCGATTATTCGACGACGAATCGGTCAACTGGCTGCATGGCATCAAATGCCTCAAGCAATCAGGGATGCCAATCGGTGTCATTAAAATGTATATCGATTTATGTCTCGAGGGTGATTCCACCATTTCGCAGCGCTACACACTTATGATGGAACATAAGAAAGCGGCGCTCGCTAAGCTCGAAGAGGCCAGGCTGCACGTTGCTCATTTGGAAGAGAAGACCGCCTTATATCAAGCCATACTAGAGCACCACACCCTAGATACGACCAATCCCGTCAATTGGGACAGAATTCAGCATATGCATGGTGACGTATTCTATAAGGCTGCACCAAGGGGTTGAACGTCGAAGCCGTTAAAGCAGTATTCGCTGATAGCCCGATGCGGTGAACCTTATCATAAATAACGGTAAGTATTCTGTTGTACAGTATTGCGCTTCAAGGGGGCATTGGGCATTCAATGAACAAAACAGATCGTTTGTTGGCCATCGTGCTGGAGCTGCAAGGCAGGCGAGTGGTGCGTGCCGAAGATTTGGCGGCACTATTTGAAACGAGCGTGAGGACTATATACCGCGACATTCAGGCGCTCAGCGAAGCAGGCGTGCCGGTAATAGGCACTACAGGCACCGGGTATTCTTTAATGGAGGGATATTTTCTGCCTCCGATCCGTTTCACAATAGAGGAAGCCGTGACCTTGCTTATAGGAACAGACTTTATCGAGCAGCGATTTGATGATGATTATCGTGATAGAGCTAATGCTGCCAGGAGGAAAATCGAGGCCACTCTATCGGACAGTGTCCGCAGTGAGACCTCCCGTATACGCAAGTCGCTGCGATTGCTCCCGCCTGGCAAACAGGCAGCTGAGTCAAACGAAAGGGAAAATCTCGATAAAGTCCGCCGAGCTCTATTAGATGGGCGAAAGATCAGATTTCATTATTCAAAAAAAATTACGGATTCCGCGGGGGGCCGCCATAGCGAACGTACCGCCGCGCCTTATGGCCTTGTACTCGTCGAAGGGTCGTGGATGCTTGTTGCCTGGTGTGATCTACGCCAAGACATCCGCCATTTCCGGTTGTCCCGAATGACTGAACTTATCGAACTGGACGAACGATTCGAACCCCCGGCGCATTTTGACTTAAGGGGGTATACCCCTTCAGATGATCGCCACTTGCGAGTCTGCCTTCGATTTAACCATGACATCGCGGATAAGGTGAAGGAATCGAACTATCATTACATAGAGGATATGAAAGAGCATCAAGATGGATTGGATGTGGTTTTACGCGTTCGTCAGCTGGATGAATTGCTGCAATGGGTGCTTGGCTGGGGAGCGGGCGTAATCGTGTTGGAACCCGAATCATTCCGAGATCGGGTTCGTGAGGAAGCCCAAAAAATTCTAAAACGCTACTGACATAACGTTGTCAGTAGCGTTTTTTTATAATGGGGCATGTAGATGTAAAATAACCTATGATTACAGGAAGGATGATATCTTGTGAATTTCACTTCTGTACGCATCATTACCGACGACGTGGATCGTCTCGTCGAGTTCTATGAGAAAGTCATGGGGGTTTCGGCGGAGCGACCCGCGCCTGTATTTGCCGAACTCGTTATGCCATCATGCACCCTTGCAATCGGCCACTCTCAGACGACGCAGCTATTCGGCGCCGATTCCGCGGTGGCGGCCAATAATCGCACTGTCATTATTGAGTTCCGCGTGGACGATGTCGAGGCCGAATATGTGCGCTTGAAGGCGTTTGTCGATAATTGGGTACAGGAACCGACCACGATGCCGTGGGGGAACCGTTCCATGCTGTTCCGCGATCCCGACGGCAACCTTCTTAATCTCTTCGAGCCGGTGACCGAGGATGCGATTAAACGATTAAGTGGTAGGCATTGAGGGGCAGTAAAGGATGGCCTTCAAGCTTGCCGTTACAGAAAACCGCTGAATCGTACCATAAGTAGGGCGAAATAGGCGTAATTCTTCGGACAGTGGTTCAACTCTCGTCCGTTTTGGACAAAGAATCTTGTAACCATGCGAGTTGAAGTCTTACAGATAGTCAAATTGTAGACTAAATGTAGAGATTAGGTTTTAACCCTTCTCAGTTTAGCCTTTTTTGTAGACAAAATGTCTACAAAAATTGAGTTTCACCTTTCTAATTTGGGGGCGATTATGGATTCGACGGGGACTGTTTGAACGCAATAAGCCGGTAGTAGGGCTGCAACTGCTTCATCAACGCGGAAAGCCTATTAAACGACTCTCCATTGCCCATTGGCGGGATAGAGGCTCAACTTCAGTGGGATACGCTATCTAGTATCCGCCTGGGGCTAACTGAAGAAGACAATCAGGCTGAACCCAAAGGGAATCCTATGACAGCGAGTTTCTAGGGTGACATCAAATCTGTCACTATACCCGTAGAAAGTTGCGTGGCGAGGTCTTCGGACAGGGGTTCAACTCCGCTCGCCTCCACCATGTAAATCCACTACCGCATGAGGTATTGGATTTTTGCAATGCTTGCTTCGTATATTCACAAATATCGAATTCCTGAACTAAATTATGGAAAAATTGTCTGGGGATCTGTATAATATAAGAGAGCTAATTAGTTTTACGTGGGGGGAATAAAATGAACTGGGAAAACATTAATAAATTCCTCGAGATGTATACTCAACACAAACATTATCATATACTATTTGATAAATATAAGATAAAGAAAATGGCATCGGGAAAAGCGATGGCGAAGATACTTTACGATGCAGTAAATGATAAAGGAGTATTGTTTTCATCCATTTCCCAAGAGGCATTTTATGATTGGTATATACATCATCAAATTGATGGAAATAATTACACATTTGTATATAACCTAAAAGATAAACCGCAAGCTGAATTATTAAAGGAAATCTATGATAACAGACATGACCTAATTAATTTGGATTTAAGAGATATTAATCCAGAGAATGAATCGGAAAACCTAGATGCAGTAATGTCGAATCTAACCGACATAAACTTGGTTGGTATACATAAAGATCAAGTAAACAATAAGTATACTTTCTCTTTTGTAGCACCATGTGTTGTTAACGGAAAACGAATTGACGGCAGCGCAAGGCAGTTTAAAAAAATATTCTTCACTCATTGTGTAGTTTCAAGCGAGAGTTATGATTGTAAAATAATATTTAATCCCACTGCTAACCTTGAACATGTTAATGGAACTGTGAAAGTTAAGCGGTCTGACTGGTCTTCAATAGCTGAAATGTTTTTTCTAACGTTAAAATCGTACATTGGGGATATTAAGATAACAGCGCCGTCTTGGATTCCAAAGGCACTTAGTCGGTTTGTGGAAGAAGCTACCCATCATAATAACCCTGTCATTACTGAGCATTCGTTTAATCTGCAGGATAAGATAGTGAATTTTGCCTCTGATCTTTTGGTTGAGGCCGGTCTGGATCCTATTAAAGATAATGCGATGCAAATGAAACTGGTTCAAGATATTCAAGTTTCATTTGAGGCTCAATTGGTTGAGAAGTATGGCGTTGTTCAAGAGGATTCAGAAAACTTTGAAATTTACAGACAACGTTCAGATGGTCTTAATCATACAATTGATGTTGAATCAAGAGATTACAGCTTATTCGGATCAGCTGCACAGGTTGCAAAGAGGTCCAGAGGTGATGGTCATATTGACCTGCTGGGCATTAACTTTAGACGTGATGATCGTCCATATAAATTCTTAGTAGAACAGTCCTTAGATGCGTACTTAATTAGGGGTACAAATACTTTCATTGAGGAAGAGGTGGTGGACATTGTCATCCGTAGACTTAACCAATATCGCGATGAAATTCAAACTACCGAGTTCCGTATTGATGAATGTAACGAAAGAACTACTCTCGCTTCGTCCTAGTGATGTTATTACTAAAACAAAGTTGTCAATTGGTAGTCAGTTGGACGTACAATCTGCAGAACAGGTCCTTATTGAATTGGTGAACGAGGGTATCCTTCAAATGATTTTCGCTGTAGGTTGTACAAATGATGAGGAACAGCATGTTACTTTTTTTGAAGATGCGGAGAGTTTTTACAAATCTCAAAAAGATCATTGTGTATATTGTGATTCAAAATTGGACTACAAGAATGTCCGTGTCGGATTCAAGAGGAAACTATGATGGATATTAAGGATTTCTCAGATTTAAAGGAAGTATTGGAAAGACTAGATGACAACTTTTTTTGGAAGCCGCTTGAACCGGAGGAATGTAACAGGGTTACTTCGTTCATTGATAAAATTGAAGAGTCAAAAACTTGGGTGAATAGAAATCAAGAAAAAGGAGCACTTTTAGAGGATTTTGTTGTATTTCTTTTTAAGAGGTTTCAAGGGGCTTCTGTTAAGAAAAATCTTAGGGTAGCCGATAACGAGACTGATGTCGAAGTTGCATTGTCTGATGTAGGTATAAACGAGTTTATGAAGATGTATATGTTTCCAAAAGTAATATGTGAGTGTAAAAATAAAGCTCGGAGTAGTGTGGATGTTGGTATGGTAGCTAAACTTGCTGAGCTATTGCCTGTTCGTGAATCAAAGACGGGTATTTTCTTTTCGATAAATGGGATTGGTGGAAGTGGCTGGCGTTTTGGGGAAGGGAAAAGAAAGAAGATATTTAACAAGCATAGAGTTCCTATACTTTCTTTTCGAATAGAAGAATTAAGGATGTTAATCGAGGGAAAGAATCTGCTCACAATGATTAGAGAGAAAATCAATAAGTTAATTGATGAAGTTGATGATGAATCACCAGATATACCGGATACCGGTCATGTAGAGTATGCCAAGAGAATGAAGAACATCATACTACATTTAAAACAGTGCTCATTAGTAAACCATGAAGAGGCTGAATTAATTCTCAATAGAATTCATGATCGATATGGTAATGTTGATTTGGATTAAATTTATTTGAAATATTCTAATATCAAGCTTCGGCGAATTGAGGTTTTGCACAGCCACGCTTCGCCTCCACCACGAAAAACCCGACCGCATGAGGTCGGGTTTTTGCCTTGCTCGTGTTAGCCCATAATTTGTTGTATATTGTAGTTATACATATTCAATGAAGATGATGTTCGTTTCAATAGATTATGCAGAGGGTCTACATATTGCAAACAGTTATGATTCAGAAATAATAAAGTAGTAAACTGAGAATTGTGAAATAAATCATAATTACCTATTTCCCGCCATGCTTCCTGATTATTTGCCCTAGCAACTCCCTCTGCTTCATTAATAGTTCTGATGGAATGTTAGGGGTTTTGATTAACTCAGTTTTGCTTAAATATTTCGTACTCTCTAAATTGCAAAGTCGCACGTACTCATTAACTATTGGACAGCTTAGCAATGCATGATACTTTTCTCCAATTCTATACTTTCCAAGCTTAGTTGAATCGTCTGAAACAAAAACTATTCTGTTCGCAGAAGCTGGTTGTGGCGTAATATCTATTTTTTCACCAGTCTCCGAAATCCATATAGCATGATGGACTGCTTCAATCATGAATTTAGGATAAGGGTCAGGCATAACTTGAATCCTCCAACCCAACTGTCTCTTGCCACCATGTTTCCCAACCTTCTGCTTCACATTATTATAGCACTCGTTTGGTATACACCATGATTCAGGGCGTAATTGTATATACTCAGGTAATGAGTATGGTGTAATGGACTTACAGAAGTTAATTACGGAATCGTCTATTTCTTTGGGTGTATTAGTAGTATTCATCAAATAGTCCTCCATTTTTGAAGCATCGTCAGCCTACAACTTTATATTCCGAGTCTAACAATTTATTTTCCAGTCTACAACTTTATTTATTTTTGACAACACTAGCGTGAAATATGGAGGGGGAGTATGGATATTAACTTAGGTAAAGTAGATAAGAATAGCTTTAAGGAGAGCAATGCTGTAAATATTGCTAAAAGAGCCGTTGAGAAAAACAATATGATTAAATCGTATTTTAGCGAAATGGATAAAAGAGCAAATCTCGATGGGCAATTAACGATATTGGTAAATGAATTTGAAAGAGTAACTGTGGATGTGCAGATTAAAGGCTTACCCAAGAACTTCGGGGATGATAATAATTATTTCTATGATTGCGACACGAAAGTATTCAACGTTGTAAAAGAAAAAGTAACTCAAAATGCTGTGGTATTATTCTTAGTTGATACAATTAACGAATTAGTTTACTACAAATTATTAACAAGGGAATACGTATTGTCTTTTAATATTAGAAGCGAAGTGAAAAAAAGGGTGAAGTTTAGTGACAAAGATATATTTGTTGTAGAGCCTTTTATTAAAAATGTTTTTGGATATATTAAACTTCTAAATTCGGAAGTTAGTTTATCCGTCGAATGCTTAACGATACAGCACATTTTAGAGGAAGAGAAGAATACATATGTTGAAGAGTATAAACAAGTCTATAAAAGAGGAGATATTACTGGATATTTAACAGCTTTTCTTAATAAAACACCAGTTGGCGAAGCTACTGAGGTGTACCTAATTAAGATGGAGGATGGAAAGCGCAAAGAGAAAATGCAAATACGTGTAAAGGAAGGTTACTTGTGCGTGAATCGTTCAATTCAACGCACCGAGGCGACTGATTCGGATGTTTGTAACATATTGTATGAGGTGGTATTGGTATTAAAGAGACCATTATTATTTGAAAGTGCGGGAGTGCCTACATTCCTTGTAAAAGAAAACGGAGACATCTGGGATTTGCATGCAGAGCGTGTAAGTAAGGTTTGGTAAATGTAAGTTGCCTTTTAATTGGTAAAAGAAGGGTTATAGGTAGCGTGAAAATATAATAATGCGAGTGGATAGAGAATTTTGATTCTCTATCCTTTTGCGCTATATAAGGGTATAGAATTTTTATCAAGAGTGTCAGCACACTTACGTATCCGCAATTCGCTGCGTGCGATGTCTACGACCTATGTATCTTGCTTCACAATGCGTTGGACAACGCAATCGCTGCAACGTCGGATATACCGGCAATTATTGAAATCTCTTCTTTGCAGCACAAATCCAATTACCTCATCATAATAAAAAACCCAATTCGCACACCAATTAAAGAGCGTAATGGCGAGCTGAAGTCCACTAAAGCCAATCATGAAGGCTTTGGATTACAAATCATTCGTGATATTGCGGCGAAATATTATGGGGATGTGCAGATCGAAACGAATGAACGGTTTTTTGAATTAACGATTATATTGCACTTAACAGCTGAAAGATAGACCCGCTTGCTCCTATGAAGACTCTTTTATAGGAGTATTTTATTTTCATAACAAATAAAACGTCATTCATGCAGGTCGGAACAAGAAAAATATCTGATGCCGATCATTAACTATAAGTAATTAAAAGGAGGTAAATTCATGACGGTTTATGCGAACAACTATCTAGCCATACATAAATATATGTCCACCGTTGTATCTAATCCGAAATTAAATTTAACGGATGCACAGAAAAAATCGTTCCAGGAAGTTTTAAATGAGACAACAAAGGAACTGTCGACGGAATATGCTAAAACAAGTGCTCTGACGATGCAAAACAATAATATTTGGCAAGCGATGGGTGCATCCGGAGCCAACAGCTCCATTTATAGCAATTTATTAATGCCAAGTATTTATGGAAGCTATGGAGGACAAACGTACAGCCCGTATTACGGACTAAACAGTTTACCGCTTCCTTCTTTATTCAGCTCATCTAGATACTTAAATAATAATTACTTCTAAAATTTTTCCGAAAAAACGGATTATCGGTGCAGCCAAAACAAGCAATAATGATAGCCCGCAAGCGGCACCTCGAGCGAGGAGCCGTTTTTTGTTGTAATGCCGATGATTGTTTATTGGATCAGAGGGATGCGGTCACTTCATACCTTCAGCATAATATTCGAGAAGGAAATGCTGAAATCCGCGCATAGCTTCAGATCGATATCGTGTTTCATTCCATGATATATAAAAGACGTGTTTGTTATCCGTGTCTTCGATAGGCAGTAAGGTATATTGCTTTACTTCATTCCATTTGCATTTTGGAAGAAATGCAACCCCTAGACCTGTCTGTACCAGTCCGTGCAAAGCGGCGGGCTCATCCACTTCGCAAATGATGTTCCGATTGATCCCCGCTCTGCGACTGATGGGAGGAGCTGATGAGAAGGTTGGGTTATATTAGATATGGTGCCCAAGGCGGCGATTGGGGCGCATTCATCTCTAGGGCATTGGCCGAAGTGGATCACGAGCATATGTGTGGCGTGCATTTAAATTTTTTGCATACAATGCCATCCAAGGATTTCGACCCGATAGAGCTGTCTCAGGATGAGCGAGACAGGCTTGAGAAGTCTCAGCAGCACCGATCTGCCCCCGCGGGGTATATGAGATTACAGGCGACTAGGCCGCAAACATTGTCCTACGCGCTCACGGACTCTCCAGTAGGGCAGCTGGCTTGGATCGTCGAAAAGTTTTGGGAATGGACTGATCCGACTTGTCGGGTGGATGATGATCGAATTCTAACCAATGTGATGTTGTATTGGTTAACGGGCACCGCGGGATCGTCCGCCCGTCTGTACTACGAGAATTTCAAATCGAAGGATGTATTGAGCTCGTGCCCTGTCCCTATGGGCGTGGCAGTGCTTCCCTACGAACTCGCTTTGCCTGTGCGTTCTCTTGCGGAACGCGAACACTCCATTGTTCACTGGACTGAATTTGACCAAGGGGGCCATTTCGCCGCTATAGAGGTTCCTGATCTATTGGTTCAAGACCTGCGGGTCTTCTTCAGGCAATTCCGAACGTAGTATAGCGAGTGATTACTCTAATCATGATGTTATAGACGATACGGAGAACCGCACCATAAATAGAACGAAATATAAAAAATAAACACCTCGGAGTCAAGCTGCCCCGAGGTGTTTATTTAGGCGGTATTTATGATACCACTATTCTTCATCTACGATGACGTGAACGACGGCGGTCGCTTCAAGCCGCGGCCCGTTAGAGGACGAAGTGAACACACGACTCGTCAAGACTGTGTCCTCGTCTACCATCGGAAGCACGAACGGAATACGGATCGTTACGTCTGTGTTCACATCGAAGACGGCGGAGCCGAGACGAAGGTTCAATAACGGTGCGGTCAGGACGCCTTGCAGCAAGTCGACGTTGCCGGTGTTCCTTACTCGAATCGTGAAAACGACCTTCTCGCCGGGTTGGCCTTCCGATCGGTCGACGGTCTGGGTTAGGCGCGCGTTAGGAAGCGACTTGGTTTCGATCGGCAGACTCCTTAGCTGTAACGGCGTCTGGTCGGAGAATACGGCGAACCGATTGAGGAAAACCGTGGCGCCTTTCGAGTCAGCCGGAACCTCGTATAGCAGGACGAATTCCCTGAATTCACAGGGTCCGAGCTCGGGAATAACGGCGCTGAACCGAAGCAAGGGATCGATGACGCGAACGTTCGTTAACGCCATCGCGGAACGATTGCGCACGGCGATCGTTTTCGTAACGGTCTGCCCAGGGTCCGCTAGCTCCGGAGTTGCCGTCGCGGATAGTTCGAGCAACGATCTCGGGCTGGCGACCACGATGCGGGCTTCGCCGAATTCGCTCGTGACGTCGGGCGGCAGCTCGTTCCATATCGCCGTCGCGCGATTCGGGATGGCCGTGCCTTGAACGGTATCGGTGGGAACCGTATACGTGAAGAACGCGAATGAGACATCGCCTGGTGCGATGACCGGAATGGTCGCGGATCCGCCGGTCAGCGAATCCAGGACGACGACTCCCGTGGCCGGAATCGAACCTGTATTCTCGATTTCCACGGTATAACGAACCGTCTCGCCTGGCTGAGCGACGTCCCGATCGGGAAGCTTGCGAACGGCCAGCGTCGTCGAACCGGGGGCTGGAACGATTCGGACGACGAGTTTAGAGGACGTCCGCTGCCTGGGCGTCTGATCGGAAGAGACGGCGAACTCGTTCAAGATTACGCTGCCGTTCGCAGCGTCGGCAGGGACGACGAAGGCGACGATGCGGGTAATCATGCCTCCCGCGGGCACGCTCGCGACCGTCTCGTTAAACCCGAGAATCAGGTCGGTCAGTACGACGTTCGTCTGCGGTGCTGCCAGCAGGTTCTTAACCTCCAACGTGTAGTTCACTGTCTCGCCCGGCGATGCGAAGCTTTTGTCCGGCGACTTGGCGATCGCAAGTCCCGCGCTCGTCACTTCGACAATCGATTCCACCTGTTGCAGGCCGAGCTCCAATGCATCGGCGGAGAGCACGTTGACGATGCGCGATCCGACTTCGGTCCCCGCCGGAATCGTGAACGGTAGGTCGATCTGCACGATCTCCCCGACCTCCATGCGCGTTACGACTCGGTCGAAGCCGAGAAGCGGGTCGGACAATCGGACCTGCGTCAAGGGGATGTTGCCGAAATTCGCTACCGCGATGGAATAGAAATAGGATTCTCCGATCGTCGCTGCTTCGACCGAAGGCACTTTGCGAATGCCGAGCCTTGGAACCGCGAGCACGGTAACGGAGAAGCTGGAGAATACGGCTTCCGTCCGATCGCTGACCGCGGACGATGTATTCGTGTATTCGCCCGGCGGCGTCTCGAGCGGGACGACGAAGGAGGTTTGGAACGTCGCACGCTCTCCGGGCGCGAGTGACGGAACCGTCGCATTCAACCCCACGACGTCATCCGATACGGCCACGTTCGTTAACGTCTCGTTTCCCGTGTTTGCCGCGACGATCGTGAAGACGATCGTCTCCGCAGGCGCGATGACATTCCGGTCTCCTGTCTTGAAGAGCTCCAGCCGCGGCGCGGGCAGCACTTCCACAACCGTTCCGGCCGTAACGGGGACGGGCAAGTTGTCGGCGGTAATGATCACGGCGTTCGCGATCGTGAGACCGATCTGTTGTCCTTGCGGGATAACGAACGGCCAATCAATCGCATAGCTGGTTCCGACTTGAAGAATGTCGATGACTTGATCCAAGCCGAGCAGTGGATCGATGATTCTGACGTTGACCAGATCGATGTTGCCCGCGTTCAACAAGGTAATCGTGAAGATAACCGTCTCACCCGGAATGGCGGCGGAGGGACTCGCGGTCTTAACCGCGTTGAGAATGGGCTGCTGGGCGACGAGAATCGTTGATTCCGCTCGAATCGGGTCCGGAATCTGAGCCGCTCGCACGAATACTTCATTCACGATCGTTCCCGGCGGTTCAGTCGGCGGAATGGAGAATGGAATCTCGAAGATCCGGGTCTCAAAAGGCCGCAGTTCGGGGAGAGAGGTGATAAATCCCAGGAGCGGATCCTCGATCGTGACGTTCGTCAGAGAGACGATGTCGTTCGTCACTTCGATGAAGAAGACGATGGTTTCTCCCGGCCTGACTTCGGACCGATTGGGCAATTTGTTTACGTTCAAGTTGACCGGATTGCCGAGCTTCGTGACGAAGGCGTCGATTCCTCTGCGCACGGGCTGGAACACGCCAGGCGTCGTAGGATAATTGTTGGAGAAGGTCTGCCCGATCACATAGATGGCGTCCGCCGGATCGACCGCGATGCCATTGCCAATGTCGGTCGAGCTTCCGCCCAGATACGTGGAATATTGCGGCGCAGAGCCGAGCGGATCGAGAACCATGACGAATGCATCCGAAGAGCCGTTGAAGGTAGATTGAAAGGCATCTGATGTTACCGGATAATCCGTCGAGGTCGTCTCCCCCGTGACGACGGCGTTGCGGGAGGAAGTAAGCGCAATCGAGGTCGGCCTGACAGCGCCGACGCCGCCGACGAGCGAGGAATAGATTAACTGGCTTCCGGTCGTATTAAGCTTGGTGATGAATAACATCGTATTTCGATCGACGACCGAGTAGACGAACGCCCCTGGCGTCGTCGGATAATCCGCCGAATTGGTCGGCCCCGTCACGTATGCGTTGCCTTCGTCGTCGACTGCGATCGCGTTGGGCGTGTCGTTCAGCGTCCCGCCGAGGAAGGTAGAGTAGACCAAGCCCGTTCCGGTGGGATTCAATTTCGTGACGAAGCCATCTATACCCGCTTTGCGAGTGACCTGGAAGGCGCCGGGTGTTGTCGGGAAGTTAGCTGCTACAGTTGCGCCGGTAACGTAGGCATGAAACGTGCTGTCTACGGCGATTCCTCTGATGTCGGTCGTTCCGTTACCGCCCAAGTACGTCGAGTAGATTAACGCCGATCCTTGAGCGTTCAGCTTCGTGATAAAGCTGATTGGAATACCGCTGGGGTTGGTCGTCTTGAATGCTCCCGGAGTCGTAGGAAAGTCCGTTGAATCTGTCTGTCCGGCGAGATAGACATTGTCGAAGGCATCTATGGCGATACCATATCCGCTGTCTGATCCGGTGCCGCCGACAAAAGTCGAATACACGAGAGAACTCCCGCTTGGATCGAGCTTAGTGACGACTGCGTGCGCTCTCGCCGAAGCCGGTGCCGGCATAAACGAACCTGGTGTCGTGGGGTAATCGCCAGAGAGGCAGGTGCCGGTCACATAAGCGCATCCGGCACGATCGACGGCGATGGCTCTGCCGATATCGCGCGCGCTGCCCCCGATATAAGTGGAATAGATCAGGTTCGTACCGGTCGTATTCAGCTTCGTGACGAAGAAATCCTCGGCGGTTCCGGTACGCATGGAACTGAAGGTTCCCGGCGTCACGGGAAAGTTGGTGGACAGCGTGCTCCCCGTCACGTAGGCTTGACCGATGTCGTCCACCGCAATCGCGATGCCCTCCTCCACGCCCGTCCCTCCAAGAAAAGTCGAATACTCGATGACGGGGTCGATCACGAGAGAAAGCGTCTTGTCGTATTCGTCAAGCAGCTCGAAGCCAACCCATCTCTCGCCGTTCTCGCCGTGTCCAAGCGAGTAACGGCAATCGATCTGCATAGGCGCGTCGGAATCACCTTGATAAACGACTGGACACCGATCGACTATGATTTCTTGCCCGATGACGATGAGGAGCCGTCCTTCCTCGTCGATCTCGAGCGAGTCAGCCCCTTCGTATCTCAGCCGTATATCCTCGATTCTGGCTCCGGGGCTTACGATCCAGTCGAACTTAAGCGTCCCTTCTTCTCCCCGAATCTCAACGTCAATGCCCGGCCATGGCTCCCGGTAGGCCGCTAAGCGGTGTACGTCTACCTTCGCGTAATGGCGGTCCGGATCGTTGCCCTGAAAATAATTGAATTTGCCTTCCTCAAGGAGACCCCCTTCTATCCTGCAGGCATCGCTGCAACCTCCGAAGAGCATGTCCAGAGCAATGCCTTCCATTAAGCGCTCGCCGTGCGGCATCCGTTCAGACCGGAACCATGTAAGACGCACACGGTCTTTCTCAAGCGAGCAGTGGAAACCGACAGTTTGCGCCAAGTATTGCGTTTCCGGCCGAAATTGGCCGGCGTTGCGAGCGAATAACAGAGGAAGCCTCTCATAGGGGCGTATGCTTCTCAAGGGGCCTCCTTTCACAGTATTCAAAGTGTCATCCCCTCCGCAAGCTAGGTATTTCTCACAGGTTATGCGCAACGGCTGTTTCGAGTGCTAAACTGCCTGCTTCCTACTCCCGGTTCCGTGATATAGATGATACGCGGAGCCGTATCACAAGCAGGGCAAAAAGTGTGGCACAGGCGGATCGGCACACAGCTGAGAGACGGTAGCGTTCATGCGCTGCCGCTGACCGACGGAACTGATGGAAGAACGCATCATCGGCGTTCTGTTAATCAAGCGATTGGGACTATCCGTAGAGAGGGTATTTTCCATTAATAATAAACTGTTGAAAATGAAGTTTTTTGCGATAATCAATCTACTGATCCTAAAATACAATTAGAATGGTAAAGAAAAAACAGATGAAATGAACTGAGGGGCAAGAGTGAATAAATTTTGGATAAATTCAGCTTTGATCTTGATGATAATAGGGTTGACGTCCTGCCGTGGTGAGAATGAAAATTCACTTGCAGCAGCGAAGACTTTTATGAAAAGCTTGGCTGAAAAAGATGTCCAATTGAATACTAAAATTAATCATTCAGATGAATACGATACAGATAAGGTAATGACAATTGCACAAAAAATGTATGTGATTGGACAGAAACTAGGCGATTTCACATTTGAAGCTGCGAAGAATAATCCAAATGAAGTCCATGTCTTTTGGTATGACCCAAAAGGCAATCGATATGGACTAGATCTAATTTTCATTAAAGAACAAGACGGCCAGTACTACTTTAGCAACATAAGTGCAGGGAAGGCATAGGGGCTGTCTATAGGGAACAGGCGGACTGGAAGTTGCTTATGGAGAAGGAATAATGTAAACAGTGAGGTTGGGAATACTTAAACTGATAAAGGAAGGCACCCAATCGGGTGCCTTCGATTTCGCTCTATAGAGATGATACGGTGAACCTTATCACAAGTATCCGGTGCTTCTTCGATTCTTCTGAGATATAGTCTGATAACTGATCTGCCGGGTTGAATACGGAATAACCATGGCGAATGATTCGGCGCTTAACCCTTTGATGAATTTCAGAATTCCTTTGGCCATCATGGACATTCCTGTATCGAAAGCCGTGCTCAAGCGGTTCATCAGGTCTGAAAGGGATTCGTCGGTCAGCAAGTATGTGTTTTGGTATACTAAAAGCAGCGGGAGGCGAAGGTCAGTGCATCCCAGCTAAATGTGTCGCCAGTAGATGCGGCGGTTGTGCTGTGGCGTATTGCGAATCCACCGACTACGGCAAATGTTACGGTGATAATCACTATTTTAGTTAAAAGGAAGGTATTACGATGATAAAGGTTGAAAACTTATCCTTCTCATTTCCACAAAAAGAACTGTATAACAACATTTCATTTACGTTAGAAGAAGGACAACATTGCGCTTTTATAGGAACGAGCGGCAGTGGGAAAAGTACATTGATAGATATTCTGATGGACCCAGAAAGATATCTGTTCGACGGCAAATTAGAGATGGACCCCCAATGCACAATTGGATATGTAAGTCAGTTCCCAGAACTAGACAACACGAAAGAAACAACCGTATTTGAATATATAGGGGAACAATTCATAAAGATTCAAAGCGAAATCCAATCCATTTGCACGGAAATGGAAACCTCATCAGATATAGAACCGCTACTGGAAAAGTATCAATTAGCTTTAGACGCGTTTGATGCGATAGGTGGGGATGATGTTGAAAGTCACATTCATAAGCAGCTCAATCTAGCAAACCTCATGAAGCGAAGAGATCATAAGGTATCTGACCTGAGTGGCGGGGAATTCAAACTTATTCAAGTGATGAGGGAAATGCTTAATCGTCCTGACCTTATGATTATGGACGAGCCCGATGTATTCCTAGACTTCGAAAACCTAAATGCGCTTAAAAAACTTATTAATACTCACAAAGGTATGCTGCTAGTTGTAACGCACAACCGTTATCTATTGAATCATTGTTTCAACAAAATTATTCACCTTGAAAACACGGAGATTCAAGAGTTTGATGGGCGTTATATGGAGTATAACTTCTCATTGCTTCAGACAAAAATTGAGCTGCAAGAAATCGCAGTCGCTGAACATGAAGAAATCGAGAGATACGACAATATCATTAATAATCTAAGAGCGATCGCAACTTATAATTCAGATGCATCAAGAGGGAGAGCATTAAAGGCTAGAGTTCGGTTTCAAGAAAGATTGGAAGCTCGTAGAATTAAAGCGCCATTCGTTGATATTAAGCAGCCTAATATCCATTTCGGTATGGATCATGAACTGGAAGACACTATTGTTGTAAATGTCAATAATTATAGTGTTGCCTTTGATGAGCTGCTGCTAGACAATGTTAACTTTGAGATAAAATCAACGGATAAAGTGGCCATTATCGGTCCAAACGGTACCGGAAAAACGACCTTACTCCGAGACATCTATAAAAATAATCATGGTTCTATTGAAATAAATGCTGATGTTAAAGTGGCTTATTTATCTCAGCTTCAAGGAGAAGTGCTGAAGGATTCCAATACAATACTTGAAGAATTCATCGATGCGGGGTTTAAAACTTATGATGAGGCCAGATTGTATCTTGCCGATTATGGCTTTGAAGGAGAAACCGTTAATCAGAAGATACAATCTTTATCGGGCGGAGAAAGAAACATCCTTCAATTAGCTAAAGTTTCTGCCAGTAAAGCAAACGTATTACTTCTTGATGAACCGACGAGCCATTTAGATACCTATACACAAATAGCGCTGGAGAAAGCCATTGAAGAATATCAAGGCGCGATTCTCATGATTTCTCATGATTTTTATTCCGTTGTAAATGGGATGGATTATGTTTTAATCATTGAGGATAAGACGATCAGAAAAATGGCTATGCGAAAATTTAAGCAGATGATTTATGCCAGTCATTTCGATAAAGACTATTTAGAAACAGAACAAAAGAAAAAATCAGTTGAAATGAAAATAGAATTGGCTTTAAAAGATACTAATTTTGAACTTGCAAAAGGATTGGTAGATGAGCTAGAAGAGCTGATTAAGTTGCTTTAGAGCGTTGAAACCAGAAGGGTGATAGCCATGAGTGTGATACGTTTGGAGAACGTCACGAAGAAGTATGAAGAGTCCATGATCTTTCGAGATATATATTTTCGTGTTATGCAGGGGGAGCGTATCGGTCTGATCGGACGGAACGGCGCCGGCAAGTCTACGGTATTTAAGCTCATCATGGGTCTAGAAGAGCCGACGTCCGGCAAGGTAGATATTGATCCGAATGTGAGAATCGGATATTTCTCGCAATTCTCGGAACTGAGAGGAAGTCTGTCCGTTCAGCAAGAACTGGAAGCCTGCTTCGAACAGGTTGCCCTTATTGAACGGGAGCTGCAAGAGGTCGGAGATAAACTAGGCGGGGTTACCGACGATAGTGAGATGAATGCGCTGCTTGCAAGGCAAGCGGAGTTGTTCGAACAGATGGATCATCTCGATGGCTGGAACATTTCCGTCGAGATTAATACGGTGCTTACGAAGCTAGGGTTTAATGACAGATCCCGCAATCAGCCGATTGATGAGCTGTCTGGAGGATGGCGTAACCGTGCGGCGCTCGCGAGGATGTTAATCGAGCTACCCGATGTCGTATTGCTCGACGAGCCTACGAATTACTTAGATATAGAAGGCATCGCGTGGCTGGAGCAGTGGCTGTACCGATTCAAGGGAGCCATGATTCTGGTGTCGCATGACCGGCAATTTATCGACAAGGTCGTGACGCGTACGATCGAGATCGAGAACTATCATTTTCAAGAATACGAAGGCAACTACACCGACTACATCCGTAAGAAGAAAATGCGTAAGAAGGAGCTGGACCGCCAGTTCGAGTGGGAAGAAGAGCTGCTTCTTATGGAATCTGAGGCGATCGACGATCGTGCAAGCAAGAAGTCTGGTGCCAAGGACCGTCTCTCGCGCAAGCTGGCGGATAATAAGAAGCGAATCGAGCCTCATCCCGTTAACGTACTGATTACCGATATCTACGAGAGACTGCGCTTCCCGGACAAGCTATGCGAGGTGAAGCAGATCGGGCAAACTTACGAGGGGCGGCGGATCTTCGAGAACGTTAGCTTCGATATTCAGAAGGAAGATCGCTTGGTCATCGTGGGTCCGAATGGAAGCGGCAAGTCCACGCTCATTAAGACGCTTACCGGGCAGGAGAAGCCGGATTCCGGGCAGGTTGTCTGGGAGAAGGGCATTAACTATGCCCACTTCAACCAGATGTGGGAGGGACTTGATCCTAAGGATACCGTCAGCCACGCGGTGAATACGTATGGATTGGGACTGGACGCTCCGCGCAAAAAGGTGAACAAATTCCTAGCTATGCTGCAATTCTCGGAGGCGGATCTGAGCAAGGCGATCGGCAATCTGTCTGGCGGGCAGAAAGCTCGGGTGGCGCTGGCTAAGTGTCTTCTCTCGGGTGCAGCCGTTATTATCCTGGACGAGCCGACCAACCATCTGGACCTCACGAGCATACAGGTCATGGAGCAAGCTCTGATCCATTTTCCCGGCGCGGTCATTACGGTAAGCCATGATCGTTTCTTCATCGATAAGATCGGGACCAAGATGCTGACCTTCGATCCGGTAACGGGAGTGACCGAACAGAGCTTGTAGGCTATTACGCAAAAGGAAACTGTTATTTAAATTTACTTTTGGCATCCATCATAATACAGGATAAGATGATGTCAGTCACCACTGACAGACATTAAATGAAGTTTTTTGCGACAATCAATGTACTGATCCTAAAAGATAATTAGAATGGTAGAGAAAAAATAGATGAAATGAACTGGGGGCAAGAGTGAATAAAGCAGCGAAGACTTTTATGAAGAGCTTGGCTGAAAAAGATGTCGAATTGAATATAGTAATCTATTAAGTGGTAATTGTTATGTCATTCACCAGTGTAAGTTCACCGCACTTAACCCCTTTCGACGAAATCAGGGCAATATTGTTGAGTGCCCTGATTTTTGTTACGGGGAGCCTTATCATAAGTGACACACTGCCGTATGATCAAAAACCAGCAACGGTTCACCCAAAATTCGCTCCCGTCGGTAGGTGGGGGCTATTTATGTTCAATCCTTCATTGGCGTACTTGTTCAATAGCTTCCGCATCGCCCGACAAGTCGAGAGAATCGTGAGTGTCGAGAAGCGCCAACTTTATGCCGCGCTCCGCCGCACTTGCGTGAAGCCGCTCCGGTAGATCGGGCGTTTCACAGTAAAGAGGCGGCTGGTGAATCGTCCTGTAATGAATCGGCAGAAGCGTCTTCGCCCCCAATACATACGCTGCCGCAACGGCTTGCTCAGGTCCAAGCGTGATGGGTTGGCCGCTTGGAGGGTTGCCGCGGAACTCGACAATGGCGGCATTGACTGGCATGCAGGCGATGTCGAACGGACCGTGGACGCTCTTAATATTCCACCAGTGTCCATGCCATAGCGTATCGCCGCCATGAATCAGCCTTTTTCCGCCACCCTCCACAACCCAACTGACTTGCGGGTCTCCGAATCCATCCATGGCGAAGACCGCGATAGCTTTCGCTGAACCGATTCGAATGGATTGGCCGAGCTCCATACCGTAAAGTTGTTTCAGCGGTGTATCTCCGATCAATTTGAGCGATTCTACCGGCAAGTAGACAGGTATCTCTTCTCCGTAGAATCGGGCAATTGCTTCCGGATCAAAGTGGTCGGGGTGATGGTGGGTAATTAGGACGGCATCCACCTTTCCGAACACATCCAGCGGATAGAGCGGTTCATGCGAACGTTCGTATCTTGGTGGAAAATTGTACAGCGGATCGATGGCGATGCGTGTCGTTCCGATTTCTACTTTAACTCCTGCCCAGGGCAGTTTCGTAACGATCAAGGCACTCATCCTTTCTCAAAGTATTCCCTCAGAAAAGAGTGTAATGGAAAGAGATAATTTTGTATAATTGAATATAGTGAATAGTTAGTTCAGAATTAATGAATTATGAGTGAGCGGGGTGAGATCATGGACATCAATGCACTGAGAACCTTCCAATGGATCATAAAGCATGGAAGCTTTAATCGGGCCGCCGAGGAAATGAACTATGCGCAATCAACGGTGACGACGCAAATCCAGAAACTCGAAGCTGACTTGGGCATCCGGTTGATCGAAAGGGGAAAGAAAATTCGGCTGACGGAAGCGGGAAGGGTGTTCTACGAACAAAGCCAAGAGATCTTGCAACGGATGGAGCAACTACGAACGAGTCTGACGGATCTGCATACCGGGGAGTCAGGGGTAATCAGAATCGGCGTGATGGAGCCGACCGCGAGCTTCAGAATGCCTGCTTTGTTGAAGCCGTTCTCGGACAAATATCCGAAGGTGAGGATTTCCCAAATGATCGCGGGCACTTCTGTCTTACTGGAGTCATTACTGCAAGAAAAAATTGATTTTGCCATTTGTTCCTCACCGAATGTGGGCTCCGAGCTTTATTTTCAGCCGCTCTTTCATGAAGAGTTTGTCGTCCTTATGCCCGATGATCACCCGCTTTCCGGGTATGCGGCGCTTGAGCCAGGGCTCCTGCAGGGTTATCGGCTCTTGGTCACATCCGAATCCTGCGCCTACCGCAAGAAGATTGAAATGGTTTTACGCGAGTCAGGAGTTCTAGCCATGGATACAATGGAGGTCGGAAGTATGACCGCGATGAAGCCGTTTGTTCAAAACGGATTCGGAATCGCTCTAGTTCCTGCGTTCATCGTGCATCCGGTTCCAGAAGGGCTGACAGTACGTCCGCTGCTTGGCGCCTCCGTCGATATGCTCATCGGACTGGCGTGCAGGGCCTCTTCGCTCACTCCGACCGGGGCTAATCTATTTAATTGGTTGAAGCAAGAGTTACATGACTTATAGACAATGCGGCTCGGTTTTGGCTCTTGACAAAATTAGGAAACGAATTTATAGTGTAGACATCTACACGAATCCAAGGAGAAACCTATGCCAAGTGTTTTCGAGATGTACCCCTATAGCCTTTACACTAAACTTATCGCGCAAAGGGTTCGGGAGATCATCGACCAGCTTCTGAAGGACCATGGTTTGAATAGCTCGCAAGCGATTCTTTTGTCGCATATTCATCAATCCATAGAGGAGCATATAGAGATCAACCGGAAGTTCCTTGAAGAAACAATGGCTCTGAGCGGTCCGTCTGTTACAAACTTATTGAACGGTTTGGAGAAATCCGGATTTATTACGCGCAGCAGCAATCCTGCCGACGGACGCAATCTCCGAATTGAAGTAACGGCCAAAGCGAAGCAATTTCTTAGCGAGAGGAGTGACGCCTTCTCTGAATCGGAAGATTTGATCACGCAAGGGATGTCGGACGCCGAAAAAGCCATGTTTGCCTCTCTGCTGACCCGTGCTTTTGAAAACGTCGAAAAGCAACTGTCAAAGCGATGAATTTGCCATATTCTTAGGTTGTTTTTTTAAACAGATAAGTAGACGTCTACATGATTTGTGAAATCAAATTCAGGAGGTGTCCTGATATGAAGGATCAACAAAACGGACTGGAGCTATCCAGAATCGGACTCGGTTGCGGTCATATGTCAAATGTCAATGAGACGGTCAAAAGCGCTGGAATTGCCACGATTCATGCCGCTTTCGAGAGTGGCATAAATCATTTCAACACGGCAGATTTTTACGGTGCAGGCCGAAGCGAGATGGTCATCGCCGAAGCGCTGAAGGGGTATAAGCGGGATCAATATTTTATATCGCTGAAGTTCGGGGCATTGAATACGCTCGAAGGCTCCTTGTACGGACTGGATGTCTCCCCCCAGCATGTTAAGAACTATCTCGCCTATTCGCTCAAACGCCTCAATCTTGACTGTATTGATCTTTATCAGCCCGCAAGAATCGATCTGGGTATCCCTGTTGAAGAAACGATCGGCGCCATCTCCGAATTGGTTAAGGCCGGATATGTCAAGCAGATCGGAGTCAGCCAGGTCGATGCAGAGACGTTGAGAAGAGCGCATGCCACGCATCCGATCAGCTTGGTGGAAGTCGAATACTCGCTTTTTAACCGAAGCATCGAGAAAGAGATTTTGCCGACGGCAAGGGAATTGGGGATTGGCGTTGTTGCTTTTGGGACGGTAGCTCATGGACTTCTTGCCGGCAACTGGACAGAGGAGCGGATCCTAAAAAACAAAGGCGGCTACATCCCGTTATTTTTTGAAGGGAATATAGAGAAAAATGTTGCTCTGGCAAAGAAACTGGGTGAGATCGCCGTAAAAAAACAAATGACGTTATCCCAACTGGCGCTTGCCTGGATATTATCCAAAGGTAAAGACATCAAACCGCTCATTGGTACCGTATCGCCGGTGCATCTTCAAGATGCATTGCAGTCACTTGATATTCATCTGACGGAAGATGATGTCAGGGAGATTGAAGAGGCGATACCGGAACATGAGATCGCAGGCGCTTCTTTTCCCAATATGCAATTTAGAAACGGTAGGACTATTCGTGGATAAAGAGTACAGGCAACACAATCATACAAAATGAAAGGATGTCATTGTTATGATTATCGTTACCGGAGCCAACGGGAAATTGGGGCGGGCCGTGGTTGAGCAGTTGCTTAAGCGTGTACCTGCCGAACAGATCGGTGTCAGCGTCCGCGAACCGAATCAGGCACAAGAGCTTCAGGAATGCGGAGTTCGTGTTCGTCGGGGCGATTTCGACGATGCCGAGAGTCTGCATCACGCTTTTGAGGGGGCGTCGCAGGTTCTCATCGTTTCGACCGGCATTATGGGCGAGGCAGGTATCCCGCATGGTATTCGGCAGCATCAAGCAGCGATTGACGCGGCCAAGAAGGCAGGGGCTAGCAGGATGCTATACACAAGTCACATGGGCTCTTCCCCAACATCGCACTTCGCTCCCATGATTCACCACGCGGCTACCGAAGAACTGCTGAAAGCTTCAGGTATGGCTTTCACGTCGCTCCGAAATGGCTATTACGCTGCATCGGCACTCATGTTGATCGGCGGAGCCATAAAAACAGGGGAATTGATCGCTCCTGAAGACGGCCCGGTTGCCTGGACAGTCCACTCCGACTTGGCCGAAGCTACGGCGGCGATCATAAGCGAGCAGAAATTAGATGGCATGACTCCCAATTTAACGGCAACCGAAGCTATTGACATGGAAGGGATTGCGACCATCGCTACCGAGATCTTGGGGAGGACCATTCGTCGAATCGTTGTGTCGGACCAAGAGTTTCGGGACCGCTTGCTGTCTCAAGGTGTACCGGAAGCTAGTGTAAATATGCGGATGGGGATGTTTCTAGCGAGCCGACAGGGCGATTTCGCGCAAGTCGATCCCACTCTAGCTCATTTGATCGGTCGACCTCCGGTGAATATTAGAGAGGTACTGCAGGAATCGATTTCTCATCGACAAGGTTGATTGCGTTAGAAGATGCTAATAGGGCATCCAGGTTTGGATGCTCTGGCACATTTAAGTAGGGAGAAAATTTTAGTGTCAGTTCAGGGGCTTTTCCTTTCAAATGGAAAAGCCTCTTTCGTTTGGTATTTAGCGGAAAGGGCAGGCGTGGACTATTATTGTTCACTGCGTTTTTTTGTAATACGATGCAGCGGCCTTCTTACGTTCGACTTCGCCCATCGGCATAATACTCGATAAGGAAATGCTGAAATTCGCGAGCGGCTTCGGAAAGATATCGCCCTTCGTTCGATGATACGTAAAAGACGTGTTTATGATCCCGCCCTTCGATGGGCAGCAAGGTATATTGCGTTACTTCATTCCATTGGCAGCCCGGGACAAATGCTACCCCCAGACTTGCCTGAACGAGGCTGTGCAATGCGGCGGGCTCATCTACCTCACCAATGATGGTCCGCTGAATACCTGCTTGGCTACTGATTTCGTCGTTGACTTGGCGGAACGGATGCCCGGTCTTGTATTCGATGAACGGCTCATCTGCTGCTTGGTCCAATGTAATGCTGCTTAGGTTCTCCAACCGGTGGCCGCATGGCACAGCCAGGAAGATATCGTTCTGCAGCACGGAAAGCTCACGAATGCCGGGCTTTCGGAATGACAACGGTCCAAACCCGAGATCTATAATGCCCTGTTCTAAAAGCTCTCCAATGCTGTACGACTCGGCAGGTGCAATTTGTTTGATGCGGAAGCTGGTGCTCGGGAATTTCTCCCGGAAAGCCGTTATAGCAGGCGAGAGACAGGTTAACGTGCTTGTAGCGATGCTGATCGTCCCCTGTTCTAGCCCCGCCAGTTCCGCCACTTCCTTTCTTCCTTCTTCCAGCAAGGATAAAGCCGATTCGACTTTAGACAGAAAGATTTTGCCGAATGCGTTAAGACGAATTTGTCTGTTAATGCGATCGAATAGCGGTACGCCCAGATCCTCTTCGAGTCTGGATATCGTCCGGCTGAGCGCGGGTTGTGCAATATGGAGTTGTTCGGCTGCTCTCGTCATATGTTCCAATCTCGCAACCGTGCGGAAATATTTCAATTGCAGAAGTTCCAAGGGATACGCCTCTTTCCCATATCTCTAATGTAATGAATTGCTGGTGGTATTGTTATTATCCTATATTATCCTTTATGCCTGTTCGCTTGTAAAATTAGGGCAAGAAAGGGAAGGATGATCTCAATGAACTTATACGATGAGGAAATAAAGCCGTTTTGTATCGAAATTGCGCAAGGTGAGCTCGACGACCTTCAGGACCGGCTAGGCCGAACCCGTTGGCCGGACGAATTGGCACAAGAAGGATGGAATTACGGAGTGCCGCTAGGCTATCTCAAGAAGCTCACCGACTATTGGCGCAACTCGTATGATTGGCGCAAACAGGAAGCTTGGCTAAATAGCTTTCCACAGTATACTTTAACGATCGATGGGGCGAATATTCATTTCCTGCATGTCCGTTCTCCGGAAAATGATGCTTTGCCGCTTATTCTCACCCACGGCTGGCCAGGTTCGATTGTCGAGTTCCTCGACATGATTGGGCCGCTTGTTGATCCGAGATCCCATGGCGGGGATCCGGCCGATGCTTTTCATTTGGTCATCCCATCGATCCCCGGATTCGGTTTCTCAGGTCCTACCCAGGAATCCGGTTGGGACGTAAACAGAGTCGCCCGGGCTTGGGCGGAGCTGATGAGACGGTTGGGTTATAAGCGATATGGCGCCCAGGGTGGTGATTGGGGGGCCTTCATCTCCAAGGCATTGGCCGAAGTGGACCACGAGCACATGTGTGGTGTGCATTTAAACTATTTGCATACCATTCCGGCTGAAGGTTTCGATCCGAACGGACTGTCCCAGGAGGAGCGGGACAGGCTTGAGAGGTCTCAGCGCTACCGGTCCGCACCTGCGGGATACATGAGACTGCAGGCGACCCGGCCGCAGACTTTATCCTATGCGCTCACCGACTCCCCGGTCGGGCAACTGGCATGGATTGTTGAGAAATTTCAGGAATGGACCGATCCGGCTTGCCGGGTAGATGATGACCGGATCCTAACCAATGTCATGCTATATTGGCTAACGGGCACTGCGGGATCGTCCGCCCGTCTGTACTACGAGAGCTTCAAATCGAAAGGTGTTTTAAGCCCATGTCCTGTTCCTATGGGCGTGGCGGTGCTTCCTTACGAACTGGCTTTGCCAGTGCGCTCTCTTGCGGAGCGCGAACACTTGGTCGTTCACTGGACTGAATTCGACCATGGGGGTCATTTTGCCGCTATGGAGGTTCCCAATCTGATGGTTCAAGACTTGCGGGTCTTCTTTGGACAATTTCGGAGGTAGTAATATGGAAATATCTGAATCCTATACAGTATGATATTGAGAGGTGGTTATGATGACAATTCAAAAGTACGGAAGTGACAGAGAGCATTTTCTAAAAGAAATAATGAATCTGATGGTATCAATAGAAGGCGGAACCATTGAACTGCGAGATTATATGAATATGAATAAATGGCTTAGTTCGGATTACACGTTATCAGACCCTGGCAGCGGAAGGGACAGAAAGGTTATTACATGGACAGAAACGATCGAACCCTTCTATGTAATGAAGTATCCGGTAACACAGCATTTGTATCAATTTGTATTGTGCGATGGAGAAGAAGAAGTAGAACCGAATGCGCGTAACCTGCCGATCACGGAGGTTTCATGGTTAGATGCGCTTGTCTTTTGCAACGAATTGTCCAGAATATTTGGCAGGACTGAATGCTACACCATCACCAGTGAAAGTGAGAATACGATATATAACAACGAAGCAGATGGCTTTCGATTACTAACAGACGCGGAGTGGCAATATGCGTGCAAAGCGGGAAGCACGGGATATCGGTATGCAGGAATTGATCAAATTGCATGGTATCAAGAAAACTCCAATGGATCAGCTCAACAAGTCGGACAACTGCTTCCTAACTCATGGGGGCTTTTTGATATGATTGGGAACGTCTGGGAATGGTGCTGGGATCTATATGATACGAAGAGATATGGGAACTATAGAGTCTTCCGGGGAGGCAGTTGGGCTGAAGTTGCGAACAGCTGTGGTTCTACGAGTAGAAGGAAAAGCATGCCTGATTTCAAGATAGATGATCTTGGTTTTAGAATAGCACTTACAAAACTTTGAGAACACGGAACGGATCGCTTTTATACTTTAAGAAATTTGTAAGGATCGGGTAAGAAAAAAGCAGAATTCGGAGCTTACGATAAAGCTAGTAAAGAACGAAGGAGTCATTGAGCGTTGAACTGAAGATTCTGGTGCTGCACGATGTCGAGATTGATGGGGTTCATAAGAAAAAGGGTTCACTCGAGGATTATTTCTTGTCCATCCTGAATGGGGGTAGCGTCGTTGCTTAAGCTCATGCAGCTTGAAATGCGTAAGTTTCGTATAGGGAATTACATTAGGGCAGCGGTGATCGCTAATGTCGTCATTTTAGCTATAATTTTCATCATTAGTTTAACAGAGGGGAAGGAAGAAGGGCAGCTTTTCGCGAGTTACGATACGGTGTTCTCTATCATTGATACGCTCGTTCGGGGGACGTGCATTGTGTTCGCAGCGGTACTCCTTTCACAGCTCGTCATTGACGAGTTCCGCAATAAATCGATCACGGTGTTGTTCATGTATCCAATCAGTCGTAAAAAGCTCATCGCAGCCAAGCTGCTCATCATCGTACTGTTTACGCTAACTGCGGATATAGCGGGGAACCTGTTTGTTGGTCTTGGCTTCTATGTATTGAATCTGTTCACGTCCGTTGTTTCGGAGCCGTTCACGTGGTCCGTTGCAATTAAATTGCTAGTAACGATCGTTATGAGTGCGTTGGCGACCAGCTTCTTAAGCTTGATTCCGCTGTACTTCGGTATGCGTAATCATTCCGGCGCGGCTACCATCGTGTCGTCACTCATTGCGGTGGTGTTCGTCTGCCAGAACGTCGACGGATTCAGCATATACTCCATTATTGCGGTACCGATTGGTCTGGCACTCCTCGGTGTGGCCGTCGCGTATATGTCGATTCGTAATATCGAGCATGTGGATGTACTAAAGTAGCGGAACGGGAGGAGAAAATCAGGATGATAAACAAGGTATTGAAATGGGTTATTTTAATTTGCGTCGTTTCGTCGGCCTCGCACGGACTAATGTATTTGGTTACGAAGGACCAGGATACCTTCTTCAGCATGTTCGGTACTGCCGGATTGGCTGTCTTGTGCGCAATCTGGTTATGGTCTAGGAACCGGAGAACCGAATCATAAGTGACGGCAAGTTGCATCGGGTCCTTCATATCGTAACAATCTCAACGATTGACCCTCGCAACACAGCCTTGACGTATACTTATTGAGCTTTACAGGCGGTAGTTCTGGTCTATTACTTGTTACCTAAAACATTCACTCTCTCCTGCAGACCCTCCAAAACCTCTTTGGGCACCTCCCTGACCTTAATATCTCCACCTAAGAAAAGCAGCCAGTTTATTATTTCTGCCAATTCATCCGGATGATGAACATGGATGAACGTCTTTAAAATAGCCGTGGTTTGATAAGGATTCGTGTACGAAATTGTAATTTTTAATGGATGGTACTTTTTGAACTGGGCAATCGCCTTAGGACCAAGTTCGAGGACTAGGTTGATGGCTTCTTCCTGCTTGCTTAGTTGTTCAACAATCTTCTTCTTGCTTATTCTTTTTTTCTCGGGGTATGGTTTGACATCGGTGAGATTGTCGACAGGAATAATCCGCCTCTTTTCATTCTCCAGGTCGAAGCCTTCGATTTGCCAAGAGCTTTTTTCACGATATAGGCGCATGAGATAGATAGGATAAGCCTTGATATCCCTTCCTTCTTCGACGGTAACCATTAAGTAGCTGTCTACAAGAAGGGTTTGAATGAGTTGTTCTAACATAGGATGGGGCAAATCTGACAGATCAAGCAGGTCAGGATTGCGAGGGTTGGTACCTTCGAAGAGCAAGATTTGATTTAAAAGAACAAGATCATCTTGCTGGTTTTGAGAGATGAGGCCGAGCAATTTTTCTGCTAAAGAGTGACGACTCTTGAGATAAGGGAGTTGTAGATTTCGTGTGGCCATGAAGGCGATAAAAAGCGCTTTAATCTCATTATCGGTAAAGCGGACAGTGGGCAGGACGGAGTTGTTCATCACAAAATAACCCCCGTCCCTTCCGACTTCGGCGACTAGAGGCATTCCCATTGCTTCAATTTCCCTGATATCTCGAATCGCCGTTGAACGTGAGATGTTAAACTCATGCATGATTTCCGAGATGGTAAAATGGGCGCGGTTGTTGATGTACCGCATGATGATGTTAATCCGTTCTACTTTTTTCATCGGACCCTCTAAACAGTATCATATTTTGACATGATTTATCGTTATTATAAACCCATCAAGTGAAAAAACAAATGATTTAAATCAAAGGAGGAATGGGTATGAGTACGATTACAGGTAATGAAAAAATTGCGAAGGTTGAATCCCGCTCTATTGGAAGGACGGCCGCTTATTGGACCGTCACCATCATTCTCGCATTCTCTATTGCATTAAGCGGGATCGGGCAATTGATGCGATATGGTGGCAATGTCGATTTAGTGACCGATATTGGTTTCCCGTTATATATCACGAGCATTCTCGGGACTTGGAAATTGCTTGGCGTGATTGCGATCGTCATGCCAGGTTTTCCCCGGCTTAAGGAATGGGCTTATAGCGGTATCTTTTTTCTAATGACGGGTGCGGCCTTGTCTCATGCGTTCGCTAATGATTACGGCGATGGTGGATTCCATATTGTTCTTCCGCTTGTCTATGCCGCGCTTGGCATCGCCTCCTGGGCGCTTCGTCCGAAAAGCCGTAGACTCTAATGGAGTGAAATAATAAAGACGTACCACATTTTGACACGATATATAGTTATAATTAGCTCGAGTATCAAATCAATAGATCCATTCAAAAAAAAGGAGCTGGAAAAATGGGAACGTATACCTTTGAGGAAAAAGACAGCTTTATCGTTCTTGGTATTGGAACGGAGCTGAAGAGCGATTACACGGATTATGCCGGCATGAACAAGGAGAAGGAAAACTTTTGGCGGGCAGTGGAGCAGGATGGAAGGCTTGATACGTTAAAGGCTATTGCTGCGAACGACTATATTTTTGCCGTAAACGAAGCGGTAAATCAGAAGATGATGTATTATGCTGGCGTCATGACAAATTCATCGATACCGGAAGAACACAGAGTGATTCAATTCCCTAAAGGACAATACCTCGTCGTTAAAGGTGAAGGGAAGTCGGCTGATGAGTTGAGTAGTATGCTAACTGGCATTGCCTTTGGTCAAGCTTTGCCAGCAGCCGATAATTACGCCTATGTTGGCGGGCCTAATGCAACGGTTGGGATGGGGCAGCGAGACGGCTTGGTATATGGTGAAATGTGGGTTCCGGTTGTAAAAAATTAAACGAGTTCAGTAGGAGGAATGAGGATGTACGCTATCGTTGACTTTAAAAATGTGTCTACGGTTGGTCTGGAGTCTTCACAAGTAGCAGAAGCGCTTGCTGGTTTACGTGCTAATGAAGCCCGTTACTTTATGAACAAATACAAGCATGAATTTACGGTTGTACCAGCTGGCGAAAGCCAGGAGACGCTTGATTATGTGAACCGAATTCTGAAAGAGGAACGGGATATTGAGTTTGCGGCCCAACCTCTAGAAACATCGCGTTTTCAAGTGGAAAATATTCAATTTGCCTATGTTTTTTATGAAGATGGGTTAGCGGTCAACGTCATGTATACGGTGGATGATCCTAAGAAGCGGGCCGTTGGATTTAAGCTTTCTGAGGAGATGGAAGTACCCAAGGAGTTGGAAGAGAAGAAGTTCAAATTCGCAAGACAGAAGTCCAAGCTAGCTGGGACAATTCGAGGTTCGTTCTTCGTCATTAAGGGGGAATATTGAAGCAATCAACTAAGGCACCCGTTGGGGTGTCTTTATTATGTGAGGAGCCGGTTGGTCGTTCCAAGCAGCATTAAGGGTTGCTGGACAGCTGCCTAGGCCGGAGGAGCGGCCGAGAGTAATATCAGCGTTTTATTTGTGCGCCTACTCCGGATTCTTTTGAACGCATCTGCCGCAGTTTTATAAGATGCCGGCGGATGATGTTACCATGCATATGGAACAATACAACAATAGACATTGGCAGGAAGCATTCACGAAACATGACTTTTTCTCAGCATTAATAATGAATTTGATTTCATTTTTGGAGGGCCATAATGATAAGGAAAATGGACGATTTCATGACCAAACAAGCCTTAAACCTGGAATATTCCATTACCGGTCTGGGGGAGCCAATCCTTATCATGCATGGCGGTCATTCGAGTTGTACGGAAGAATGGGGTTATCGTGAACTCACGAGCCGGGGATATTCAGTCATTACACCCTCTAGGCCGGGCTATGGCAAGACCTCCAAAGAGCTTGGTGCAAATATGATCACAGCGTGCGAAGCGTACTTAGAACTATTGGATGATTTGAAGATTACCCAGGTTCATGTGATAGCGATTTCCGCAGGCGGTCCCAGCGGAATTCATTTTGCATCCAGATATCCGCGGCGGGTGAGAAGTCTTACCCTGCAATCAGCAGTTACACATGATTGGTTGACCCCTGGAGACCGAATATACAGGGTTTCTCAAATTCTGTTCCGTCCGCCTATAGAGAAGTATGTCTGGCAAATGACCCGATTCGTGAATCATCTTTTTCCTGACTATCTTTTTGGTAAACTGTTATCTTCCTTCAGTAAGCTTCAACCTAGAGAGGTATGGCCCCAAATCAGCGGTAACGATAAAGAGCAGTTCAAGAGAATGATCGATCGTCAGAGATCAGGGCATGGTTTCATGATTGATTTAACACAAACAAGCCATGTACGCCGTTCCGATTTGTCTGCCATTCGATGCCCTACACTAATTATGCATAGCGTGAACGATGCGTCGGTGCTAGTGGAACATGCCTATTATGCGCAACATCATATTCCCAATGCAAAGCTATCTCTACTTGATATATGGGGGCACTTGATTTGGATCGGAAAGGGCTCCGCAGAAATGCAGCATCAGCTTCTTGAATTTCTGGACATGGTTGGACAGGTTTACATTTGTACCTGATGCGGAGAAAGACGGTTATTAATAACCGTGACAAAAAGGTGGCTCTAACGTCTATGAAGCGAATTTTTCTAATGGGTTTACTCGTGTTCGGTTTGGTTACAGCCAAGACGTATGCGATAGGTGCGGACACTCAGAATGATGCTCCTCCATTCGAGAAACCTTATCTTGAAATCGGGTATAAATCAGTTGGGGAAGCATTAAAGGAATGCGAAGCGCTTAATCAACGAGAACTTCAATTACCGATCAAATTACCGCCCATGCGATTTACTCATCACTTAGCTAGATGTGTACACGACAAGGGGAATTACAACGATGAACTTCAAATAGAATACCTACATGAAGCGCAGGGCAAGAACCACTATAATATCGATATAAGACCAACTGAGCAGAAAATCGACTTTGGGAAATCAAATAGAAGAAAGATCAAGTACAAAATGAATGACGGTAGTGAAGCAATTTATTTTACTACTAGAACCCCAAATACAATGGGGGGATTTAACACCATAGTATTCGAAAAAAACGGATGGCAGTATCGCTTATCAGTAGATAGTCGAATGGGAAATCAAGTCACAGCGGATGTATTAGTTGGAATAGCGGAATCAGTAATACAAATTGATGGTAAATAAGGGTGAGGCATAGTGACTTCGGAGGAAGTGTTAAAGGGCGGAAACGTTAATCACATTGTCCGTAAGGACAATACGGTTCTCCGTCCCACTGGTTATTGGAGCCCGTGCGTTCATCAACTGCTTAAACATCTAGAGAAGCAAGGCTTCGAGGGAGCACCAAGATTTGTTGGAATCGACGACTCTGATCGTGAAATCGTAACATTCATTCCCGGGGAGGTCCCAGGAAACGATTATCCTGAACTTGAGCCTTACATGTGGTCGGATGAGACGCTCGTAGATTTGCGTCAGTGGATTACTCAACGATTGACTACCATGTGTGATACGTTGAGCAATGGTGCTGCCGAAGGGAATCTTGCCTTTCAACACATGATTGATGAGGGACACCTGGCTCATTATGAGCGCGAGATTCGATTTGTAACCGAGCATTTCAATGATTGGATATCGGATTGAGTATGGCGGACGGATTACAATAGCTGCGAAATCAGAGAAAGGGCCATCCGACAAGGATGGCCCTAAAATTTTCCGCAGACGGCGCGGTATCTATGGCAAGTCAGCTCTAAGAGTTCTGTATGCCATGTTTGTTTGCAATTTGCTCGCTTTGGTTGGGCTGGCCCTTACCCTTGGTGATCAAGTCGCGAAGGCTGCCGTTTATGTAGATGCCCCAGGAGTCCGTACAGACGGCGAAGCACTCATACGCGGGAACGAGACCTACGTGCGTAAATCGAACTTCGGTGTTGCCGTCCTTCTCGGTGATTTCAAAGACAATGTCGGTACCCGTCCACTCGCTCTTATTGTTTACGAAGTTAAAGTAGTTGTCTGCAATGTGCCAAACGATCTTACGGTCTGGAACAAGTTCGGTGACTTCGATGGTGCAGCGGTGAATGTCTTGGTGATGGTACTTAAATACACCAAGTTCGTCGGTCTTGCCCTCAATTTCTTCTGACCACCATCCGCGGACGTTATTGATGGCGGCGAAAACTTCTTCGGGGCTTTGGTCTACCTTGAAAAAAGTGCTGTAACCTTGACTCATCCAGAGAACACCCTCCCAATATTTGTTAACTGCACATCAAGTATAGATTACGTACTTGCAAAATGCAAGTACAGATCGTATAATTGGGCTTATGAAGAAGCGACCTTCCACCGTCTGTCCAATCGTATATGCGCTCGACATATGGGGCGATCCCTGGAGCCTAATCATACTTCGTGACGTCCTTATTCATAACAAGCGGCATTACCGCGAGTTTCTTGCTTCACGGGAGCATATCTCCACTAATATTTTGAGCGCACGGCTCCAATCACTCGTCGAGGCAGGCCTGCTCGTCAAGATAGAAGGAGATTCAAACCGCGCGCAGACCATGTACCGGCCCACACAAAAGGCGCTCGACCTGTTTCCGGTTGTTTTCGCCATTATGCACTGGGGGCTGAAATACAACCCCAATACCGATATGACTATTCCGATCATGCAAGAACTACAAGCTGACGAGAAAGGGCTGGAGATGCGCCTTTTGCAAAATTTCGATGATGTTAACCCGAATATAAGCCAATAAGCTTCCAGAACCACTGCTAAGGTGGGGATGGGAGCTTTTTGTTTGCAAATTTCTTTTTTGATTCTGTCACATTCCGCTTCCGCTCCCCGTCATACGGGTACCAAGTCGAAAGGGATGATGATGATGCAACATTATGACATCGCAGTTGTGGGCGGAGGAGTGGCGGGGTTAACGGCAGCTATCTATGCAGCCAAAGCGGGAAAACAAACGATTGTGATTGAGAAGCAGGAGCGTCTAGGAGGCCGGGCTGTTACCAATAAGAAAAAGGGGGCTTACTTTAACTTAGGCGGGCATGCCCTGTATCACGGAGATGCGCTTGCAACATTTCGTGAATGGGGTCTGAGTCTGCAAGGTAATCAACCTTCAATCGATGCGTATGGGATATGGAAGGGGAAATTGCTTACGTTGCCTATGAGCGTTAAATCACTGCTCACAACCCCCCTCTTATCTTGGAGAGGCAAGATAGAGCTTGGCTCTTGGTTAGCGAAATTGGGAAAGATGGATACCCACCGCTATGATCAAATCAGTCTGCGCGAGTGGATTGAAAGCCAGTTCTATGATCCTATGGTACGGAATTTATTCTACTCTCTGCTGCGTACGGCGAGTTATGTGGCGGCTCCAGACATGCAGGCTGCCGGTCCGGTATTGAAACAGCTCCAAAATTCCCTTCAAGGCGTGTTGTACCTGGATCGAGGCTGGGGAACCATTATAGATGAACTGAGAGAAATCGCAATTAAAAATGGAGTAACGATGATGACGAGCACGAAAGCTGTTGCCGTCGAGCATCGCGATGGAGCCGTACAGCATGTTAGATGCGAAGAGGGCACGCTAGTCGAGGCGAAGAATATCATCCTCACCGCACCTCCTGCCGTCGCCCACCAATTGGTGACGAACGCAGAAGCAACCTCGCTTCATGCTTGGAGAGAACAGGCCATCGAGATCACTGCCGCTTGTTTGGATGTCGCTTTGCGGCGCCTCCCGAAACCGAAGCAGCAATTCATTTATGGGATCGATCAAACGGTCTTTCTCAGCAATCAATCCCGCGCGGCCTGCCTGAGTGATGATGGCGCTCAAGTCATATCCGTGATCAAGTATCAGGGAGAGGAGAAGAACCCGGATAAGGATTTGCATGAGCTAGAACAAACTCTTGATTTAGTACAGCCGGGTTGGCGGGACGAATTGGTTGCGAAGCAATATCTGCCTCGTATTACGGTTTACCATGATTTCTTGCATATGAGACGCCAGCAGCCAGGACCTGCTGTTCCGGAGATATCCGGATTGTATGTGGCAGGAGAATGGGCATCGCACGGAGAACTTCTGGTCGACGCCGCGACAGCTAGCGCCAAGAGAGCGGTACAGTGCATACTTGCTCGCGAGTATACAGAGGGGAAGCCCAAGGATGCATATAGAAGAATTGTATGAAACGTATCGAACCCAGCTCTTCTCATTAGCATATCGGATGCTGGGGAGTGTCATGGATGCGGAGGACATCGTACAGGAAGCATTCCTCGCTTATGATCAATTGCCGGACTCGGCAGCGATTCATAATGAGAGAGCCTTTCTGTATAAAATCGTGACGAATCGTTGTTTAGACCTTCTACGCTCATCCGCACATAAACGGGAATTATATGTCGGGCCTTGGCTTCCGGAGCCTTTGATTGACAGGGGGGTATCGGACTCCGATCCTTCCCAAGCCTATTTGCAGCGCGAGTCCATATCAACGGCTTATCTGTTGCTGCTGCAACAACTGAACGCGGTGGAGAGAGCTGTGTTTCTGCTCCGGGAGATCTTTCACTATTCATTTGATGAGATTGCCGGGACGATTGGAAAAAGCAGCGCAAACTGCCGCCAAATCTTCCATCGTGCTCAAAAGAGCATCCATTTCGATCCGGATCCGACCCCATCGATCTCGGTGGCGGAAGGGAAGATCAAAGATTTCGTTCATTCGCTCATGCAAGGGAATACAACGAAGCTGCTTGAATTGGTAAGCGAGAACGTGGTGCTCTATGCGGATGGCGGAGGCAAAGTCAGGGCGGCGCAGGTTCCGGTTGTCGGTATAGATAAAGTGATCAAGCTGCATCAGAACCTGTTGCAGATGCATGAGGGGAAATTCAGCTTCGCTTTCCTCACAGTGAATGGCTTGCCGGGGATTCGTGTTATCTTAAACGAAGACACGCAATATATCTATTCATTTGCTTTCCGCAATAATCAAATTCAGACCATCTATTCCGTAGCGAACCCCGATAAACTAAGACATCTGTAACCATCGCCAGCGACAGAAAGCTAGCAGAGACGTTATGGAAGGCGAATATAGTCATTAAGGTTTGACTTGTGCTCCGCTTATTGCATAGATTACAATCATTCCCATAATAGTCCGAGGAAGATATCGGTCTTACACGGAGGAGTGGATTGTATGAGCGAGTTCGGTGGCATGTCCCCCGAGGTGGAATCGCCTTGCCATTATCGCAGAGCGCTGGAGGTTGTCTCTAGCAAATGGACAGTCCTCGTGTTCTATGAGCTGGAATTCGGTAAGAGAAGGTACAGCGATCTGAAGAGAAAGATAGAGGGCGTTACGCAGAAAATGTTAACCCAGACCTTACGGCAGTTGGAGAGGGACGGCCTTGTTGTCCGCCATGTGTATCCTACCGTCCCTCCAACCGTTGAATATGAACTGACACCATTAGGCTTAACGTTAATCGAGCCCATGCGGGTCTTGCATCAATGGACCGATGCCCATTATGATTCCGTCCGGCAAGCGAGAATGGCTTTTGACCAAGCGAACGTATAACTTTGCCGAGCTGGCCAATGGCTAGGCTCTTTTTTTTTATAAATGTCTCCGGAGCTCCTTGCTAATTAGCGAGTATACGTCATGACCATCCTCGAACACATCCGTCAGGGCGTAGAACGTATGAATCATGCCGGAGTAACGTTTCAGCTTCACCGGGATACCGTTCTCGATCAGTTTCTGGGCGTATCGCTCACCTTCGTCACGAAGCGGGTCGTACTCTGCGGTCACGATCAGGGCAGGGGCTACTCCGGCAACGTCACCGTACAGAGGGGAAGCAAGCGGATCGGTTCTCTCGGCGTCCGAATTCAGATAGTGTCCTGCGCAGTATTCGAGCAGAGCGGTCTCAAGGAAGTACCCGGAAGCGTAGGTGCGTCTTGATTCGTAATCCCCGACCCAATCCGTTAATGGATTAAGCAGAATCTGATAAGCGATTGAGAATGTGCCCCGTTGTACAGCCTGCTGCGCGACGATGGCGGCAAGGTTCCCTCCTACGCTTTCACCTGCAACGGACATCTTCGAAGGATCGAAGCCTAACTCCGATGCATGATCGTACATCCATTGAACCGCGAAGATCGCTTCGTCAACCGGAACAGGGAATTTCGACTCCGGCGCCAGGCGGTAGTCAACCGAGACGACGGCGTGGCCCGTCGCCTGAGCCAGCTTGCCGCACATCGGATCGTAATGTTCCATTCGGTTGAAGACGAATCCGCCGCCGTGGAAGAACACGATGACAGGCAGCGCTGCGTCCAACTGCTGGGGTCGATAGACACGGACCGTGAGGCTTCCATGCGGACCTTCTAACGGGATATCTTCTGTACTTGCCAACTCGATATTGTCGGAGATGGCATTAGCCACCACGACGCTGCGGATTTCCTGCGGAGACATCGTGTGCAGAGGAGGGAATCCCGCAATATCGCTCAGAAATCGTTTGGTTGCTTCAGGCATTTGAACATTCATCATCATTACCTCTTCTCATTTCGTTTGGCGTTGCTAATGTTGGTTCCGTGAGATCATCGTAATTTAACTTTGCGGCATGCGGAAGAAGGCACTTTTAAGTAGTCAGGCCACTTTAAAGTGCCTCCTTATGCAACGGGAAGAAATGGATTACCCTTAACTCATGGAACAACAAAAACTAAATGAATCGGAAATAGCAAGAGCCTCCTTCAACGAAGGAGGCTCTTCTTAATCAAACGCACGCATTCCCGCAATCAAAGAATCAAAATAAAGACTGATCGCGGAATCGTCTTCATCCATCCATTTCTCATAGAACACCTGATGCTTCATCGTCTTGTAGAAGTCCATTAGAGCCTGCTTCATCGTCATGTTCTGCAGCATCAACCATTTGGGATCCAATAGCTTTCGGAAGACGAGATCCACTTGGGTCAAATAAATGCGCGCATTGATCGGATAGAATACGCCAATCGCAATGCCGCTGTCGAAGTAGTCGGCGAGCTTATTCTTGCACAGGTCTACGGCTTGTGCAAGCTTGACGGACAAGTCAGGATAGGTCCCGTTCAAATCCTGAAGCAGGACGTCCGTTAAGTAGAACGACAGTTTAATCGTGAGCTTAAACGCTAGGGCAAAAGATTCGTTGTAAAATTTCAGTTGTTCAGCGGACGGCTGCGAGAGCGGCCCTGGCGACATGGCCGGTGGAGCCTCCGCCAACATTTGATTCGACACGTACAAGACGAATTTATCAATGAGACATTCCGCGATCTCGGTTTTCGAGGCGAAATATTTATACATTGTTGCTTTACTGATATCCATATATTTGGCCGCATCATCCATTTTCAACGAGCTGAAGCCGTGTTTGTTGACGTAGGGCATTAAGCGCATCACAAGCTTTTCCCTTTTCTCGAATAACGGGTCGCATTCGACTTCTGACATTTCGCAGCACCTCCTGAATGACCAACTTAAGTATAAAACATATCGCGGGATTTTCAAACGACATGTACGAACTGAACTTTTTTTATATATTTAGTTTACTTTGTATAGAGGTGTGTGTTATTTTATTGGCAAGAAAATGATTATGCTTGGAGGAGATTCACATGTCCGCAGAAGTCCATGCCAACGAACCCCCGCCGGTTCGTTCGCTTCTTGCTCCGTTAATCGCGATTGTCGTCGGGTTGTTCATGGTCATATTGGATACGACGGCGGTCAATGTCGCCATTCCGGTACTCGCAGACGATCTGCATAGCTCATTGAGCCTTATTCAATGGACCATTACCGGCTATTCGCTTGCTCAGGCCGTCGTCATTCCGATGGCGGGATGGTTCTCCGACCGTTTCGGGGCAAAGCAGACGTTCATCGTATCGATTATCTTGTTCACGGTCGGTTCGATCCTTTGCGCGTTCGCGGGCACGGCGGAGCAGCTGATCGCCTTCCGCATCATGCAAGGCTTAGGAGGCGGGATGGTGATGCCGATCGCCTTCGCGATGACCTACCGGATCAGCCCTCCCGAGTCGGTCGGCAAAATTATGGGCATGATGGGAGTACCGGTCCTGCTTGCTCCGGCGCTTGGTCCGGTCGTATCCGGCTATCTGGTCGACTATGTGAATTGGCAGTGGATTTTCCTCATCAATATTCCGGTTGGTATCGCCGGCGTGATCATGAGCATCCTGTCATTGCCGAGTCTCCCAAGAAAGGCGTCGGTATCGCTCGATTACGCGGGCATCGCACTTGCGCCATTCGCTTTTGGCGGACTGTCATACGGGTTAAGCGAAGCGGGAGAGGGGTGGTCTTCCGCGAAGACGATCACCGGTCTAATCGTAGGCGCCGTCGCCATGATTTTGTTTGTCGTCGTCGAGCTCAGACGAAAGAGAGAGCCTTTATTGGAGCTTAGGGTATTCCGGTCTATGCAGTTTACCCGCGGGATTATGGTGCAATGGGTGATGCAGTTCACCATGTTCGGGTTGATCTTCGCTATCCCGTATTTCATGCAGCGTCTGATGGGAATGAGCGCGTTCGAGGCAGGATTATGGACCTTGCCGCAGGCGCTGGCCTCCGCGACCATGATGCCGTTCAGCGGACGATTGTTCGACCGAATCGGCGCGCGTCCGTTGGTAATCGGTGGCTTAATCTTGATTACGGTTGGCGCATACTTGTTCTCGCTCATCGATCCAAGCGATAGCCCGTGGTTGTTCCTGGCTCCGCGTGCGCTGATCGGGTTCGGAACGGGAATGTCCTTCATCGCCTTGAATACGCACTTAATCCAGACAGCTCCCAAGGAACTGGTCGGCAAGGTCACCTCGTTGACAAGCGCCGCCCAGCAAGTCGTCGGGTCGTTCGCTATAGCGGGTTTGACGACGTTGCTCGTTAACCGTACGAATCATTATTCGAACCAAGGCGAGACGCCGGTTCCAGAGGCGATGTCGCACGCGTTTCACAATGCGTATGTACTGATTGCCGTCATTGCGGCAGCGGGGCTGCTGCTGGCGTTCACGCTTAAGCGGCCGATGAAGGAGCCAGCGGCCCATCCGACTGTCGTCATGGACGCAGGCCATTAAGGCGGCGGCAGACACAATTATTTATCCATTAAACAGACGGAAAGCCGGACCGATTATCGGTCCGGCTTTCTTATTGGCTTCGAGCTGCAACCATTAATCCGTAACTCCGCCTTCGATGACGATCTGATCCGCCGTGAAGTCGGCCGGGAAGCTGTCCTTCAGCGTCGTCTCGTATAGATTGTGGAAGTAGTTCTCGTCTTTCAGCTTGCCCTTAATGAGATCATTCACGTAATCCAACAGCTCTTTGTTCCCTTGCTTGACGGCGCCGGCGATGAAGTCCTTGTTGCCGAGCTCTTTTACGCCGACCGTGTAACCGGGGTTTTTCTTCGCCCACGACAGGAGCAGAGTATTGTCTTGCGCGAAGGCGACGGCTCTGTCCGTAATGAGCGCTTGATAGCCGTCCGTGATGGCGTCGATTTTGATCAACTTCACGTCAGGGTAATTTTTCGTGAAGTAGGAGTCTGCGGTCGTGCCCGTATTGACGGCCAGCGTCTTGCCTTTCAGATCGTCGACCGATTGGATTGGCGAGCCTTCCTTGGAGACGATGCCCAGAGACACCTTCTCGTACGGCAGCGTAAAGTCGACGCTCTTGGCGCGTTCTTCCGTCACCGTGAAGTCAGCAAGCATCAAGTCGGCTTTATCCGTCTGCAAGTACGGAATTCTGTCGGCTGGATTGACGACGACCCAAGTGATTTTGTTCTCGTCGCCGAGCAGTTCCTTGGCGATTCGTTTCCCTAATTCCACGTCGTAGCCTTTGAAAGTGCCGTCCGCGTCTTGATAGCAGAATGGAGCATCGTCGGCGAAGATACCGATTCTGATCGTGTCGGCTTTCTTGATCGCGGCAATGGAACCGGATGCTTCTGCGCTGCTTTTGTCGTTGTTGTTGGAGGAGCAACCGATAAGTCCTGCTAATAAGAGCACGCTTAATACCCCTGCAATCATCTTTCTCATTTCTCTTCACTCCTTATTCTTTGTCTTGTGTATAAATAAAATATTTGCATATTTTATTTCAGCTCACATGGTCGATCGAAGCGACGTTGAGGGGCGGCAAGTTCAAGAACTGCCTTGCTTCGGCTGTCGCCGGAGAGCGGAAGAACGTGCTCGGCTCAGCGACTTCGACGATTCTCCCGGCTTCCATGAACACGATGCGGTCGGCGACCTTCTCGGCAAATTCCATTTCGTGCGTCACAATGATTAGCGTCAATCCTTGATTGCGAAGCGTCCGAATGACGTCCAGCACCTCTCGCACCATCTCCGGATCGAGCGCCGCGGTCACTTCGTCGAACAGAATGATTTCCGGATTCATGCACAGCGCCCGGCAGATGGCGACCCGCTGCTTCTGGCCGCCGGACAGCTCACGCGGATAGGCGAGCTTTTTCTCGGACAATCCGACTTTCTCCAGCAGCTTCAGCGCGTCTTGCGTCGCTTCTTTCTTGCTCCTTTTCTCCACTTTCGTCGGGCCGAGAATAATGTTGTTCAGCACGTTCATATGGGGGAAGAGATCGTAACTTTGAAAAACCATGCCGATTTTCTTCCTGATTCCCACCCAGTGGGAGTAGCTCGCGTTGGGCTTCGTGATGGGCGCGCCATGGAGACGGATCTCACCGGAGTCGATTTGCTCGAGGCCGTTAACGCACCGCAGCAGCGTCGATTTGCCGCAGCCGGACCGTCCAAGGACCGCGACGATTTCGCCTTGCTCGATCTCCAGGCTGATGCCATTCAAGACGGCGTTTCCGTTGAAAGACTTCTTGAGACTGTCGATAGATAAGTGCATAGGCTCTCCTTTTCTAAGTACCTGTCGTTAAGGAAGCGGCTTTCTTCTCCATATACCTTGCAAGCAACGATAGCGGGAAGCAGATGATGAAATAGAAGATCAGCAATACCAAGTACATTGTGAAAGAGATCATGCTCGTCGGGTTGTTGTAGTACGCGACTTGAATAATGCTTTGGGACACCTTGAGCATCTCTTGAACGCCGATGAGCGACACCAGACTCGTCGTCTTGATCAGCCGGGTCGCGAGATTCACGACGGACGGCAACGTCCGGATGATGATCTGCGGCAGAAGAACGTGAACGTACATCTGCCTTCGGGTCAGCCCGACCGCCATGCTCGACTCGAATTGGTGGCGGGGCAGGCTCGTAAGGTAACCTCTGACCAAGTCTCCGATCTCGAAGGATCCCCACAAGGTGAAGACGATAATGGAGATGGTGTAACCATTCGTCGGCGTGTCGAACGCGTATGCGAGTCCGTAGAACAGAATGAACAGCCAAATGACGGGATGGATGAGCCGGAATGCTTCGAGACAAACTCGCAGGACGACAGATAGCCATCGGTTCTTTAACGTCATCAGCACGCCGAGCACGAACCCGAACGCGATGGAGAGCAGGAAGGAAACTCCGGCGATTTGAACGGCAATCACAAAACCGTCGAGAAGCCTCGGAAATGCTGTTGCAATGAAATCAAGCCCCAAATTCCGCAAATCGAATCTTCCTTTCCGCGAGCGATAATAAATAAGTCATCGGAAGCAGAATGGCCAAATAGCTGGCGATGGTCATGACGGCGACCGGAAGGGTCAAGTCGGTCCGTAAGCTAATGATCGCGAAAGCCTGATAGACGATTTCCGGCAGCAATATGATCTTCATCGCCGACACTTCTTTGGTTAGGAAAATCGAGTTGTTATTGATCGCGGCAATCGACGTCGAGATTGACTGGGGAATAAGCAGATGGACGGTCGTATGGAGCCGGGACAACCCCATCGCTTTCGCGAGCTCAAGCTGGTTGTTCGGGATCGCTTTGAGGCCCGAGTGGATCGCCTCGCACATATAAGCGCCACCCAGCAGTGACAGAACGATAATCGAGCAGGTGTGGCTGTCGAACTGGACGGACACTTTGGGAAGCCCGTAAAAAATAAAATAAGCTTGAATAAGGGAGGGCGTATTTCTGAAAAATTCGACATATGCGTAAATGACGGGCTTCAAGACCGGCACTTTGTAAAATAACGCGATACCGGCAAGCAGTCCGATAACGAAAGCAAAGAGGATAGAGCTCGACGCGACTATCAAAGTCGTACCCGCTGCTCTCGCAAAAATCGGAATCAAATCGAACGTGGAGTATTGATCCATAATGTCTCCTTCCGTTAGAAGTGTTTATATAAATCATACTAATCTTATGCGATTTATTGTATTAAAAATAACCCAGCTTATATCGATTGTCAATCATTGGATTCTAACGGCGATCAGGCGCGGGAAGCGGATCGGGAGACGCACCGTCCATGGGACTGAGAAGCCTCACCACAGCCATCGGGGCTGAGGATTGTGTATTTCAAATTTCAGGAATAATATGTTAGCAGGGGAAACGATAATCTAACCGTATTGAACCGAATCTCTTTTGCAAGGTGTGGTGAAATGGCTGCGGGCAATGAAAGGTTTAAGATACTTGGAGACTTCTTAAAATCTCGCCGAGAACGGATTAAACCAGATGGAATCGAAATGGCTAGCCGCTTTGGAAGAAGAAGAACGCCGGGATTGCGCAGGGAAGAGGTCGCCCAACTTTCAGGAGTGAGCATCACTTGGTATACCTGGCTGGAACAGGGCAGGGTTGCTTCCGTATCAAGGGAAGTTATTGAGAGCGTGGCTCGAGCCCTGCAATTATCTTCGGATGAACAGGCTCATTTGCTTCGATTGGCTGATTACGGAGGAGAGAGGAATGCTAGTCCGAATACCGGTGAAGCCTATCCTGAACTTCAGACCATTATCGACCAAGTGAATTATCCGGCTATTATTGCGAATCATCGAACCGAGGTGCTCGCTTACAACCGGTTGGCAACCGAGATTATTACGGACTTCCATACCATCCCCGCTGATGAACGTGTGATGACGCGATTAATCTTTACAGATCCGAATCTGCGCGAGCAGTTGGTTAATTGGAAGGAATTCGCTGACTTTACGATGGGCGTATTTCGGATGTATTATGACCAACATGCCAGCGACCGGTGGTTCGAGGCTTTCGTCCAGAAGATGTGTCTCGAATGCGCGGATTTCCAGATGTTATGGCGGTTGCATAATGTACAGCAAAAGAAAGCGATCCAATATACGTTCGATCATTGTGTCGTCGGGCAATTATTTTTTCAATTGAATACCTTTTCGAATATTAATGGGGATGAGAACCTTCATTGCTGTATATTTACCCCTATAGCAAATACGGTGACGGAAGAAAAATTAGCAGTCTTGCGACAATAATCCTGTTAGTCGGGATACCTGTATAAAGGGAAACTGGTTGCCTATTTAGATCCGAAATATAATGATTTCATTCCTGAACTTGGAGGTTACGATTGGATATGAAATCTATTGTTATCGATCAACCGGGCGGACCAGCTAGCTTAAAATGGAGCGAAAAACCGGATCTGCAGCCGGCCCCTGGCCTGCTTACCATTGACGTTGCTTATGCAGGCGTGGGATATTTCGAAGTGCTGCTGAGCCGCGGCGAATTTATGTCCGATTTTCCGATGCCGCTTACTCCTGGTCTAGAAGTGTCAGGTTATGTACGGGCAATCGGGGAAGGCGTAGAGGGATTCTATGTCGGTCAGCCGGTAGCCTCTATGACGCTGCTTGATTTTAACGGGTTCGCCTCTATGGCGAACGTGCGGCCGGAACTGACGGTTCCGCTGGATCAATTGGGGATGGAGCTTGACTTGGCGACGGCGGCAGCTTCGATCGTCAATCTGACAACAGCTTACTTGGCCATCAGAGATGTGTATAGAATGAGAGCCGGCGACAATGTGCTTGTCCATGCGGCCGTAGGCGGACTGGGCGGCTTTCTGGGACAAGTGGCCAGACGATTGGGAGCGGGCAAAGTATTCGGGACCGTTGGAACGCCAGAGAAAGCGAAGCTTGCAGCTCCCTTCGGATATGATGAATTATTTGTCCGGAACGATTTCGTCGAGCGAACGCTGAAGGCAACGGGACAGCAAGGCGTTCACGCTGTCTTTGACCCGGTTGGGGGAAGCATGCGCCAACAAAGCTTAGAGGTGCTTCGCCCTTTGGGCCAGTTGGTAGTTGTCGGTAACGCCAGCGGTGAACAGGATGTCGCCCATTCGTTCAACCAGATATGGTTTTCCAATAAACAGGCCGCAGGCTTTGCATTAGGAGGATACGCCGAGAGCAATCCTGCGGAGACCGGGCAGGCAGCACGGGAGGCGCTTGGCATGCTGGCAAGAAAAGAGATTCATGCGGAGATTCACGGCGTGTATCCGCTGGAGAAAGCCGCCGATGCACTTGCGCTTTTAGAACAAAAAAACACGGTCGGCAAACTGGTTTTGCAAGTATAAATCCAATATACGATGAAGCAGGGGCACCCGCAGGGTGCCTTCATTTCGTTTTATCGAGGCTACGGGGGAAATTGTGACTAGATGTCGAATATACACCTAATCACTCATTTTCTGTCTAATTCCTATGGAGGGGCTACCAATGATCGCTGCAACAAAGCTGCATATCCCACATGAACGGCATACGTTGGTTGCCCGCTCGGAGCTGCTTCAACGACTGGAAGAAGGAATGGATGCGAAGCTGACGCTTTTATTCGCCCCATCCGGCTACGGAAAAACGACGGCGTTAAGCGGGTGGGCCAAACAAAGCGGCCGACTTGTTGCATGGGTGTCACTAGGCAAGCAGGATGATGACTGGATTACGTTCTGGAATACGGTCATCGCTTCGATTCAGAACCGAGTCGCAGGGTTTGGCCTGACCGTGGGGCCGCTGCTGGCGGAGGGACCTTCCGCGTCTTCCGCATCATTGGAACCGGCGATGACTGCGCTACTGAATGAGCTGGATCGGCTGACGGACGAGCTGGTCGTCATGTTTGACGATTATCATCTGGTGACGATGCCGGCCATCCAGAAGTCGATGAGCTATCTGCTCGAATTTCTCCCGAATCATATTCATGTATATATCGCAAGCCGCAACGACCTCCCCTTTCCGACAACAAGACTGTTCGCGAAAGGAGAGATGCAGCGGCTTACGATCGAGCAATTACGGTTCCGGCCGGAGGAAGTATACGATTTCTTCCGCAACACGACGGAATTGAGACTGTCGGCAAAGCAGATCAGTCTGCTGTACGACCAAACCGAAGGTTGGATTAGCGGGTTGCGGCTTGCGGCAATCTCATTGCAGCGAAGCGGCAATGTATCCGAATCGATCCGCCAATTCAGCGGCCGTCAGCAGCATATATCCGATTACTTGCTGGAGGAAGTCTTTCGCGATCTGCCGGAGGCGACGCGCGACTTTTTGCTGCAAACCTCCGTGCTGAACCAGATGAATTATGCCTTGTGCGAGGCGGTGACAGGGCAGGCGAAAGGTCAGCAACAGCTGGAACAGCTGGAACAGCTTCAACTATTCATCATTCCGCTGGATGAGCAACGCCAGTGGTATCGCTATCACCACCTGTTGTCTGACTTTCTGCAGTCGAAGCTCGCTCGAACGGAGCCCGAGCTGTGGATTCAGACGAACGTGCGAGCTGCACAATGGTTTGAACATCATCGCTTCATCGAAGAAGCGGCGGAGCATTATTTGGCAGGACAACAGTATGAGGATGTCGTTCGCCTGATCGAAGCGCATTTATATGCATTTCTTGAAGGCAAAAACGTCGTTGTCGCGCGTTGGGTAATGCAAGTGCCGGAGCAATACGTGTCAAGTCGGCCGCTAGTTGAGCTTTTTTGTTTGTATGTCATTCTCGGTGTAAGGCAATTCGACATCATTCCGGGTCGGGCAGAACGTCTTCGAATCCGATTCGAAGCGATGAAAGACGATATGGACGCAGACCTATGGCGCATGATGATGGGAGAAATCTACTCGTTTTGCGGTGCTGCGGCTTTTGTTAACCGAGACCTTGCGGGAACAGCGGACTTCTTCATCCGTGGTGATGTGTATGCACCCGAGCATAGCTTATTTATTCAAGGCGGCAACAATAAGCATTATGCGCTCGAAGAGTTCGATGATCATATGAGCTACATCAATGACTATCAGGGTGCGGCTTCATTTTTTATCAGAATGATGGAATATTGGCGGGAACGCGTCAACCATCCGTATGCGATGCCCATGTATGCTTCATACGCCAAGCTATTGTGCGAGTGGAACCGGTTAGAGGAAGCGGAGGATTGGATCAACCGCATTATGCGAACGGAGGAATACGCTCCGGTTCCTCGTAACCGATATCAGATCGAAGTGGCGGCATCGAGAATTCAGCAAGCAAAGGGCCATTCTATAGAGGCCGCGAAGCTGTTAGAACAGCTTAAATTGAAGATTGATTCACCTGACTACGATACGTTCATGCGCAAAATCGAAGCGGAGCAGGCGAGCTTGGCCGTACGCCAAGGGAATTTGGAGTCAGCCGGCCGATGGTTGGCGCAATGCGGACTGTCGCATACGGACGAAGCTGCGCTCGACAAAGTGATCGAACAGTTGGTGCTTATTCGCGTGCTCACCGCCTGCGGTCAGTTCGAACAGGCGCTGTCACTCGCGGAGAAGGTCTATCAGCTGTTGACGAAGGAAGACCGGCTGCGGGATCGTATTTACGTTAGGATCATGCAAAGCGTGACGTTGTATCGCGACAATCGGATTGAGCTGGCGCTTGAGAAGCTGGATGCCGCGTTACGTCTCGCTGAACCTCAAGGGTTCATTCGCAGCTTCATCGATGAAGGACCGGAGATGAAGGAACTGCTGTCCCATTATGTGCAGTCGTATGGAGACAAAGGTGCGGGATCGATGGATATGTCGAGGTATGCGAATCTCGTGCTGCAAGCGTTCGATGGGTATCCGTCGCCTCCACGAATCAAGGTTCGATGTTTCGGACGGGTGCGCTTAGAAACAGAGAACGGTGCTGCAATCAAGTGGCGGACATCCAAAACCGAGGAGTTAATGGCCTTTCTCGTTCATCATCGCGGCGAGTCGGTGAGCAGAGACCGCATTCTCGATGGTTTGTGGGGAGAGGTGGATGTCGAACGGGCAGGGGCCCAGTTTAATACGACGACACATTTTCTGCGCAAAGCTTTGAGTAAAATCGGATTGGATGGTATCGTTCGGCATGTGGAAGGCGGTTACCGTATCGATCTGAGCCAGTTGGACTGTGATCTCGATGAGTGGGATCGCTTGCTGGCTGCTCAGGCGCAAATCGATGACCATGCGTTGAGCAGTTATGCCAGCGAATTTATTCAATTATATGGAGAGGGCTATATGGCGGGCACTTCATACGAGTGGGCTGAACCGGCGCGTATCCGCTTGGAAAGCGAGTACGTTGCGATGCTGCTTCGTCTCCATGAACGTGAGGAGAGGAGAGGGCAATATCATGCCGCTGCGGAACTGCTGCGGCAGGCGCTCTCGCATGATCCGCTGAATGAGTACATTCATGAGCTGCTCATTCGTGTGCTATTGCTGGCGAACGAACGCTTTATGGCGATCAAGCAATATGAGGCGCTCCGGGTAATGCTGCAGACCGAGCTTGGGATTGAGCCGAAGGAAGCGGTCAGGAGATTGCTGCATTTTGAAGATAAGAACAAGACGAATTTACCTCTGAATTGAACGCTTTTTCGCCAAAAGGGGAGTGTCCCTTAGTCATTAAAGATGACTGAGGGATGCTTTTTTTTATCGACAAAATTCTACGTAGAAATCGATTTGTTTAGGTTTTGTTTAGCCTGGCTGTGATAGGGTGAAGCAAATTGTTCTTAAATTGATAGTTTTGTAGGAAAGTGTAGAAAAATTGCAGGAGGGGAAACGCCATGTATAAACGATTATTAAGTTTATTGCTTACGTTCACGATTCTCGTATCGTTTGTACCGACTCAGATCTTTGCTGCTGAGGCCAATACTGTCGGTACACCATCGACAATGAATTGGCATGATGTGTCGCCAAATACAACGTTGGCTGCTGCGAACGGTTCTAACACGCAACAAACCGTTCCAAATTCCTTCAAGGATGTAAAGCCGACGGACTGGTTCTATAATGCGGTCACGTATGTACAACAGAATGGAATATTCGGCGGTACAGGTAATGATAGTTTCTCGCCTAACGGAACAATGACTCGCGGCATGTATGTAACTGTACTCGGGCGTATTGCTGGAGTTGATGTAAGTAAATATCAAACTTCCGCATTCGCAGACGTAAAATCAGATGCTTGGTATGCACCTTATGTGCAATGGGCCGTGGAAAGAGGCATTACAAGCGGTACGGGCAACAATAAATTTGCGCCAGACACGGCGATCACCAGAGAACAGATGGCAACGCTGACTTTGCGGTTTTTCGAAGTCTTAAACATACCATATCAGACGAACATCAGCGTAACGACGAAACCGAACGACCTATCCAAGATATCACCATGGGCGGCGGATGCGATAGTCAAGCTTTGGCAGGCGGGCTTGCTTGCTGGAGATGCTAATGGAAATTTCAATCCACAATTCAGGGCTACCCGTGCTGAGGCAGCTACTTTTGCCATGCGCAGCAACGAGGTTGTGAAGGCGGGAGCAGCCTCCGAGCCAACTGAACCAGCACAGCCAACCGAACCAGCAGAACCAACTGAACCAGCAGAGCCAACAACAATACCATCTACGCCAACGACAACAGGCCCGGACTCTGGTGGCAGTGACACTGACACTGGCACTGGCACTGGATCAGGCACTTCTAACTATACCATCGCGTTTGAGACCAATGGCGGCTCCGCTATTAATAGCCTCACGCTGAATTCAAGTGAATCACTAAGCAGTCTCCCGGCTCCAGTGAAGCAAGGGTATATTTTTCAAGGTTGGTATAAGGACAGTGCTCTTACCCAACCCGTCATGGACGACGATACGGTTACCGGCAATATGACGCTGTATGCCAATTATATTGGCAGCCCTGATCTGGCTGTGGCGAGTATTCCAAGTGTATCGGTGCTGGATGTAGCGCCGAACTTCACCATCAACGTGACCGATGCAACAGGTAAAATGACGGCTGCCCAAGTGCAAGCGGGTATGACGTTCAAATCCTCGGCGAATCCTGCATTTGCAGGTATCGTCGTCACTGGCGCGAATGGTCACTTCACCGTGAAGTCCGCAGCGCAAGACGGCAAATTCGAGGAAGGCCACACGTATCAACTCACGTTGACGGATGCCAACCTGTCTTACGATGGTCAAGATGCCACGACCACCATCTATGTTTTTGCCATCGCCAAACAAGAAGTGATGAACTTACCGCTTAATCCAGACATGATCTATCTATCATTCGCGGATGTATCGAATATGATGCTAGACGGCGCGGATGTGGGCTCCCCATCGATTCCGGTTATAACGACAACAATAGGCGGCAGTGGAGCAAAATTAAGCGAAGCGAATGCGACTAACGGTACATTTGATTACGACGGCAGCACCGTGATGCAAGTGGGAGATACCGTTGCGGTCTACGAAGGGGTTCGCCCTGATCTGCGTACGGTGGATAACGCCGATGACGGCAATGTCGCCTACGTACAGATCACAGCGATCAGCGGTAATACCTACACGTATACCCATGCGGATTCCAAGAAAGTATTGACCAAACCCGATATTCTTCCTGTGAGCCCGACGGCGGACACGGATGGAGACCCGGATAACCATTCCATCACGGTAGAGCATGCCACGATGAACTATAGTGACCCTCAGTTTGCGCCATTTGGTCTGAATGAACTCACTGTTGTCAATGCGGGCGACTTTATCGGTTTCATTCATGGTGAATCCGGCAGCCGCAATGGTACGGTAACGTATGGTCGCATCACGTCGATCACACAGGCAGCAGAGATGGATATTATTACGTATACCGATGCCACGCAGGAGCAAGTGACGAGCGCTCTGAATGTCTATCAGAAACAACAGCTCGACGGCGGTCAGTTATTGTCTGACGAGAACGTCGCGAAGCTGGAAGGGGAAGTCAAGCAGCAAGCGATAGCCAGCGGATTCGTCAATGAAGCTGCCGATTATTTGGCCGACTTGGCGATACGCACCGACAGCTTCAAGCAGCAGTACGATGCGATTGCCCCAATGGCTGCAGTAAGCGCGGGCTCCAAAGTAGAAGTGAAAAATCTGACGGTGGTACCTTCAGTAGGCACTACATTGAAAAACATTTCCGGAAAAACCTCCGGTGTAAGTGTTTCTCTGCAAGTGGCCGCCGATATTGTTATTCGTATCAATGATAAGAGCGACATCGTCATCCATCTGACCAGCACCTTTGTCGAAGAAATGTACCTTGATCTTGGTATTAATGGGGATACCCAAGGTCATTGGAATGAAGTATGTGTCTTTGGAATATGCGTTCCTTACTGGTATACCCTTGAAGACTATGTGATCACGGCTAGCCTAGATGCCTATACATATACCGGGATCAACATAACGGCGGAGATCGCCACCGTCAAGCATAGTCAGCTAGGGGATGTATTAAAGGACTGGCTGCTAGCCAAGGAAGACGAGAAACTAGAGCAATTACAGAATATCGCGCCACAACTCAAAGCGTTGATTGAGGGTGCGAAGGATACCGGATTAGACGCGGCTACACTGAAGGATAAGTATAAAAAAATACTGGAAAACGATACGGAATGGGTTTCATTAATTAATAAAGAACTCTTTAGTCGAAGCCAAAGAGTGATCGTTGGAATTGTTGAGATCAAGCTTACCGTAAACTTCGTTGTCAGTGCTAATGTGAATCTGACGGTAGGTATTGATTTCAGTTATAAGAGTGCCAAGCGGTATTCAGCTACCGTGCGCGTTCTTAGCTTCTCAGGCAGCAGTGACACCGTAAGCTTGCCTGGCGATGGAGATTACAACTTTAAGTTTTATGTATTGGGTACGCTCGGATTGAGAGCGGGTCTTCAGGTGGAGTTGAAGGCAGGCATTGGAAGCGTCGAGTGGGACAGTATCGGCATCTCCGTGGAGCCTGGCGTATACGTCAAATTATGGGGATACTTCTACTATGAGCTGAAGAAATCAGGCGGTGTGAAGACAACGACGACTCTGGGTGCACTGTATTTGGAGCTTGGCATGTACGTGGAGGTCGAAGTTGGGGCGCAATTGTTTGATGACTTTGTTACAGCCGATGAAAAACTGGTTGAATATGAGAAGCCGCTTTTATCAGCCGGAGATGTCACGAATGTGGTGGATTTCGCTTACCCGCAATCCGATATATCCCCTGTTGATATCACAGCCTTTTATCTGAATCCAGAGTATATGTATAATCAGAATCAATTAAGCGGTAACTATATGCGAATGGAATTCATGAACATCAAGACAGGTGATACGACCAAGACACTGCTGGATCGTCACAATTTCACCATCACGTCCAATAGCAGCGATTTCACGTATGATATGGAGACCAATCGCATCGAGATTTCACAAGAGCTGCGCACACAGAAGAGCAAGGGCTTCCCGGTTCATGCGACGGGCTCTCTGACTATCAAATATAATAGCGGCGCAATGGCGCTCGCGCCGACGCGCACGGTTCCAGTGACCGTTAATTTTAAAGTGAACGATACTGTCTTTGATCTGAATCCAATGAATGGTAGTGGTAGTGCTATCACGATCAAGGGGCAACCCGGAGACCCTATTGCCGCCGTTCCCGATCCTGTATATCCAGGAATGACCTTTGAGGGATGGTATACGGATATGCAATCCGGTACGAAGGTTACGCTTCCGACTGTTATGCCGACATGGGCAGAGATAGCAAAGAATCATACCACACACTTCTATGCTCACTGGAAGCCGCGGACGGATACGCCGTACAAAGTAAACTACTATCTGGCTAAGCCGGTTCATGATTATGGCAGCTATGACCTTTCGCAGTATACCCTTGAGGCGACAGAAACCTACAAAGGAACCACTTATGCGAAGGTCAGTCTTCCTAGCGACATAAACAACCGTTTCACGGCGCAGAAGTATACTTGTCTCAACTGCGGAGTGACACTGTCATCGTCAATGATTAATAATGATGGTTCGACCAATGTGAATATTTTATATGTGCCTATTACGGTGAAAATGAACTTTAATCAAGGCTATGGGCCTAATAACGGCGCCTTCTATACCTTGTCCCTTGAATCCAAGAGCGCCTTCACCTGGAAGATGCCTGTCATGTCAAGGCCGGGCTATACATTCGCCGGTTGGTCACCGGCTATCCCAAGTACGGTACCGGATCAAGATACTACGTACACCGCACAGTGGAAGGCTAGAGATGATGTGCATTATACGGTCGTTCACTTGAAGCAGGATACCTCCAAGACTACCGTAGAGGGTTACTGGGTTACGAATACTTACCCTGAACTAGTGCGCGATCCCGTTACCAAAAATTATGTATGGAAATCAAAGGTTCCCGCTCTTGCCGATACCTACACCGTTACCGACGTTGAAGATCATATCGGTTCAACAGATGCCGTCACGAGCGCGGTGACGCCTAAGGATTATGAGGGCTTTACTTTTGACAGCAGTGTTCAGGGTACCGTTAAGTCGAGCACAATAGCAGCGGATGGCTCTACGGTTCTCAAATTGTACTACAAGCGCAATACGTATACAGCAGCATTTGATCCCAACGGCGGCTCAGGCAGTGTCTCAGCATTAACGGTTCCGTATGGGGTCAGCATACCGATGCCTTCTGTGACCAATGGAACGGAGGTACTCTCTGGATGGTCGCCTGCCATTCCGGCAACGATGCCAGCGCATGATGTCAGCTTCACCGCACAGTGGAGCGCGAAGACGGCTTCGTATACGGTGACCCATTACAGGCCGGATTACAATGCGCAATATACCGTAACGGAAAAAGAAACGTTAAGCGGTATCGTAGGCGCGACGGTCACGGCAACACCGAAGAGTTATGAGGGCTACACGCTGGACTCAGCCGTGACAGCTACAGTTGCATCGGGCACAGTCATCGATTCGAAGAGCAGCCCGCTTCAATTGAAGCTGTACTACAAGAAAAATATCTACAAGGCAACGCTTGACCCCAATGGAGGGGTTATCAATGGCGGGACAAGCAGTTACTCGCTAAATATGCGGTATGGGGATTCTACGTATCTGCTATCGGGAATGCCGATTACAAGGGCAGGCTATGTATTCGCGGGATGGTCCCCTGCTATTCCGAATGCAATGCCTGCCGAGAATGTCACTTATGTCGCACAGTGGACACCTGATTACACGATAACTAAGGTAAGTGTCGACAATACCACCCCTGCAGTAGGGGACACTTTGAATGCCAATGTAACGATCGGTGATGGTAATGCTGCAGGCAGCCGTGTGACGTATCAATGGCAAGTCGAGACGGCAACCAGCGGAACGTACATGAATGCCACAGGTACGGGGAATGCAACAGCGAATTACACGGTTGCAGCCGCGGACATGGGCAAGAAACTGCAAGTGGTGGTGACGGGAGTAAGCCCGGTTGCCGGCACGAAGACCGCAACAACGAGCGCAGTGACCGTTCCGATCACGGATGTCACGATCGACAATTTGTATCCAGCCGTTGGCGATACGCTTACCGCCATTGTGACCATGGGGGACGGCAGTGCCCCAGGTAGTCAAGTGACGTATCAATGGCAAGCCGAGACGGCAGCAGGCAGCGGAACGTACGCGAATGCCGCCGGTACGGGCAGTACAACCGCGAGCTACATGGTGGCGAGAGCAGATGCGGGCAAACAACTGCGAGTTGTAGTGTCGTATATGGGTCGATCGGCGGGAGCCGTAACAAGCGATCCTACAAGTGCGGCAGGCGTATATATTACAGGTGTCACGATTGACAATCTGTCCCCTCAAGTCGGCGATACCCTTAATGCTGTCGTAACGATGGGGGATGGCAACCCGGCAGGCAACCGCGCGGCTTTTGAATGGATGGTACAAGATATAGCCGGAAGCGACCGGTATGTGCCTGCTGCAGGTGCGGGAAATAGAACCGCGAGCTATACGGTTGCGGCGGGAGACGCAGGCAAGAAGCTGCAAGTCTGGGTGTACGGGGCTAATGAAGGTCTTGGTATGGTAATCAGCACGGTAACGAATGCTGTGCAGGTTGCCGCGCCTATACTTCCTGACTGGATCACCAGTTCTGGAGCATTAGATTTGACGTCAGCGACTGTCACTGCCGTATCTGCAACAGAAGTATCCTTAGTCGGTGCTGCGCTGACGGGTGATTGGACCCTCCCGAAGGGCGTAACGCTGAATATGAGCGGTACGGCGTTAAGCGGCTACACCTTGACCATTGACGAAGGCTCGACGCTGAATGTGAGCGACTCTACGGTGAATGGCAATATTGAGGTTCTCGCAGGCTCGACGCTGAATGTGCGGGATACGATATCGGGCGACGGCTATTACTGGAACATCTTAGAGGGTGCCGCGTTGAATGTGGATGGTACCGTTACGCTGTCTATGGCAGCAACGGTGATCGTTGACGGCACATTCCATATTCCAAGCTCAGCGACTGTGATCAATAACGGCACTATCACAGGCAATGCTGGTACTGGCGTCATCACGAACAATGGTATGATCACGAATAATAACATGATCACGAATGCCGGGATAATCACGAACGCCGGAACGATCACGAACAACAGCTATCTTACGAACTTCGGTACGATCACCAACAACGGTACAATTGTTAACACAGCAGGCGCGATGCTCAGTGACTTCGGTACGTTCACTGGCGATGCTCCGATCACAATTTAATTAGAACGCTTGGATGACTTGGTAAAGGGCTTTTCCCGATAACGGAAAAGTCCTTTTCACTATAACCAACGCGGGAGGTCTATCATGAACAAGCAGTTTGGCACAATAAGTATGGTCCTTGCGGTGCTGTTGGGGAGTCTAGCCTCAACATTATTGGAGGTATCATCCGCATCCGCTACATCGTCCGCGGCAGGAACATTGTCCGCATCGGCAACACAACCCGTCTCGTCTGACGACAGCGGCACGAGCTACGCGGTGCGAATTTTGGATGAGCTTAACGCGGTTCGGACCGCAATGGGGTTGCCCGCAGTCAAGCTCAACCCGTATCTCACCAAGGCAGCTCAGAACCACGCGGTGTACATGATCGCCAACGTCTACTACAACCACGACGAGAACCCGCGCGGTCAAGGGTTCACGGGGGTGACTCACGCCGATCGAATCCACGCCGTCGGTGGCGATACATCAATCCCCACCTGGGAAATTATAACCGTGGACGAAAGCGACCCGCACGCGATCATAGAGGAGTTTCTGAACACCGCGTACCACCGCGAGCCGTTGATTGCACCGGATGCCACGGAAATCGGTGTCGGCGTGTACGGCAGTGCCGTCGTCATCGAGATTGCTTGCGCGGCCAATACCATGGGATACGCCACATACCCCTACGATGGCCAGACTAACGTGATGACGACTTTCTCCGGGCATGAAATCCCGAACCCCCTCGAGCAATTCGGGACAGCTCGGTCGGGGCAGATTATTACGATCAAGACCCCATATCTGTTGGAAGGCATAGATGTAACCCTCACCGACCGTGCAGGTGATTCAATACCGTTGTTTCATCCTTTTGTTGCAACGAACTACTGGCATATCATTCCGCAGTCTCCATTGGCGTACAACGAGACCTACACCGTCTCGGTAACGTTCACGCCTTGGGCAGGTTCCGACGCAGGCAAGACCTTCAATAAGACATGGTCTTTCACCACGGAGAGCGCCGCCGCACCATACAGCCAGAACAACATTGGTATCCAGCTGAACGGTACCTACATAACCGTAAGCCCTCAGCCTCGGATGATAACAGGCAGCACATTTATCCCTCTTCGCGGGGTATTCGAGAAACTCGGCGCAACCATATCCTACAATGCGAAGGATAAGTCCATCGACATCATCAAGGACAGTACCGCAATCCACCTGCAGATCGGCAACAAGTCCGCCACAGTCGACGGCAAGCGGATCACGCTAGTCACAGCCCCATTCACCGATAAGAACGGATTTACATTCGTGCCGCTCCGCTTCGCAAGTGAAGCTTTAGACGCTGCGGTAACGTGGGACGCCGCCAGCTGGACTGCCGTAATCGATATAAAGTAACGGGGTGATAAGCAAGCCTCAATGATGGAATTATTACATATACTTCCAATTGATGATATAATCAAAAAACAGATAAATAACTACGGTGAAACCTGCTATGCGCTCGAAAGCGAGGGACTGTACCCATGAAAGAATATTGGAATAAGAGATTTATGAGTGAAGGTCTGATATGGGGGGAACAACCAAGTGAAACAGCGTATAGAGCAAAGGAATGGTTTGTACAGCATCAGGCCAGAACCGTACTAGTCCCGGGAGCGGGATACGGCACATGAGGATGCTGCATTTGGTTCGGGGGCAGAAATCGAACCGAACACTTTTGAATATAAGCAGGGGAAGCAGGCTCATTTTTTTAGCGAGGATGATCTAAGAAACCATTTCAACGGGACGAGCATTATGGAGACAGGATCGTTACAAGAAAGCTTTGAGTATTCGGATGGTACGATAAGAACTTATAAGCTAAGGTATATTGTTGGGAAGAAGAGATGAGCATGAAGCGAACGAACAAACAAAACCACTCCCGGAGTGGTTTTGTTTGTTATGCTAATTTAATTATTATGCCAACTTCCCGTCCAGAACAATCCGGTTGGCGCCGCTGGACTTGGCGAGATACATGGACTGGTCCGCGGCACGTATGAGATCGAGCTCTGTCTTGCCCTCCGCCCATAACGTACAGCCGACGCTGGTGGTCATCGAAAGATCCAGCCCTTTAATCCGCATCGGCAATTCCAGTTGATCGGTTAACCGTTGGGCGACCTGCATCAAACCGTCGTGGCCGTTCTGCAGCCATGCGGCCACCACGAACTCATCACCGCCTAGCCGTGCGACTAGATCCGATTCGCTAGTGGCCTTCTTGATGCGATTCGCGAATTCCACAAGCACGAGATCGCCGACTTCATGTCCGTAAGTATCGTTGCATTGTTTGAATTTATTTAAATCGAGGTAGAACACCCCGAATAAGCCTTCTTCTCGGCCGGCGCGGTCAATCCAGCTTTGGATTCGTACGCTAAAGCCTCTGCGATTCAGTAATCCCGTCAGAATGTCGCACTCGGTTAATTGAATAAGTTCGTGCTCTAGCTTTTCGCGTCTTTCAATTTCGGCTTTTAATTGAATCAATAATTGCTCATAATCGTTCAGAATACGAATTTTGTCATCATAGGTGATTTGCTTGCCTAGCTCTGACCCCAGAGCGAGCGATAACAACTGTAACGTCTCGATATCGCGGCTGGAGAAAGCATTAGGCTGGCCGGAGATGACTTTCAACACGCCGACAGCATTGCTTGATTCAAACAGGGGAACGCAGACCATGCTCCGCGCGCCGACTTTCATCGTCGCTTCCTTGTTGACACGGTCATCCTGTTGCGTGTCCGGCGAATACAAGATGGTCTCCTCCGTCACGCACAAGCCGGACAAACTGCCGTTCTTATGGATACGAATGCCAAGATGAGGCTGCAAAGTGCCGCTGACCGCAGCATAAACCATTTCATCAGCCGACAGCATCTCGATCGTAGAACCGTCGGCATCGGTTAATAGGCACATCCGATCGCATATCGTCTTCATAAACAGATTTAAATCAAAGTTAGATAACAGCATCTGCTGCTGGACTTCCATTATGACTTTCAGGCGACGGTTTTCAATCATCGTCCCTATTCCCCTCCATGCTAGCATAGTAATCTGCCTGACATTATTAGTTAACATGCTAGCATTTTTAAATAGGTTTGTCAGCCTAACTGCGTACCGTAGTTTACCATATAAAGTACGAAATAAAGGGGACTTATGGGACGCCGCGAACTGGACTGTCGTAATCCATACATTAGGAAAGGGTTCAGAAATGACTTCTGTTGGCCAATAAAATTCCTGTATTGAATAGGCGGGTATGTCTATAATAGATAGAATAGAACCGGTTGTTACTTAGATAAAAGGGGTTAATTTATGAGTGAGCAGGGCTTCAAAGACTATAAGTTAGGCGAGGAAATTTACCGTTCATTAGATAGCTTGGGGTATCAACAACCAACGGAGGTTCAAAGCAGGGTAATCCCTATTGCGCTTGAGCGTAAGGATTTGACCGTCAAGTCCCATACGGGAAGCGGGAAGACCGCCGCTTATGGCATTCCGATCTGCGAGATGATGGAATGGGAAGAGAATCGGCCTCAGGCGCTGATCTTAACGCCGACTCGCGAGCTTGCCGATCAGGTTAAGCAAGACATCATGAACATCGGCAAATATAAACGAATTAAGGCAACCGCTGTGTACGGGAAGCAGCCTTTCTACAAGCAGAAGGTACAGCTGCAGCATAGAAATCACGTCATCGTGGGCACGCCGGGGCGGTTAATCGATCATATCGAGAAGCAGACCATTGACCTGGAGCAAATTAAGTTTCTTGTAATTGATGAAGCCGATGAGATGCTCAAAATGGGATTCATCGAGCATGTGGAGAAGATTATCCGTGAGCTTCCCCAGGATCGAATGACGATGCTGTTCTCGGCGACGTTGCCTAAGGACGTGGAGAATTTATGTCATAAGTATATGAATCATCCATTGGACATAGAGGTGAAGACAGAGGCAAGAACGACAAGCCAAATTGAACATGCGATTTATTCAGTCAAGGACGAGAACAAGCTTGGTTTGCTCCGGGATGTCACCATCCTCGAGAATCCGGATAGCTGCATGATCTTTTGCCGAACGCAGATCCGGGTTGAAGTCGTGCATAAAGAATTAAGCAAGCATGGATATCCCTGCGGCAGAATTCATGGGGGAATGGAGCAGGATGATCGCACGAAGGTGATGAACGCGTTCAAGCAAGGGGAATTCCGCTATCTGATCGCGACGGATGTCGCCGCGAGAGGGATCGATATCGAGAACATCAGCCTTGTCCTCAACTATGATTTTCCGCAAGAGAACGAAAGCTATGTCCATCGGACCGGCCGAACGGGAAGGGCCGGAAATTCGGGCACAGCGATTTCCTTCGCTACGCCGACCGAAGAGAAATTCGTTGCCAACGTCGAGCGATATACCGGGTTCGAGATTCCGAAGAGAAACAACCCTTCCAAGGAAGCGGTCGCACGTAACCTTCCTGCTTTTGAAGCGAAAATAATGAAACGGCGAACGGCCAAGAAGGATCGCAGCCCCCGTTCGAATCAGGAAGTGCTGAAGCTTTATTTTAACGGAGGGAAGAAAAAGAAGATCAGGGCGGTAGACTTCGTCGGCACTATCGCCAAGATTGACGGAGTATCGGCGGATGACATCGGGATTATCACGATAGAGGATACCGCCTCCTACGTGGACATCCTCAATGGCAAAGGGCGCCTCGTTCTTGATAAGATGAAGGATACGACGATTAAAGGCAAGCTGCTGAAAGTACATGAGGCTAACCGGAAATAAAAAGACATCCCATGACATACGTTAATCCTGAAGAAAATAGTAAAGGCACCCAAGCGGGTGCCTTTTTGTTCTTGCCCTATAGAATGACACGGCCGTTCATAATGGATTCGTTCGGTTGCAAGAAATTCAACACGGCGTTCAAGAATTCGTCCTGATGCTCGACATTTGATAGGTGAACAGACGGCAATATGACGAGTGTTGCGTTCGGCACCGTGTCTGCGATTAATTCGCTGTGGCTAGGAAGAGTCACGGTATCATATTGGCCAGCAATGACTAATGTCGGGTTATCGATGAGGGAAACCGTCCGGCGCATATCCATATCGCGGATTGCGGCCCAGCTTCCGGCGATTCCTTCGGGGCGGGTCGCGAGCACCATCTCGCGAAAAGAATGAACGACCGCATTCTCCGGCTCCAGCATATGCGGAGGAAACCAGTTCTCAATGAAGGTGTCGGCGATTTCGGGGAGATTCTCGGGTTGTAGCACCGCTTGGATCAGCCCTTGCCATCGTTCAGGCGGCCCCAGGTAGGAGGAGGTATGGCTTAAGACCAGCCGGTCGATCCGCTCAGGGGCATAGATACCGAGCCATTGGCCGACGACACCTCCTAATGACAATCCGAGGAAATGTACCTTGTCGATAAGAAGAGCGTCCAGCAGTTCGATGACGTCCCGTCCCAGTCTGTCGAACGAATAGGGGCCGCTGGGAGAATCCGAGTCGCCATGTCCCCGGTAGTCGTAACGAAGCACGCGGAAATGCGGAGACAATTCTGCAATTTGGCTGTCCCACATATTCATCGTAGTGGCGATGGAGTTCGCAAGCATCAACACGGGTCTATTGCCTGATCCATCGATTCGATAAGCAATTCGAACGTTATCATCGGTCGTAAAATAGTGTACCCCTTCGCTGGCTATAGCTTCGTTAGGCGTCGTAGACATTTTATCGGTCCCCCTTACTGGTTATAGTGGAATTTTACTGGTATTGGTTTACAATCTAAATAAGATGATGAAGGAATATGGAGCCTGAAACCTTAATTTTATCGTTGTTCTCGATCCTAACTTTAAATAATGAGGTGCACGGATTATGGACCGGATAGACAATCAGATTTTATCGATCATTCATGAGAATGCCCGCATAACGATTTCTGAGATGAGCCGGAAGATCACGATGTCACAGCCGGCCGTCACCGAGCGGCTTCGAAGGCTGGAGGAGCAGGGGGTCATAGCAGGCTATAGGGCGGTGCTGTCCCCTCCCAAGCTTGGAAAGTATACAACGGCGTTCGTTCTGTTCAAAACGAATAACTGCAAGGAATTCGAAGAGTTCGGAGAGGCGGCGCCTGAGATCGTCGATCTCTACCGAACAAGCGGAGAGTATAATTATTTACTTAAGGTTGTAACCGCAACAAGCGAGACCTTGGAAGCCTTCCTCGAGAGCTGCCATGCATTCGGTTTCTCCTCGACGCTTGTGGTTCTGTCTACGCGATTCGAGGATAAGAGTCTTGTTGCAGACCAGGATGTATCAAGCTCAAGCTCAAGTTAAGTCTTGTAGATGGACGGTCAATAATGAATGACGGAGGCGTTAGGGTGAAAGTCGGAATGATTGGCATTGGAGATATTGCGAAGAAAGCTTACCTTCCGGTATTAACGCAAATGGAGGGGATTGAGCTTCATGTATGCACGAGGAATGAACAGACTTTAAGAGAAACGGCCGCTAAGTATAAAATTAACGATACCTATACAGATATGGATGAGATGTTAAAGAGCGGGATCAGAGCGGCTTTCGTCCATTCTGCTACTGCCGCTCATGAAGAGATTATTCATACATTGCTCGATCACAATGTTCATGTTTATGTGGATAAACCCATTACATCCGACGGCGAATCCTCTGCAAGGTTGATCGAGAAGGCGGCAAGCAAAGGTTTAGTATTGATGGCGGGCTTCAATCGGCGGTATGCGCCGCCTTATCAGAAATTGAAGGAAATAGAGAAGCCCAATCTGATCATTATGCAGAAAAACCGGGGTCATCAAGCCGCTGATTTGCGCACGTTCGTATTCGATGATTTTATTCATGTCATCGACACCTTGCTTTATTTGATCCCGTACCCAATAGACGAAATCAAGATAAGCGGCAAACAAGCGGACGGTATGCTGCATCACGTCATTCTGCAACTGGAATCCGGGCAAGGTACAGCAATTGGAATTATGAATCGTGAAGCGGGGACCTCTGAGGAGAAAGTAGAGGTTATGAGCCGCAGCGAGACAAGGGTTGTAACGAACGTGAATGAAATCTATACACATAAAGATAAACAAATCTTGCATTATGGCTCGAATGATTGGGAACCAACGCTTTATAAAAGAGGCTTTCACGGAATCGTGTCCGCTTTTATTGAAGCAATAAAAGATGGTTCACCATCCTATGATGGTTATGACCGGGATTTACAAGCGCATCAAATAGCAGAGAAGATTGTTCGAGCCCTTGGATAAGAGTTGAATAGGAACTTAATAAGGCACCCAAGCGGGTGCCTTTTGAATTCGCTGGCCTTCACTTGTTTACCGCGGTCTCCACTTTTCTTTGTCCCAGAAGATTCGTTCCCATAACCCCCGCAATAATGAGTACAGAGCCGATCAGATGATAAAACGTCACCTCTTCCCCGAGAAACACCGCTCCGGCAGCCATGGAGACGATCGTTGCGAGATTGGCGAATACGCTCATTCTCGACGCCTCCATCTTAGACAGGATGTAGTTGGACAACAACGCCGTACCTAGCGAGGATGCTACGCCCAAGAAGAGGATGGCGGAGATAAAGGTGCTGCTGGTAAGAGGCGCAAAATAGTGGCCGAGGGTGCCATCGATGGCATGGCTGGTAATTGTAATGGCCAGAAATACGACGCATCCGGTTCCTAATATCAAATAAGCCATTTCCGCCGGGCTGAACTGCTTCAATAGCAAACGGACCAGAATGATATATCCGGCAAAAGCGATACAGGTTAACAATAACAAGGAGATCCCTGTCAGATTCGAGAAATCGATGCGGTTGCCTTTCATAACGAAGATGAACACGACGCCGAACACCGACAGAAGAATAGACAGTTTCTGTAAGACGGACGTCTTTTCTTTAAGAAATAGAGAGGCAATGATCATCGTAACGACAGGGGTGAATGCATACAGAATGCCTCCCTCCGCCGAGGTGGCATGCTTCAGACCGAATGCTTGAAGCGTGAAGAAACCAAGCGGGTACGTGATGGCCAGCAGCAACACTTTGTACACAGGCTTGCCGCGATACGAAAGTTTAACCCGGCCGAGCGCTACCGGGATGGACATGGCCAAGAATGAAGCTGCGAAACGGAAGGCCAGCGCGTCGAGCGGATTAGCGTAGTCGAGTACGATCTTAGCTAACAAGAAGGATATTCCAAGAATAACCGCATTAAGAACGGCCAAGAAATAGGGAAGCCTCATATTTTTCACGATTAGGGTTGCTCCATCCTTTCTAATTAACGGTAACGTGTTCGCGAACTTCTCACCCGTTGATTTGAAGATAGGGCAATTCTAACAATCGAACAATGGCACTTTGCGCGGATTGTTCCGGTACAGTTAGATGGAATGCAATATTAAGAGCTGGAAAATAAATGTTATGATAAGGACAGGCAGGGAAGGAGAATCGTGTGTGAAAAAGTATTTCTCGATACTGTCGGACATGGAGCGAAAGATACAGGGGGGGATGTACCTTCCCGGTGAGAGGCTGCCCTCCGTTCGCAGTGCCGCAGCGTCTTACGAATGCAGCATCAGCACGATCACCCGGGCATACATGGAACTGGAGAAGCGCCACGCCATTTATTCGGTTCCGCAGAGCGGATTCTTTGTCGTCGAGAAGCCGGGAGACTGGCGGGACAACAGAGAAACGAGACTAATCAACTTCGCTTCGGTAGTGCCTGATTTGGATGTGTTTCCTTATCTGGATTTTCAACATTGTTTAAATAAAGCGATCGACATCTACAAGTACGACCTGTTCACCTATGGCGATCCGCATGGGCTGGAGTCGTTCCGTCACACACTTGTGTCCCATTTGGCTGGTGACCAAGTGTTCGCCAAAGCTCATCAGGTCATCATAACTTCGGGTGCACAGCAGGCGCTGCAAATTTTGGCCAAGATGCCGTTCCCGAACGGAAAGACCGCGATATTGGTCGAACAACCGAGTTACGATCTCTATCTACGATTTCTGGAAACGGAACGGATACCGGTCTATGGTATTGCACGTACGGCGGCAGGAATCGATTTGAGCGAATTGGAGAGGTGGTTCAGAAGCGGTGACATCAAATTCTTTTATACGATGTCTAGATACCACAATCCGCTTGGCACCACTTATAGCGCAGCAGAAAGGAAGGCGATCGCGAGATTAGCCGGCATGTACGACGTATATGTCTTAGAGGACGATTATATGGCTGACTTGGGCACGGAGCAGCCATTCGATCCGATTTACGCTTATGATACGGGTTCGCATGTCATCTATGTAAAAAGCTTCTCCAAAATTATTTTTCCAGGCCTAAGGGTAGGGGCCGTCGTGTTGCCGGAACGTTTGCTAACGGCCTTCCATGCCTACAAGATCTATCCCGATACGTCGCTGTTGTCCCAGGCGGCGCTTGAAGTGTATCTCAAGAACGGAATGTATGAGCGGCACAAGCACAAAATAAGCAGCTTATATGCATTGCGCATGCGAGCGCTGAATGAGTCGGTCGAGCGGTACAACGAGGCGGGTTCAGTCGAAGTACCCCGAATAGGTTCGGGCATTCACACGCAATTTAAAATAAAGCCGACGGTCAATATGGAGCAGCTTATTAAGCGGCTAGCCGAGAGGGATATCAAGGTCGTATCCGGAAATGCATTTTATATTTCGGGTTATTTGGAACGGGAGAAGTTTCTGCGGATCAGCATCTCCCAGACACAACCGGTGCAAATTGATGAGGGGGTCAAGGCCATCATCGAGGAAGCAAGACAGGGAAACCGGTGGTAAATTAGAGTGCTAACAAGATGGTCAATTTATTACAAGCAATAGGTCAATTTATTACGATGACAGCAACACTAAGCGCGTGGTAATTTTAAGACAGGAAAATGAAGGCAATGCAACCTTCGGGTTCAACCTCGCTGAGAAGTGTGGGTGGGACCTTTTTTTACTTTAACTGCAGTCCAATTACTGGCCGATTTTCCGTAAATTGTTGACAGGATGGCGCAGAGGGTGATAACATCTCAGGTGTTAATGCAAGCGTTTGCACAAAATAGTCAACCCTTCCCTTTAATCGCGGCGCATGAATCCTACTGTTAGAGGGGAAGGAATTGCAGGCAATTATGCAAACGTTTGCATCACATAAAAAAGGAGGATTGTTTATGTCTTTAGGTAAAAGACTGCTCAAAAAAGGAAGTTCGCTCCTGCTAAGTCTGACGTTATTGATGTCCGTGGTACTTGGATTAAGCACGGGCACCACGAATGCCGCGGTTGGGACCGACTTCCGTGTTTCAGTGATGGGGCCCTTGACGCAGGTTACGGATTGGACTTCATTTAGAAATCAACTGCAGACTTTGAAAAGCAACGGTGTGTATGCTATTACGACTGACGTATGGTGGGGGATTGTGGAAAGCGCCGGCGATAACCAGTTCGACTGGAGCTACTATAAAACCTATGCAGATGCGGTACGTGCGGCCGGCCTGAAATGGGTTCCGATTATGTCCACTCACCAATGCGGAGGAAACGTCGGCGACAATTGTAACTTTCCGCTTCCAAGCTGGTTGTGGAGCAAAGGGACCGCCGATGAGATGCAGTTCAAAGATGAAGCCGGGTTCGTGAATAAGGAAGCGATTTCCCCGTTCTGGAGCGGTATCAGTGCGCAGTATAACGAGCTGTACGCTTCTTTTGCCCAAAACTTTGCTTCCTACAAAGATATCATCGCGAAAATTTATCTGAGCGGCGGACCTGCGGGCGAGCTTCGTTTTCCATCCTATAATGCTGCAGCCGGTTGGTCTTATCCGTCCCGCGGGAAATTCGAAGTTTACACGGACACGGCGAAGCAAGCGTTCCGCAGCGCAATGATCAGTAAATACGGTTCATTAAGCGGCGTCAACAGCGCGTGGGGGCTGAGCCTTACCAGCCAGAGCCAGATCAATCCTCCGAGTGACGGGGATGCCTTCTATACGGGAGGCGGCTACGCCACCAATTACGGGAAAGACTTCTTAACCTGGTATCAAAGCGTGTTGCAAAAACATTTGGGTGTCATCGCCACTGCGGCTCACAATCAATTTGATTCCGTCTTCGGCGTTCGCATCGGGTCCAAAATCTCTGGCGTGCACTGGCAAATGTCCAGTCCAACTATGCCGCACAGTGCTGAGCAAGCGGCAGGCTACTATGATTACAACAGTCTGATTCAAACGTTTAAAGACAACAACCTGGATTTAACCTTTACTTGCCTGGAAATGTTCGATGCCGGCTCCGCGCCGAACTATTCCATGCCGTCGACGCTGGTGAACAACGTGTCGTCTATCGCGAACGCCAAAGGCGTGCGTATCAACGGCGAGAATGCGCTCGTCGCTTCCGGAAGCAGCGCTTTCCAAAAAATCGAGGAAAAAATAACGACTTACAACTACAGCGGCTTTACGCTGCTTCGCCTCAATAATATCGTTAATTCCGACGGATCGGCGACAAGCGATATGGCCCTCTTCAAGCAGTATGTCATCAGCCATTCAGCGCAGGATGACACGCATAATTCCGTAACGGTGTATTACAAGAAAGGCTATGCAACGCCATTCATTCACTATCGTCCAGCAGGCGGCACATGGACGGCGGCTCCAGGTGTCAGGATGCAGGATTCTGAAGTGAGCGGCTATGCGAAGATCACGATCGACATTGGATCCGCTACGCAGCTGGAAGCCTGCTTCAACGACGGCAACGGCAACTGGGACAGCAACAATTCGAAGAACTACTTCTTTAATGTGGGCACCTCAACCTATATGGGCGGCGGTGTCATCACGTCCGGTCCGCCTGCAGGCATTACGCCGGATACGACGGCGCCAAGCGTGCCAACAGGGCTGACCAGCACAGGAAAAACGGATACAACCGTGTCTCTGTCCTGGACAGCATCGACAGATAACACGGGCGGCAGCGGGTTAGCCGGATACGACGTTTACCGGAACGGCAATTTGGTGAAGTCGGGCGTTACAGCAGCATCCTATACCGACACCGGCCTCAGCCCGGCGACGAGCTACAGCTATACCGTTAGAGCGAAGGATATTGCCGGCAACGTGTCCGCAGGCAGCAGCGCAATATCCGTAACGACCAATACGGCCCCGGCTACTAACAAAGTAACGGTATATTACAAAAAGGGCTTTACAACGCCATTCATTCACTATCGCCCGGCAGGCGGCACATGGACGGCGGTTCCAGGTGTCAGGATGCAGGATTCTGAAGTGAGCGGCTACGCGAAGATCACGATTGATATTGGAACCGCCACGCAGTTGGAAGCTTGCTTCAACGACGGCAACGGCAACTGGGATAGCAACAATGCGAGGAACTACTTCTTTAATGCAGGTACCTGGACTTATTCGGGCGGCGGCGTCATTACGGCAGGCGCACCTGTAGTCAGTTCCTTGGCAGCATAGCCGGATCTGCCTTAGGAACCCGCAGCGATTACGGAAGTAAACCGACAGAGCAACGCGAGCAATCGCCGAGCTCTGTCTTTTTTCTACCGTTAAAACTCATGGTGGAAGTAACGTACGATTAGTAATAATATAACGGGCATACAGGCTGCTCTTATAGTTGGGCCTAGTCTTTAGAGGACCGTGCAGCAGCAATCAGCATGGGAATGGCAATCAGAAGGCTAATGATAATCGGAAAAATAGAGCCTTCGAGTCCAAAATCCCCTCCTGTAAGAAGGGCAGGACCCTTTACTTGTACAGTGAACAATCCGGTAGCAGCATGCCCGGAAACAGGGATCCCAAGCATTCCCTCAAGTGCATTCCAGGCAAAGTGCAGTCCGATGGCAAACCACAGGTTCCTTCGCCACAGGAATGCAGCTCCGAGCAGAACACCTGCTTCAATGACTATAGCGAACCCGCTCCATAGTGTTGCCCCTGCATTCCCAAGATGCACAACTCCGAAGAAAAGGGAGGTCACAGCGAGTGCGGGCCAGGTTCCAGCCCATTTGCTGACGGCTTGAAACATAAGGCCGCGAAAAATAAATTCCTCAACAATGGCTGCACCTAAAGCTGCTACAATGGAGGTCATCAGCACAGAACTCGTATCTGCAGCACTCGCCCATTGAAAGGAATAAACTCCCGTGGCAGCAATAATAAGAGTGGATACTAGGATAAAGATTACCCCGGTTAGCATTCCCATCCCGGCCTCAACACCGGCACGTTGTCTTGCTATCTCAGGCGTTGACCGGCGGGCCAAGTATTTCATCGTAAGGCTATAGACCATGATGATAACTGCACCCTCCGCAAGCGTCACAAGAAGAGAAGTAATTCCCCCTGCTTGCTCCGCTAGCGGCCGAAATATCGAATCGACCAGAATAATACCGATAGCCCCTGTAATCATCCAGACGAGCGGGAAGCGCCAAAACGCACTCCAAGCACTTCTTTTTCCGCCATTTTGCTGCATCACTTTATGTTCAGATCTGTTCTTCATGTCTCGCATCAGCTCCTTTATTATTGCTTGATGATTATCAGTTTAAGCTGAAAAAGTCATGAAGGGAGAGTGCGCTTTAGTCAGAATTTGGTCACATGACAATACAAAAAAAAGCCGGCAACGATAATCAGCTGCCAGCTTCCTAGATATCAGATTTTTAATGATCATCCATGATTCCTGAGTCTCGGGCTTTACGGGCTGCTTCCCGCCGTCCCTTCACATTAAGCTTCGAGTAAATCGTGGAAATATAATTTTTGACCGTGCCTTCACTAAGAAACAGTGCCTCAGCAATGTCTTGATTGCGCATGCCTGAGGCGAGCTTATGCAGGACTTCAAGTTCGCGACCGCTGAGCCCGTATTCATTACTTTTTGGAGCGGAGGCATGGTTCATGCTTTTGATCATTTTACCCGCCATCTCCTGCGTGATTAAGGTTCCTCCCGCATGAACCACCCGTATGCCAGCGGCTAGTTCCTTCGGATGAATGGCTTTGAGCAAATAACCTTCTGCCCCGTGGCTTAATGCCGTCAGAACATATTCGACTTCCCGGTAGGAGGTCAGGATGATCACTTTGACTTCAGGCATCCGCTCTTTGATCTGTGCCGTTGCGGCAACGCCATCCATGACAGGCATATTGATGTCCATCAGCACAATATCGGGCTGGAACTGCTCACAGATTCTAACGGCTTCATCCCCGTTCTTGGCTAACCCGACAATCACCAAATCTTCTTCCATGGATAGTACGATATGGAGGCTCTCCAGAATTAATTCCTGATCATCGGCAATCAGTACTTTAATTGTGGCCATGCAGCATCACTCCTTTCAGCGGAATTTCACATTTGACCTCGGTGACCGCTGCGGCTCCCGTCTTAGACGATATGCTCAGGCTGCCTCCCAGTTGCTCGACCCGTTGTTTCATAGTCGTCAGGCCGAAGCCATACTCCAGCTTGTCGATTGGCTTCCCATTATTTTGAATGATCAATTGTAGAGTGGACTCGGAGAACGTAAACTCCAGATTCAATTGAGACGCTTGGCCATGTTTCAATGCGTTCGTGAACGATTCCTGAATGACTCGAAGGATCGTCTGCCGTGCTTCGAATCGCAGTGGAGGCTCTGTCCCGAGCAGATTCAAAGTCAGGACGGTTCCCGTATTCTCCTGGAAGCGGGTCACAAGCGCCTCGACCTGCTCGATAAGATGGGATTCCTCTTCGTCGCCCATCTCATGGACAATGTTCCTCATCTCGTCCAGATTGTGCTCTGTCAATGCTCTTAAACGAATTAACCGATCTTTGACCTCGGCGGGCTTGTGATCCATTAAGGCAATGGAAGCGTCCAGACTCATGATGATGGAGATAAAGGAGTGTCCCAGCGTGTCATGAAGCTCCTTGGACATGCGGTTGCGTTCTTCAAGCAAAGTCATCTTCTCAATCTCCGCGGCGTAGTGGGTCAGCAGCTTATTCTGCTGTTCGACTTCAGCTACCAATGCATTCTTCTGAGAATACGCATTGGCTACGGAGCTTGCCCATATCCCGATGAAGCAGAACAGCAGGTTGTCTGTTCCAATACTAAGGGTTTGTTCCCAAGATAATTCCGAATGAGATTGAAAGGTAAAGGGCATCAGAACAACTGCGGGAATGACCCAGAGCGTATACTTCGTCCATACGTACCCCATTGCGAGACTCGGCAGCAAGTAGTCTGCCTTGGAAGCAAGATCCGGATGGAAGACCGTATACACAAAATAAGAACCGCCCAGCACTAGCTCCAATATGCAGAACCAAGCTTTGTTCATTCGCCGCCCAGGAAACCAGAACATCATCGGGGCGATAAACGCTGCCATCAACCAGATGAACTCCAACCATGTACGGCTAGAGGGCTCACCCATAGTAAGGAGCTGGGATAACAGCAAAATATAATGGTATGAGCGGAGAGCAAATATGCCCCAATCCATGAAAGATAATATTTTTTTCATATGAGTGATGACCGTAACTCCTATATATTCATTTTCTATTGATCTCCAATAGAATACCATTTTTTATACTAAACTTCTTCCAGAGATTGTGCTTTGGTATTTGGTTAAGAGTGCAGCCACTCACGCACTTTATTCACTAGGAGTACGTCTGTATCCTGATTCCCGCGGTTGAAGGAAAGGGAGTTCTTGAGCAGGGCAAAAGAAAACTGATGCTCCGGATCGGCGAATCCAATCAAGCCGCCCATACCGGTATGGCCAAAAGTACGAAGGCTGCCGCCCATCGCGAGCGCCGACTCGTTATCCCCCAGCCAGTAACCAAGGGCTTTCGGAATAGAGATCAAGCCCATAAACACTTCATCGGGTTGCTTGGTATGCAAGAGGGTAGCCTGTTCTAAGGTGGAGGGGTTCAATAGCCGAATGCCATCAACGCCGTCACCGATCAGGGAGGCATATAGGCGGGCAAGTGCATTAGCTGTGAGGCAAGCGTTAGCCGCAGGCACAACGGCCTGATGAAACGCAAGTTCATTCCAAGCAGCATTCTTGATGGGCATGATGGGGGTAGGCAGCATTTTTTTAATCAGCATATCGTCAGGCATATCCATCCAAGGCAATGTTTCCCCGCTAATCGTAGCAATCCGTGACTCCGCTCCATCTGGAACGCCGAAGTAGAGCTCGTTCTCAATACCAAGGGGGACACCGATGTCCTCCTGTACAATCTGAGCAAATGGCCGCCCGTCTGCGCGTTTCGCTAGTTCACCCAGAATCCAGCCCATGGTAAGTCCGTGATAACCGGTCTTGGTGCCAGGTTTCCACACAGGCGTTAGCCGTTCGATTGCATGAACCATGGCATCCCAGTTGCAGACGGTGTCCATATCGATAGGCTCCGGCATTTGTGGAATGCCGGCCTCATGGCACAGTACTTGGCGAATGGTTATATCGGCTTTGCCGTTCACGGCGAACTCCGGCCAATAGTCGGCTATCTTGTCGTCGTACCTCAGCTTGCCGGATTGCGCCAGCAGGTGGATGACCGTTGCGGTAATTCCTTTGCAGCTGGACATGCTGATGAAGAGCGTATCGCTTGTTACGGGTTTGTTCGCCGCGGCATTCATGACTCCCGATTGAGCATTCAATACCCGCTTGCCTCTGTGGTAAGCCGTCACCTGAAGGCCGGATTCCAACCCGCTCTCCGTAAATTCGTCCAACATGGCTTGAATCGAATGCTGCAGATGATCCGGTCGCAGTTCGTTCATTGTTATCCCTCCATGATCCTTGGCATCTCAATGGCTGATATATGGAGTATACGGGGCGTATATAAATTCAATTTAAACGACAAGGTCCCCTTCGCCGTCTCGGCGTATACCAGTTGCTTAAAGAACGGGGGCGGTATTATCCGGTTAAAAGGCAAGAGGGTTGTGACAGGCTATTAACAATAGCCAGTCGCAGCCCTCTTCATTCGTTATTACCGTTGCTGTTATACGGATGACCTGTCTTGTTGAAGCGCGGCGCAAGCGAGGATGTCTTCGGTCGTACGAATTCTGCCGATGCGCGGAAAGATAATCTGGCGCACATGCTCATGCTCCGCCTCGCTGAAGCCGGTCATGGCGTCCATCGCGAATACGACCTGATAGCCATGGGCGAAAGCCTCACGCGCTGTCGTATCTACGCCAATACCGGAAGCAATCCCGCACAGCACGATGGTCGTGATGCCGCGCCGGCGCAGCTGTTGGTCCAAGTCCGTTCCATAGAAGGCTCCCCATTGGCGCTTCGTAATGAGGTGGTCACTGTCGGTGACTCCGATCTCAGGTACGATTTCATCCCATCCGGGCACTAGATTGAAGGGGGGAGGGGCCTGATCCAGCAGAGGACGGGGCATATCCTTGAAGTCTTTCGTGGATACGCGGACAAGTCCGACGAAAGCGCCTGCCTCGCGGAATGATTGAACCATGGCGGCTGCGCGGCTGATGACTTGCTCCTTCGAGTGAGGGGCGTAGCTATTGCCAAGCCATTGCTGCAAGTCGATTACGATTAATGCCGTCTTCGGCAATTGAAACAATAAATCTTCCAAGATCGATCACACTCCATCCAAAAAATCGAGCACGACCCTTGCTTGACCTTGAGTATGAAAAATTGAACACGGGGTCGATTGACTCTATGTTCATTATTTTGTACGATGAGTTCAAAGGTGTCAAGAGGGGATACGTGAGGATGAGCGCAACCAAGCAGGATATCATTCGTTCGGCTTCTAAAATGTTTAAAGACAAAGGGTTTCTGGCGACCTCGATTCAGGAAATCGCCCAAGACTGTTCCATTGCGAAGGGTTCGGTGTACAAGCATTTCCCGTCCAAAGAAGACCTGCTGTGCGAGGTGTTCGACGAGTGTCAGACCGGTTATTTCGACCGGGCTGAGCATCTGCAAGAAACCGGGACGGGTACTCCCAGAGAGAGATTCGTCCATCAGATCGTATTTCGTTTTCAGTATTTTATTGAATTCCGTCACATTATGGTCGACTTCACCGATCTTCCGATCGCGCAGTACGCGGCTTTCCGCTCGCTGAGAAGTCATGTTCGCGCCCGCATGATGGAATGGCACAAGAGTTGGCTGCTTGAAGTGTACGGCAAGCGAGTCGAGCCGTTTCTCTGGGACCTGATCTTTATATACCGCGCGATTCTGAAGGATTACTTGCAGCGGATCATCAACGAGGTGAAGGTGCTGTCGATAGAGGATACGGCTTGGTTCATCGTCGATAAGTTGGATGCGCTGGTCGAGCACATGGCGAAGTCGGATTCGAAGGGGCTGCTTGGGCGAAGCGCTTATGATCAATTCGTTCACTCAGGCCCAGACGACTGGAATAACGACAAAGACCGGATCGCTAAGGAGAAGTTCGACAGATTGACGACGCTGCTTGAGGCTTGGCCTGGCGGAACCGCCCGGCGGAAGGAACTGCAAGAAATTGCCCAGCTGCTGGGGGCGGAGATCACGCAGGCGCAGCCTAGAAGGCCGCTCATTCAGGCACTTTGCGCTTATCTGGAACAAGAGCAAGAGCTGAGAAGCTTGGTCATCCAGTTGAAGCAGATTGTTCTGGAAGAGTAAGGTGGGGCAAGCGGCACGGGTAACAGGAAAGAGCTGTCTCAGAAACAGGAAGAAGGGGCAACTCTTTGTCTGTATTCGATGTAACTTTGCGATTTTGCCCGTCGATTGTACTTCGTACAATGAAACTGGCCCGTTCGGAGCCAAAAGAAATGAAACGGGCTGTTCCAAGATCAGAGGTCAGAGAATGACTTATAGGACAGCCCGTTCAACTTTGCCGTTAAGGACAGGGCGGGTATTGAACTACAGCTTTCTTGCCTTGATTACGAAGGTAACAGGAAGCATCGCTGCTTTTGCCGCAAAATCGCTGTTCGTACTCCACGACTGCATAATGTCCTCGTCAGATTCCTCAATTAATTGCTCAATGACAAATCCCGCTTTCGCCAACGCATTCACATAGGTGGAGAGTTTACGGTCCGATAAGGTTAGCGTACTGTCTCCAAGGGATACCGAATACCAGGATTCATCGAAATAATTTTTCTTGAAAACAAGCCGGTCATCTTCTGCCGCAACACATTTATGGATAGGGTGAGACCAGCTAAAAATAAATACGCCGTCTTTTTTCAGGTACGAAGCAATTCGGCCCAGAGTGCCTTCAAGGTCGGTTGTCCAGCCTATGGCATAGACCGAATATACAAAGTCGAAATAATTCTCCGGTATGCCGCATTCTTCTTCCATCGGAGAGCAGACTAATTGCGCGGACAGACCGCACGCCGCCAGATGCTGCCTGGTCTTCTCGATCTGGTTCTCGGACAGATCCATGCCCCATAGTTCAGCTGCGCTCCGTTCCCCCTGATATTGCAAAGAATGGCCGCTGCCACAGCCTATCTCCAGCAGCTTCTTTCCAGAGACATCGCCGAACAGCTGACACTTGTCCTCAGAGACAAATGCTCCATATAGAGGAAGTGAGGTTGCCCCTAATAGCTCAGTGCCTTTTGTATCCCAAAATAAGCTGTTTACGGTATGAACAACGTTCTTATTCATGTCTACCGAAATAGCAACGCCAGCCTCGCCAGTGCCAATAACGTTTGTTCTATAAACAGAATGATTATCCATGCAGACACTCTCCCCGAACATAAATGATAGGAGGCTAGCTAATTCGCACAGCATAATCTACCATTTTTTGAATAATAAATCCACATAACTTTGCCCGTCAGTTGCTAGAGACTGGATATATTTGATTGGAAACTAGATGAAGTTGATTGTTCATCATAATTAGGCTATACTCGTACTCTACTCAAGTTTGTTTGTTTAATAAACAAAGAAAGTCGATTGACTCAAACGAAGAGGAATAGGATGAGATTTTTGGTAAATAATTGACTAAAAGTCTCTGGTCATTTTTTTAATTTAAACCAAACGCATAGTTGAGTTTGAAAAAATGTAAGGGCTTTATTTCATTTCATAAACGCCTTTTGCTTTATTTGCATCTTAGAGAGGAGTATTCATCATGAGTAGTAACACGCGGAATGTTCAGCAGAACGAGTATCACAAGCTGAGTCTTGTTGAGCGACTTGGTTACGGTTTCGGGGACTTTGCTCAAAACCTTGTCTTTGGTACAATTGGAGGCTTTCTTGCCCTCTATATGACGACCGTCAATGCAATCGGTACAGCCATAGCAGGTTTTATTTTTCTTGTTGTCCGTATCATCAATGTGATCTGGGATCCAATGGTCGGGACATATGTCGATAAGCGCTCATCCAAAGCGGGCAAATATCGTCCTTGGTTGCTGCGTGCAGGTATTCCGATGGTGATCTTGGCTGCGCTGATGTTTGCACCCATTCCTGCCGTCCAAGGCTCTGTGACCTTTATTTTCATCACGTATTTCATACTCGATCTGGTTTATTCCGTCGTTAATATTCCTTACGGCTCGCTTAACGCGTCATTGACCCGTGACCCTGAATCGGTTGACCAAATTACAACGACGCGCATGATGCTTGCGAATGTGGCCAATCTTCTCGTGTATACTTTGTTCCCTATGTTTGTTCAGATGGTTGCTCCTAAAGACCGTGAACTCAAAGACACCGGATTTTTCGGACTGAAACTGAATATGGGAACGTATACGGATCCTTCCGCAGGCCATGCTTGGTTTAGCGTTTATGCCGTTTATATGGTGATCGGCGCCATTGCGCTGTTCCTTTGCTTCAAACTGACCAAAGAGCGCGTTGTCGCTAATGCTGAACAATCGGCACACGTTAAGGTTAGTGACTTCTTCGCTGAATTTAAGAACAACAAGCCGTTGGTTATCTTAGGATTGTTCTTCATGTTGGCCTTTACATTCATGTTCTTCATGAATACCGTTAATGGCTTCTTTAACCAATACACGGTCGATCACTCGGACTGGATGGGCGCTGTGGGGCTGATTGCCTCGATACCGGGTATCGCCTTTGCGGTGTTCTGGCCGAAACTCAAGAAAATCTTCGGTAAAAAAGGTTTCTTCCATGTCTTCCTCGGCATGTTTGTTATCGGCGAGATTCTGACTTGGGTCTGGAGCCTTGACGGCATGCATGATCAACTGTGGCTGGCTTATGTTTCGACCTTCATCAAGCAATGGGGCTTGAGCTCGGCGACGGGCTTCATGTGGGCACTTGTTCCTGAAGTCGTTTCCTATGGCGAGCTGAAGTCTGGTAAGCGTAATGCTGCTATTATCAATGCCATTATGGGACTGTTCTTCAAGGTTGGCTTCACGATCGGCGGTGCCGTGCCACTGTGGTTCCTTGCCGCTTATGGATTTGACGGAGACGCGGACCGTCAGACAGCTGGCGCTCTTGCAGGGATCAATATGACGGCGATTTGGATACCTGCTGTTCTTGCTATTGTTTCCATGGCCGTGATGCACTTCTATCCGCTGTCCGATAAGGATGTCGAGAACATCAATAAACAGCTCGACGAGAAACGCGCTGAAATGAAAACAACAGAAGCGTAAGATACGCTTAAAGTAATCATATAAGCGGTTTAAATCAGAGATGATGTCCCAATAGGCATCATCTCTTTTTTTCTGCAATCTCTCCCACGTCCCTCATGTTCTTGGTAAAGTTGTGCTTGAAGGATGAAGAAAATTCATATTAAACTACAGAAACAGGAAGAGAAATAAGAACATGAAGCGAGGAATAGGTGATTCCCCCACAATGAAAGCAAACCGGATGGAAGCGTTCAGCGATGGCGTATTGGCAATCATTATTACGATCATGGTGCTTGAATTCAAAGTGCCGGAAGGCCATGACTGGCATGCGTTAATCGAGCTAGGCCCGAAAGTTCTTAGTTACATCTTCAGCTTCGTTTATGTCGGCATATACTGGAACAACCATCATCATCTGCTGCACATGATTCGAACCTTGAACTGGCGGTTGATGTGGCTTAACTTGATCCTGCTCTTCTGGCTATCCCTTATTCCGTTCACGACCGCCTGGATGGGAGAAAGCCATTTTGCACCGGCCCCGACGGCGTTGTACGGGATCATTCTTCTGCTTGCCTCGGTCTCCTACTGGCTGCTCCAGCTCGCAATCGTAAGCCAGCATTCCGGCGATTCTGCACTGGTTATGTCGATGGGGAGAGACTGGAAGGTAAAGCTATCTCCATTCCTCTACTTGATCGCGATATTGACAGCGTATGTGGGTCCATGGGTCTCCGGCTTCTTTTACGTACTTGTTGCTGCGATCTGGGTCGTGCCGGATAAGCGAATCGAACATATTTTGAGAGGTCAATAACTGTTGCAGATGCGTTCTTGGGATAATCAGAAATCGCCCGTCCTCCAAACTGGAGAAGCGGGCGATTTCTTTATTCTTCTTCCTCGGGGATGACCACTACCGAGGCTCTCGCTTCAAGAGTCGGACCGTTATCCGATACGAGAGCCGCCACGTTCACGAGCTTGGTGTCTTCTTCAACTTCCGGTAGAACGAATGGAGTCCGCAGCGTCTCGATCGCCCTAACGTCAAATCGCACTATTTGCACCTGCAAGCCGAGCAGCGGATCTGTCAGCCTTACATTCACCAATGGAACATTGCCCGTATTGCGGAGCTGGATGGTGAAAAGAACCTTCTCTCCCGACTTCCCGCTCGTAGGCACGACCATTTTGTCGAGAGACGCTCTTGCTAGTGCTTGCACTACGACGGAAGCAGAAGCCGATTGCGGCGCAGTCTCGCCGGTTGACAGGGTCACGGTGTTGGTCAAGAGCGAACCGGGCTCGGCGAATGGAGGAACGACGACGCTTGTCGTGAGCGTAGCGGTCTCTCCCGGGTGCAGCTCTTCGAGGACTTCGTTCAAGCTTGTAAGCAAATCGATCAGGTTGAGGTTGGTCAACTTCTGATTAGAGGTATTGGTCACCGTCGTCGTGAATGTGACCGTACTGCCTGGCTGCGCTTCCGTTACGTTCGCCGTTTTCCGCAAATCCACTGAGAAACGGCTAGCGACGATCAGCTCGGAAATCGTACTCTGTACCGGTGTTTGATCGGTTCCTACGTTGAGGATATCAAAAATCCTCACGTCCGCCAGCGCATCCAGAGGAATAGCAAAAGGCACCGTAAGCCTCAGTGTCGTTCGAGGTTGGATAACGGTCACAGTCTCTGATAGTCCGAAGAGGGGGTCGTTTATTTGCACGTTCGTCAAAGGCACGTTCCCGGTGTTCTCTATAAATATAAAATAGGTGACGGTTTCCCCGGGCGCAGCAAGGTTAGTGTTTACGGTTTTGAGCAGCGATAAGGCCGGGGCCGCTGCCGTAACGACGGACGAGGAGGCCGTAACGGTCAGCGATTGATCGGAAGTCGCTGTCGCCGTATTGACGAACACTGTACCTGCTGGCGATTGAAGCGGAATGACAAATTCGGCCGTCACTGATTCGGATGTACCTGGAGCCAGGAACGGGATAACGGCAATAAATCCGAGAAGTGAATCCGTAATGTTCACATTCGTAAGAGGAGCCGTGGACGTATTGGCAGCGACGATTGTAAAAATAACGGTTTCGCCCGGGACCGCGGTCGGAACATTAACGGTTTTGCTGAGCCCCAATGCCGGAGCCGCTCCAACGCTGAACGAGGCTTCGGCTTCGACGGGAACCGGCGTTTCGTCCGAAAGCGCAAAGGCAGTATTGCGGAATATCGTCCCGATAGGTGCGGCCGGAACGATGAACGGGACTTCGAAGGAGCGGGATTCGCCGATTGGCAGCAAAGGAATCGTAGTTGCAAAGCCAAGTGCCGTATCGGTCACTTGCACATTCGTCAGCACCGTGTTTCCCGTGTTGGTGACGGTAAGGGTGAATAGAACGATCTGGCCGGGCAGTGCACTCGTTACATTTGACGTTTTGCTAAGCGACAGGATCGGATTCGGAAGAACGACGATAGACTGGCTGGACGTGCTCGCGCCACCGGGCGAAGTTACAGTTACTGTATTATTCAAGACGGTTCCTTGCGGAGTGCCGAGCGGGACGACAAAGGGGACCTCAAAGATTACTGTTTCGCCCGAAAGCAATGTAGCGATAGTCTCCAGAAGACCGACCGCCGGATCGGACACGGTAATGTTATTGATCGTCGTCATCGTCGGATTATGAACAGTGATCATGTAAGTAACGGTTTGCCCAGGTATGGCCGCGCTGACGCTAGCCAATTTGACGGCACTGGGGATAAACGGACCCGTCTGTACAATCGCGATTTCTGCCTCCGTCGACTGCACACCCGTTTGCTCCGAAACGACGGCGATGGTATTGGTAAAGATACTCCCGGGAAGTGCCGTCGCCGGTATCTGAAACGGAACTAAAATCTCTACAGAGGCACCAATTGCGAGCAATGGAATTAACCTCAGTAAAGAGATCGTGGGATCGCTCACTTGCACATTCGAAAGCGGGGCGTTACCCGTGTTGGTGACGATAATCGTATATAGAACGGACTGATCTGGCTGCGCAGTTCCAACATTGGCAGATTTCGAGATGGATAGACTGGGGGCTGCCGCAGCCGTTACGCTGGCAGACGCCGTTACTTCCGCTGTTTGATCGGATGTTGCCGTAACATTATTGACGAAGACCGTTCCGTTTATGGCGTTTGCAGGAATCTCGAAATCCTCCAATAAAGTTTCCGATCCGCCGGGAGCGAGTTCCGGGAACTGATGCGTCAATCCAAACAAATCAGAAATAAGAACGATGTTGGTAAGCGTGACGGAGGAGGTATTGGTTAGTACCGTTTGGAAGGTTACCGTCTGGCCGGGAAGCGCCGCTGTCGCGCTAACGGTCTTGGTTAGCACCAGCGTCGCCGGAGTGCCTATGAACACTTGCGCCGAAGCCGTTACTGGCGACGGTGTTTGATCCGATAGAGCTGTTGCCGTGTTGGTGAAGACCGTGCCGGGCGGAATCGCTACCGGCAGGGTGAATGGTACGGTGGTGATACTTGATTCACCGACGTTAAGCAAAGGAAGCGTGATATCGACCCCGATATCGGTATCGGTCAGACTAACGGTAGTGAGAGGCGTGTTTCCTGTGTTGCGGATGGAAAGTGTAAAGGTGACTGTCTCTCCAGGAAAAGCGAAATTAGGAACAACAGACTTCTGCAGTGTTAATGAAGGTACCGCTGCGACCGTCACCAGTGCTGTAGCTGTTCGGACAGGAGTTTCGTTGGCGTTGGCAGTGACAATGTTCGTCAAGATGGTCCCCGCAAGCGTACCCGCAGGTATGGTGAATGGAAGGGTGAATATCAGGATTTCTCCGGCTTCCATCGTATCGATGACCTGATTGAGACCAAGAGTAGGGTCGCTTATTCTGACATTCGTAATCGGTCCATTGGACGTATTGGAGACAAGGACAGTATACGTCACCGTTTCCCCAGGAGAGGCTAAGTTTCTATCCGCCGTCTTCTGCACGCCAATCGAAAAGACGGGTTGCACAATCACCTCGCTCGTCGTTTCAACGGTGCCCGTCTGATCGCTCGCAACAAATACGGTGTTGAAAATATTCGTCCCTGCCGGTGTGTCTGGCGGCACGGGACTGTTTAAACTGAAGGATTGCACACTGCCGACGGGGAGCTGCGGGATCGTCAAGCTGAAGCCTAGAGACGGGTCGTTGATAGCCACATTCGTTAATGGTACGTTGCCGGTATTGGTGACGACGATGTCGTAAATGATAATGTCGCCAGGGGCGACCTGGGTACGGCGGGCATTTTTGGTTACCGTCAGCCCCGGGAGTGCACCGACAATCACTTCTACTGTCGCAAACGTGCTGCCGAGCTCGGATGTTAGCGTTGAAGTATTGATTATTGGGCTTCCGGCGGGAGTTCCTGGCGGTACGGTGAAAACTCCGGTAAATTGCACGACAGAGCCTGGAGTGAGCTGGTTGATCGTTTCATTTAAGCCGAGCAGATTGTCCGTTAATTGCAAATTAGTCAGCGTTGTAACGAGGGAATCGTTCGTCACGGTAATCGTATACGTAACCGCTTCTCCAGGCGCAGCTGAGGAACGGTCAGCCGACTTGGCTAATCGGACCGCAGGAATTTCCGTAACGGTAACCGACGTTTGCGACGCAGCCGGATTAGGCAAATTATCGGCTGTCAAGGTTGCCGTATTGGTAATGACCGTACCGATCGGGGTACTGGCTGGTATCGTAAAAGTAACGGTAGTCAAAACGCCGCTCAAGAAGCTGGGAAACAGAAGGTCGACTCCCAGCAGGGGGTCAATGAGCCGAGCGTTCTGCAAAGGAATTCCGCCGATATTATCAACCCTGAATTGGTACGTCACCGTTTCCCCGGGCGCCGCCGTCAGCCGATCGACGCTCTTATCGAACAGGATACTAACGCTGCCTGTGACCGTAACGGTAGTGGTTGCCGTTGCCTCTGGCGTCTGGTCGGAGGCTGCGGTAACGATGTTCTGTTGGATTGTCCCCGGTGCACCGGCTGGAACCTGGGAGTTAACGGTGAATATAACCTCCCGTCCGCTCTGCAAGGAAGGGATGAGCTGGCTGAAGCCAAGCAGCGGGTCGGTGACCTGCACGTTCGTCAGCGTGCCTCCGCCTGTATTGGTAACAGAGATACGGTATTCGATCAGTGTACCCGGCGTACCAGAGAAGGAGGCAACGCCGTTGACCGTCTTGCGAACGGCTAACTGAGGGGCGCAGAACAACTGCGGTAAGCAACCGATGAACGGAATGTTGTGTGCTTCAAGCGTGCCCGTCGTGTTTCTCAGAGATCGGGCAACGATCGTGCCGTCGATATTGCCGAAGCCGATTGCACTCCAATTCGCAGACGGGGCAAGCACAGAGCCTTTTATCGACAGATTCAGGTTGAATGCCGTGGTTGCTTCGAAGAGGTTCCATAGAATGAGCCGGCCATCGCTTGGAATAGCCGTATTGCCGTTAATGAATATGGAGTAGTTGCCAAATCCGATATTGGTCCCCGCAATATTAATCAGAACGGTAGAGCCCGGAGGTGTAACGATATTGATCCCATTCACCGAGGACAAGCTAAATCCGGAGCCTGCTACGTTGTTTCCGTCGATAGTAAACACATTCAACGATGGATCGCTTCCGGTCAGCACGATCTGTCCGAAATTGACGCTGACCGTTCCGTTCGGAGCGACTGCGGCCCATGACGAGGAGGCACAGGTCAAAGAGAACTCGGCGTCTTCGAAATCGAACGGCGTCTGACGCAGCGGCTGCCCGGGAACACCGTTATTGTTTGTCATTGTATAGTTGATGATGGCACCGGTCGGACTGATGACGCTGTTTCCACTGAAGTTGGTGCCGCCGATGATGTCCATGCTGCCCCCGACGATAAGATCATTCCGCGTCGTGGATAAGGTGAGCTTGTTTCCGATTCCATAGTTCCGGTAAACAGCGTTTCCGCCGACGGCGACACGCCCCTCCGAATCGACAAAAGATTGTATATGGTCCTCAAATACAAAGACATTAAAATCGTTAGCGATGCCCAAATTTTCGCAGGCCACCTTCACACCACCTCTCCTCTGTGGTATTTTGCGCCATTACTAATATATAGGGAAGGCCGGCAAGTATGAGAAATTTTCAGAGGCGGTTCTGGTGTGGCGCGGTTGAAGATTTGGCGGTCTTCAGTGTGTGGGTGACTCTGTATCATGCATTGAGGTCATATGGAGATAAACGTTTGTAGAGACACCCATTATGAGGCGTCTCTTTTTATTTCACTCTATCAATGTTATGGTGAATCGTGTCGCCACTAACGGCAAGTTTTATAGGTTAAGGGGGTGTGAAAACATTGGGTATGCTACCGAAATCACTTAACCCGCAAGTTTTGGATGTTCTGCCTTACTTGAGCGAGATTACTTCTGAAGAATGGGTCAAAGCACAGCCGACGGTTCGGAAGTACTCACCTAAATCGCGAATATTTCAGCGGGAGGAGGCGGCTTCCTATGGGATGTTCCTGCTGAGCGGCACCGCGCGCATTAGCCGTATCGCTGAGGATGGCAGTGAGTCTATCATGAGTGTACTCCAAGCAGGCGAGATATGTGCCCTATTCGTACTTAGAGGCCTAAGCAGCCGCGATTACCCAGGGACTATAACGGCTGAGTCGGACGTCGAGGCGCTGTTCGTTACCAAAGAGAGCTTCCTCGGCTGGCTGCAGACGCATGCGGAAATTCGGGGGGCTGTGTTCGGAGGGCTGCTGGATGATTTGCTTCGCATAAGCGAGCAGCATGGCGGCCGCCGTTCGGAGTCCTTGGAAGCGCGGATGGTCAAAGCATTGCTGCGACATACTTCGGAACGAAAACAGCTGCTGAACTTGACCCACCATGAGCTGGCCGTTGAGATTGGTTCCTCTCGTGAAGTCGTAAGCCGCGCATTGCGGCGCTACCGACTGCAGGGTTGGATCGAAACGGGACGCGGCTGGATCCGAATTGTACGGCGAGATGAATTAGAATCGCAGTTAGGTGACTAAGTCACAGAAGCGATGCCTACCTCCTGTTAAGATGAAGTCGCGAACTCATCCAATGAAATTTAGGAGGTATTTTGCTATGTCTCACCTGATTCGACCTGGCGTATTTGCCCCGACATTCAATACGGTTGACATGCTTGGCAGCCCTGTAGCGTTGGAGAGCTATCGGGGCCGTAAAGTGTTGCTCTCCTTCTTCCGAAATTCCGCCTGCGCATTATGCAATCTAAGAATACGTCAGTTCATTGGCCGACACGCTCAGTGGAACGATCAGGGCATGGACGTCATCGCTGTGTTCACCTCCGAAGAGAAAATGCAGGCAACAATGGCCGACTTCCGTACAAAGGCGTTTATCGCTGAGGCTGCAGCTGCCGGCTTCGAGCTTATCCACGAGAAAGATTCCAACTTCCATCGAGTCCCCGCCGAATTTCTAATCAACGAGAATGGAATTGTGCAGGCAGCCCATTACGGTCAGCTTGTCACCGATCATCTGGATATCGCGGTGATCGACCGGTTCGCAGCAGGCAAATAAGCTGGAATACGTTATACTTTATAGAAACACACCATAAGGGTTGATAAGAATGACCTTGCAGCAATTAAGATATATTCTGGCCATCGTGAGCTGCGGTTCCATTAGCGAGGCGGCTAAGCAGCTGTTTATTTCTCAACCGAGCCTATCCAGCGCAGTGAAAGAAATAGAGCAGGAGATCGGCGTAGATATTTTTGTACGGTCATCCAAAGGCATCGTGCTCTCGAATGAAGGGGCCGAGTTTTTATCCTATGCCAGACAAGTCGTAGAGCAGGCCGAACTGCTCGAGCAAAGGTATATGAATAAGAAGCCTTCGAAGAAGCTATGCGCGATATCGACGCAGCATTATGCCTTTGCCGTTCAAGCGTTCGTCCGTTTATTAAAGGATCTGAACGAGGAAGAGTATGAGTGCACGCTGCGAGAGACCAGGACCCATGAAATTATAGAAGACGTACGAAATATGCGCAGCGAGATCGGCATCCTGTATCTCAACGACTTCAACCGCAAGGTCATCGAGAAAATGTTAAAAGAAAGCGAGCTGGAGTTTCACCCTTTGTTCACTGCGGAGCCCCACGTCTTTGTTAGCTCCACGCATCCTCTTGCGGCTAAGGAGATGCTTGAAATCGAAGACTTGGACGAGTTCCCGTGTCTTTCTTTCGAGCAAGGCGAATACAATTCATTTTATTTCTCAGAGGAGATTCTAAGCACGAGGTCCTACAAGAAAAAAATTATGGTGAGCGACCGGGCGACATTATTTAATCTTCTCGTCGGATTGAACGGCTATACGATCAGTTCTGGCGTGATCAATGCGGACCTGAACGGGGGGCATATTCAATCGGTGCGCCTAAGAACGGAAGCGAACATGCAAATTGGTTATATTACGCATAGGAAAGCCAGATTGAGCCTGCTCGCCGCTGAATATGTCCGGAATCTGAAAGACGTCATTACGGATTACGGTTATCCGATTCTAAGCCAAGAGGATGAACTCGGGTGAGTTCATCCTCTTCTAATACGTACCTTATGAATGCAACGGCAACGTTTCTCTAACCTCTTTCGCCGCTTGGACTAGATGTCTCAGACTCGCCCAAGTTTCGGTTACGCCTCGCGTCTTCAGTCCGCAATCGGGGTTCACCCACAGCTTGGCGGCGTCGATGGTGTTCAGCATGCGTGACAGCCCCTGCTTGAGTTCATCCACGCTTGGAATGCGCGGGGAATGAATATCGTACACCCCCGGACCGACCTCCGTCTGGAATCCGCACGTGTTGATGTCTTCGATAATCGCCAGGTCCGACCGGGAGGCCTCGAACGTAATGACGTCGGCGTCCATGTCATCGATCTCACGAATAATATCGCTGAATTGGCTGTAGCACATATGAGTATGAATTTGCGTATCGGGCTTCACGCCGCTATGCACCAACCGGAAAGCGGGGATAGCCCAGCTCAAATACTCGGCATGCCAATCGGACTTCCGAAGCGGCAGCTTTTCTCTCAGTGCGGCTTCGTCGATCTGAATGATCTCGATATGGTTAGCTTCCAGATCCAACACTTCGTCTCGGATCGCAAGCGCAATCTGGATGGCGCTGTCCTTCAAGCTGATATCCTCGCGAGGGAAGGACCAGTTGAGGATCGTGACCGGACCGGTCAACATTCCCTTAACCGGCTTGTCGGTTAAGCTCTTCGCATAGGCTGAATATTCGACCGTCATCGGTCTGGAACGGCTAATGTCTCCCCACACGATCGGCGGTTTCACGCATCTTGTTCCATAGGATTGCACCCAGGCATGGTCTGTGAAAATATAGCCGTCTAAGCACTCCCCGAAATATTCGACCATATCGTTGCGCTCATATTCGCCGTGGACCAGCACGTCCAAGCCGATTTCTTCTTGCAAGGCGATGCATTCCGCGATCTTGTCGAAGTTGAACTGTTTGTACTGCGTCTCGGATATGGCTCCTTTCTTGAAGGAGAACCGGTTCGCCCTAACGTCGGCTGTCTGCGGGAACGAGCCGATCGTCGTCGTCGGCAGCGGCGGCAGATTGAACTTGGCTTTCTGAATCGCTCCCCGTTCCGCGAAAGCCGGCAGTCTCGTGAAGTCCGTATCCGTCAAGGCTGCCGCCCTTGTCTGCACCGTCTCGTTGCCTAGGAAACGGACGCTCTTGAAGAGTTCCTCGTTGTGTCTATATGGCTCATTCGTATAAGGATCTTCTGCACGTGCTAGGATGGATTTAAGCTCCGCGAATTCACGCAGCTTCTCTTCGGCGAAAGCGAAATATCGTTTCGTCTCCTCTGACAACTTGGCTTCGTGCTGCAGGGAGTAAGGCACGTGCAAGAGCGAGCAGGAAGAACTAAGCACCAGATGCCGGGCGTGACCGCCTAACTCTTGAACAAGCGCGAGCGTGTTCTTATAGTTGTTTCTCCATATGTTCTTCCCGTTGATGACGCCGGCGAACAGCACTTTGTCGTCGGGGAACCCGTATCTCCGCACGAGTTCCAGAGACTGCTTCCCTTCGACCAGATCGATTCCGATCCCGTCGAACGGCAAGGCCTGAAGCGTTGGATAACAGTCCCGAACATCCCCGAAGTACGTCTGAGCGAGAACCTTGACGCTGCCCTTGGCAGATAGAATGCGCGAATACAGCTTCGAGAAGAGCGCAATATCCTCTTGGGTCAGATCCGTTACGAGCGCGGGTTCATCCAGTTGGAGCCAATCGGCTCCGAGTGCGTTCAGCTTTTCCAGCACGTTCACATAGGCCTCCGCCGTTTCATGAACGAAGTCATCGGCTTGTTTGACGCCGGTATATTTCGCAAGCTTCAGCAGCGTAAAGGCTCCGGTCAACACGGGCTTCGTCGCGACCTCGTGCTGCCTGGCCTCCAAGAACTCATCGAACGGCTTCGTGCCCGCCAAGCGAATGCTTGTGGAATCATCGATCTCGGGAACCATGTAATGATAATTCGTGTTGTACCACTTCTTCATCGCTAACGCTTTAACGTCGCCATGTTCGCCCTGATAACCTCTCGCCATGGCAAAATACGTCTCTAACGGGCTAAGCCCTAGCGCTTGGTAGCGCTGCGGAACGATATTGAACAGGCACGCCGTATCGAGCAGATGGTCATAGAAGGAGAAGTCGTTCGACGGGATGAAGTCGATGCCGTTCTCTTGCTGTCTTTTCCAATGGCTCACTCTTAGATCGGCGGCTGTCTGCTGCAATTCATGGATTGTAATCTCGCCCTTGAAGTACTTCTCGGATGCGAATTTAAGCTCCCGCAATGATCCGACTCTTGGATAACCGATAATGGATGTTTGCAATGTCAATCTCTCCCTGCTCCGAATAGTGACTTTATTATAGAGCGGGATATTGGCTATCGGAAAACACATATAAACTATATCGGGTCATAGGTATTTCATATGGCTGGAATTTCAAACGAGGAACCTAAGAAACCGTTCGGTCAATCGCATAGCGCAGTTGAACGACGCCGCCTCCGAGTGGTTTGCAGTCCAGCAGCTGCACTTGCTTGAACCGATAGTGATCTCTGTCGATCAGGAGATTTAATCCTCTGCCCTCCAATACGGGAGCCACGTTGAAAATGACTTCATCTACAAGTCCCTGGCCCAGGAATGAATTGTGGATATCCGCGCCACCGCTAATAAGAGCAGTTAGATGACCATTGCCCCTCAGGTAATCCAAGGCGTCTTGCGGAGAGCTTACAACCTTTGCACCTGGTATATCCGCAGCGCTCTTGGACACGACGACGATATCGAGATCAGCCAGTGGCCCTGGTCCTCCGCTGCCGCGCATTCCTTCGAAAGTCCGACGCCCGACAATAAAATTTCCTGCAGCTGCGGCTTGTGCGAAGAAGTCATCCAGCGCTTCTTTGGTCGGCGGGTTATCGGGACCGGATTGTGCATAATTGCCGTTGGCGGTTAAAGTTGCCCATACAATCGTTTTCATCGTAATACTCCTCCTAAAGTTCGACTCGATACTCTTCGGATAGCGGAAGCTACCCGATCCGGACGATCCTCTTGTACATAGTGCGAGGCGTCCTCCAGCATCTCGGTTTCGTTCATCGGCAGAACCTTCTGCCATTTGGCCATTTGTTCAAGCGGGAAGCCGGCACTGTCTTTGGTCCCCCACAAAATATGAGCAGGCAAGTCGGACAGATTCGGCAGCTTCGATTCAATGCCGGCGAGCCATGTTCGCTCTTTGCGGATAGATCTTGGAAATACCCATGTCGGTATTCTGGACTCCGGAGTCGGGAACGGATCGGTGTAAGCTTTCCGCAGACGGTCCGTGACTTTCTCGGCGTGGTGGATCCCATTCGGTACAATGGTTTTGGCGAAGAAATTCCGCCGCGTCTGAAGCCAGTACCCGAAAGGCTTACCTCCCATAGCGAGCGAGAACAATTTCATCGGCATAATCTCTGCTGGCCAAGCCCATGTGTTCATGACGACGATGCCGCACAAATTTTCCCTATGCTGTACCGCGTAATTCAGCCCGACCGGACCTCCCCAATCTTGGACCACCAATATAAAATCTTTCAGATCAAGATGGCGAATCAAATCTTGTACGGCTTTCGAATGCTCTTGCGGCGTAAACCGGTAGTCGGCGGGTGCCTTCGACATGCCGAAGCCGGGGTAATCCGGAGCGATAAGACGATAATCCTTGCGGAGCTCTTTGATCACGTTCCGATAAAGATAAGACCATGTAGGATTGCCGTGCAGGAGAAGAATTGCCGGTCCTTGCCCTTCATCCACGTAGTGGATGTTGCCGTCGCGATAAGGCAGCCAGCGGTCGGTGAAAGGGTACTCCTCGGGGTCGATTTCGAACGGTCTATTCATGTTGAGCTCTCCTTTCTAATGTGTACTAGCATTTATTTCCTTTCCTTGATTCACATGTTAATCCCTCTGTGGTACATTTGAAAAGTAGTTACATTTAAGTGCAATAGTTTCAAAAAATGAACTATGGAGTGGTTATGATGATGGATCAGTCCTGCCCGGGTACGGTTGAACCTATCCTGGAAATCTTGGACGGTAAATGGATGCTTCTTCTCTTGTTTGAACTGTTCAACGGGAACCGGCGGTTTGGCGAGCTGCGCCGCAAGCTGCAGCCGATAAGTCCGAAGACGTTGACCGACCGCCTGCGGCTGCTGGAGGATAAAGGAATTGTCACGCGCACTTTATTCCCCGGCGTACCGCTGCATGTCGAATATGACCTTACCGAGAGCGGAAAGGGGCTTCAGCCGATTTTTGAAGCGATGTGGAAGTGGACGCAGGAGCACGGCGCATATTTGAGGAATGAATCGAACGAGACGGATCAAGAAGCAGAACAGGTGCTGTAATCATCTTTTTTTTAAAACGCTGTGATAGTTTTGTTGAAATATTTTCCAAGGGAATGATTTAATGAAATTTGTTATAATATTTGGTCCGCAGGCGGTAGGAAAAATGACAGTAGGACATCAATTGGAGAAGGTAACTGAACTAAAGTTGTTCCACAATCACGTAACAATTGAAATGTTAGCTCCCCTATTCGGTTTTAATCATGAAATGTGGAGATTAGTAAATAAATTTCGTCAAGACATATTTGAAGCCGCCGCTGATAGTGATATGTATGGAATGATTTTCACTTATGTATGGGGATTCGATTTACAAGAGGATTGGGATTACGTTGATAAAATTTGCAAAACAATCGAAGATAAAGACGGCGAAGTGTATTTTGTCGAGCTTGAAGCCGATCTTGAGAAAAGAATTGAGCGTAACAAGACTCCTCACAGACTTGAACACAAGCCAACAAAAAGGAATGTTACTCGTTCTGAACAGGATCTATTACAGACAATGGAGCAACACCGATTAAACTCCTTCGAGGGAGAAATTAAAAGAGGAAATTACATCAGAATTAACAACTCGAATTTAAGTGCTAGTGAGGTTGCTGAAATCATTAAGAACAGATTCGCTTTATAATGATTTGAATTTAACATAGCCTTAAGATAAAAGGGCCGTCCCGACAGGGATGGCCTTTATTTGCAGGCGGAGTCCTAAATTAGCATCCAGCACCTGAAAGTGGTATCATTCTACAACAGGTGAGCCATCCTTTAGCTTATATTGGCAAGATGCGAATGGAACACACCAAATACGCTTGTGATGAAATGAGGTTAAGACATGATGACGGGACAAAAGGGACACAGACAACCTGCCGTGTTAAGAAAGTTTCTGCGAGGGCTAATGGTGGTTCTGGGGGCATTCATAACGGCTTATGGACTTGAAGCGGTATTAATTCCGAACAACGTATCCGACGGCGGCGTGACGGGCATCAGCATCGTGGGGTCCGAGCTCATCGGATTGCCGCTAGGGCTTCTCATCGCGGTTCTTAATATTCCGTTTATCTTTCTAGGGTACAAGCAGATCGGCAAAAGCTTTGCAATTTACTCCGTGATCGGTATTGCTTCGCTCGCTGTCGGCACGGCTGTCATGCATGAACTATCGCCGATCATTGAAGGGGATACGTTGCTGATAACCGTCGTTGGCGGTATTATTATCGGCTTCGGAATGGGTCTTGCCTTGCGTAACGGCGGTGCATTGGACGGCATCGATATGCTTGCCGTGCTGTTATCCCGTAAGTTGCCATTCGGCACCAGCGACCTGATCCTTTTCCTGAACACCTTTGTATTCATTATCGTCTCGAGCATATTTGGCCTTCAAGGGGCGATTCTATCGGGTATTGCTTATTTCATTGCCTCGAAGGTCATCCATATCGTTGAAGAAGGTCTAAGCGGGGCCAAAACGTTCAAAATCATTACCAGACATCCAGAGGCTATGGTCGAGACCATTCGTGACCGATTAGGCCGAAGCGCAACCTATAACCTCGTGTCGGGCGGATACTCGAACGAGCAATTCAAAGAAATTACTTGCGTCATCAACCGAATGGAAGAAAGCAAAATGAAAGAAATCATCCACGAGCTCGACCCGAGCGCATTCGTAATGGTATACGACGTGGCGGAAGTGAAGGGCGGCAACTTCAAGAAGAGAGACATCCACTGAGCTGGGGATGTACATACATGAAAAAAGCCGGTTTTCTACTCGAGAGTAGAAAACCGGCTTTTTAATAATTCCTATAGTTGGTTTAAAGAAAATCTTGAGCCTGATCGCTTTCGATATAGACAGCAATCAGAATAAGAGCGGTTTCCTCGCTAATATTTTTGACAAGATGCGGCGTGCAGGCATTCCAGCCGAAGGAGTCACCCTCTCTGAATTCGGACGCATCCTCTCCTTGCTCGGCGTAAATTCTGCCCTTCACAACAACGTGGACCTCCTCGCCTTCGTGAGCGTGCGGAGCCAGGCCTGTCGAAGCGCCGGGAGGGATCTCCACGAGCATCATCCTTACGTTTTTGGTAGAGCTCAAGTGCTCTACTTTTAATTTCTCGGTCCCGCTGGTCGTTATTTTTCGCTCGTCCTTCCGAACGATATTCATGCGTTCCTCCTGCTGCAGCAGCAAGTAAGCCAACGGCACCTTCAAGGACTTGGCAATGCTCTCCAAGGTCGCGATGGAAGGGGATGTTTTATTCGTTTCGACCTGGCTCATGAAGCCTTGGGACAAACCGGTTTCTTCACAGATTTGCGCGATCGTTATGTTTTTGCGTTTGCGTATCGTTCGAATGGTGGAGCCGATGTTCAACGGATTTCACCCCATCAGAATATTTGTAATACAGAATATATATTCATAATAACAATATTTCTATTGACAAGCTACTCCTTTCCGCAATATATTAGCTATACGAAACAAACATCTTTATGACTAATATGTTCAAAGGAGAGAAATAATATGACGAAAATCAACATTGTTTCGACTATAGCGCGTGTCGTACTCGGTATCTTATTTACAGCTCACGGAATCGACAAATTACAGATGGGCTTAGGCAATGTGGAGGCGTGGTTTGACTCCATCGGTGTACCGGGACCATTCGCATATGCCGTGGCGTATATCGAGCTCGTTGGGGGAATTCTGCTGATCGCAGGTCTCTTCACTCGATATGTAGCAGCCTTGCTGGTGGTCATACTCATTGGGGCGATTATGACAGCTAAGCTGTCCGTCGGATTGCTTGGGAACGGCCAGATGGCCGGCTATGAGTTGGACTTGAGCTTTATTGTTATCGCGTTTTACCTGATTGTCGCTGAACGATCGCCGTTGTCGCTTGATTGCGTGTTATGGAAAAAACGCAGCGCCTAACGCAAAGGAGAAGTGACCGCATGACCCCAACTTATCAGTATGACATTCATCTTCCAGCTCATATGGATCCGGACAAGCGGTATCCGGCGATCTTCACGCTTCACGGCAAAGGGTCAAATGAAAGGAATATGTTCGGTTTAGTGGAGCCTCTGGCGGATGAATTTATTATTGTCGGCATTCGCGGCAATCTTACATTGGGCGCGGGCTACCAATATTATGAACTGAAGAGCTTAGGCAATCCGATACGGGACATGTTCGATCAAGCGGTTGAACATTTGCAGGCATTCCTTCACTATGCGACGGAGAAGTATCCGATTGATGCGGCCAAGCGCTATTTGCTCGGGTTCAGTCAGGGCGCGATCTTGTCGATGGCGCTCGCGCTTACGATGGGGGATGCGCTGAAGGGAATCGTGGCGTTGAACGGGTATGTGCCGGAATTCGTGAAGACGGAATATATGCTCAAGAGCATCCAAGATGTATCGGTATTTATTTCTCATGGCGAATTCGATTCTGTGTTCCCGATTCGGATCGGTCACGAAACGGCCGATTATATAGGAAGTCTGACGTCTCACTTGACGTTCAACATTTATCCGACCGATCATGGTGTCTCCGAGCGCAATCAAAGGGATTTCGTGAACTGGCTTAAGCATGTGAACGAATAATTAGGCGCGCAGCAAATAAGACGTTGAAGGGCACCGACTCGTGTGCCCTTCATTTTGTTTTATTCCATCGGGTGAAAAGAGGTTGCGGCCAAAGGGAGTCCCATAAATGCGCAATATCGCTCTGCAGCCTCAATGATATGCTGTTCACTGTCTCTCAGAGGGGCAAAGAGTTTAAATTCGATGTCGATCCCTTTGCTCTTCACAGTTCGCTTCCATATGCCGCAGACTTGACCGTCGACAACGATGGTCGGCATGAATACCCCGTTATTGCCCGGGATGATGTGCCGGGCATGTTCCGCACGCAATACCGGGCTCCGGTCTTTGTAGCCGAGCAGATATTCGTCGAATCCCGGTAGCAGATGAACAGCCGGTCCTTCACCCGCGGAGGACTCATGGGCGTTGTCGGCTCTCCAGTAGGTTTGTCCGTTTATTGTTTCTGACACCAGCCGAGATTGCGCCGCTTCGATTCCTTGTCTTGCATCCGAGAGCGTGATCCCGGCCCACCAGGCCAGATCCTGTACGGTTGCCGGGCCATGGCTCGCATAATACCTCTCCGCAAGCAAAGCGAGCGCATCGCTCCTGCTTAAATCGTTCGCTGAAGGTACCCACTCATCCAGCAAAACAAAGGTTTGCTGCTTGCCTTCTCTCGGCCCAAGACAAATATGGCCGCTCTGCGCGAGATGCCACAGAAGATGATATCCTCGCTGGTTATCGGTGGGGATTCCATGCTCCTCCAGTAATAGCATCAGATCAGGACGGGCTAACCGTTGGCTCCTGCCCAAGGCGGTATAGACGATCTGTCTGCAGCGCTCAATAATCTCCTGATTAAGCTCCAATTGTTCCAGTCTTCGCTCATCCTTAGCCAGAATACGCGGGGCTAGATGCTTCAGCATCCATCTCACGTTGTCCGGATGGACGCAATGAATTGTACCGCGCAGCGCCCAAGTCAGAACAATTTTACGGTCTTCAATGAGCTTCTCGACATCCGTCACGGTGGCCGATTGCGTACGCATTCCGACGGCCCACAAAGCCTGATGATAATCTTGCGCTTGCAGAGCGCCGAGATGTCTGACGACATGCTCGCACGTATCTAACCTCGCGCCGGCGATCCGCAGATTGTGCATCCGCCGATAGGGAATGCCTCGTTCGTTTAAGGATTGGATCATGGACGGCCTCCTGAACCCGATTCATAGTCATGGATGGAATTGCGATAGTTGTTCGCACCCCTTGGACATGCCGATCTAACAGCCTTATCTAACAGCCCCTCCTTCTCATAATAACGTATAGTGTGAATCGATAAACCTGTCCGAACGGCCAGTTCCTGAATTTCATTGGAGTCACAGCTGAATGGAGTAGCTGACGATGGCGTCCCGTACATGAACGTATCCGTCACTTGCATCGGGAAAGCGATTGAAGGGATAATGATCATGAAGTGAAGGGCTAAATGGATGACAAATTTGGGGTATGTGGAGGCTCTCGCAATGTCGGATAACACCGCAAGCAACAATCCGGGAAAAATGCACTTTATGTTATGGTCTACACCACCAAGATTAACTTTCCATCAAGATATGACCGAGGAAGAACGAAGCATTATGTTTAAGCACATTGCTTACTGGACGGACAAGCAGAACCAGGGGATCGCTCTTGTGTTCGGACCTGTCCGGAAACCGGATGATCCGCATGGGCTCGCCATCATTGAGGTCGAGAATGCTGATCAAGTCCCAACACTCATCGCAGAAGATCCTGCCGTTATCGCGGGTATCATGACTACGGAATTTTATCCGATGATGGCCGTCTTGCCGAAATAACACCCAACAAAACCCGGTCATGCAGACCGGGTTTTGTTATGCATGCCTCTGATGTCACGGGGCATTGACAGCTTTGCTTCGTCTTATTTTTGCACATTAGGTTTTCCTTGATCATTCGGGTCGTTCGAACGCGACGCGCTTTTCTTTGGATCGCTTTTATCGGGCTTAGCTTTCGTACTCACTTTGTCGTTCACCTCCTGTGTCAGCCATACAGAGTATTTCACCAAACCGGTATCCTTATTAGGATATGAACATTTCTAGCAGTATCTGTTAAACTGTATATTAAAGGTGGGATAAATATGGAGAATAGCATAGAGAGCAGAGTATGCCGATTCATGTCTTTGATATCTACGGGTGCGGAGAATTACGTGCGCGACGCATTTGCTAATGGGACAGTAACCCTTGTTCATTATGAGGAATCGCGTTATCACCACGGTGTTTTCTGTATAGTTGAGAATGATGATTGTACGATCGCTTATGCAGCTTTTTCTCGTTATCGTCATGATGAAGCTTTGCTGAACCTTATGGAGACAAGCCTGCAAAGACACTTAGGCACCAATGAAACAAAAGAAGTTTGTTTTAACATCTACGGGCCGAATAAAGAGTTCATTCAGCTCGCTCGTAAACTTGGATTTGCGACCGACATGGAAGGCTTCCAGCTCCAGTACGATTTCAGTAAGGAAATGAAGGTATTGGAGATGCATCCGCTCGTTGAGAAGGGATTTTCCCCGGGGTGGCTTGATCCTTTCGTTCAATTGTTCGATAGAGCCTATTATCAATTGAATGTTGAAAATGGCTGGAGCACAGAAATAAAATCAAAAGACGATTTTTTGCGTTTCTTGCTAAGTTGCGAAGCGGAAGATCGGGTAAGATCTTTTTGGATTGAGGATAAACTAGTCGGAGCTTACATTATAGCAGGCCAGTACATTCGGGATTTTGTCATTCACCCTGACTATCAGAACTGCGGGTACGGAAGTCTAATATTGAACAGTTGTATCCATCGAATGGCGTCCATATTGGGGATAAATAATATATTTTTGCGTGTGGCGCAATCCAATAGCGGGGCCAAAAGATTTTACGAAAGACATCAATTTATTGAGCGGTCTAGTTTCGCTGAGCATACGTTTGTACCCAAATAACCCCTCACAAATTAAGGTGGAAGCAAGGTAAGCCCCAAAAGAGCAGTACAGTGGGAATCACTTGTGCTGCTCTCTGTCTCCGCTCTAAGCCCCGGACCTCTTAACGACCGGAATCCAAACTTCGATTTCGTACATGCCGCTGCCGCGGTCGTAAGTCATTTCGAACTCGGGGCCGTTGGCGAATTCGTAATTGGAGCTCGGAAACCATTCTCCCCATATCCGTCTCCACAATCCATGGATATCATTCTGTCCGTCGGGATTGACTCCGGTTGAGAAAATAGCGTATGTCTGAGGAGGAATTTGAAACCTCTCGAACCCCTCCGGCAAGCCGCTTTGGGGCAAGAAATAACCGATCATGTAGTTTTTACTCTCGGCTTGATGGTTGTACGTGACCGAATGAATCTGGCCATTGTCCCCTAATTCTGCAGCTGCACGAATTCGATCGACGGTTCCGTCGGTGATGCACCGTGTCCAGAACTCCGGTATTTCAATAAACGGTCTCTCGCCATCAGCACTGATGACAGTCGATACGCCGAACATTTCAATGGCTTGTTTTTCCTCGATTCTATAATTCATTGCCGCATCTCCCCGAATTGAGATGTGAAAGGATAACCGGGGATAGGCTTTGAGTGAAACGCCCTTGTCGCGCGCCGATGTTGGCATCACACCATGCATTTTTTTGAACGCTCTGGAGAATGCCTCTGGCGATTCGTAACCATACTTCAACGCGACGTCGATGACCTTGGCGCCGCCAAGTTGCAGATCGAATGCGGCAAGGGTCAGCCTCCTGCGCCGGATGTATTCAGAGAGCGGTACATTGGTTATGAACGGGAACATCCGGTGAAAATGGTAGGTCGAGCAGCAGGCAATTCGGGCTAGTTGATCGTAGTCCATTTCTTCCGTCAGGTGTGTCTCTATATATTCCATTGCGTTATTCATGCGGGCAAGCCAATCCATGCCGATCCTTCTTTCAGGTTTGATTATAGGAGACGGCGGATAATGGAACATTGCCGTCCTTGTACGAAATGATCATGTTCGGTATTGTTTTAGTAAAATCCTCTATTTGGGCGTGCAGCGATCCAGATTGTGCAAATTCACTGACATACAGTTGTCAGCGGCTTTAACGTATGATGAGTGCAAACGAGGAAAAGAGGGATGCTAGATGTGGACGGTTTCAGCAACGGAACAAACCAAGGTGTCATCGGCCGAGGTGTGGCAAATCTATTGCGATTTCAGCAATTGGTCGAAGTGGGATTACGGTCTTTCCTTCTATCGGCCGGAGGGGCCTTTCGCAGCGGGAACAACGGGAGTGCTGCAGCCGGCAGGAGGGCCTGAGCTTGCGTTTGAATTGCTTCAAGTCGTAGAGGGGCAATGTTTTGTCGACCGAACCCCGATTGGACCCGACCATGCGATTGTTGGCCGGCATGAACTGACCCCTCTATCCTCCGGCACTCAAATTACTCACATCATCGAAATCGAAGGACCGAATTCGGAGCAAATGGCTCAAGAGATGGGCTTTTGCCAAGAGGAGCTGTACGAGACGGTATCTAACCTTGCCCGATATGCAGATAAGCTCGCCGTCGCAGGAAAGGAATAGGCAGCCAAAAAGGATGGCATCCCGCCATCCTTTTTTGTATTCCACTTCAAGAATCGGACTAATTCACAACCAAGAAAGTATCCACGTTGATCCGGCTGTCGGCCGTGCCGGCAACGACAATCTTGAAGCGGACGGGAACGGTCGAGTTGACGGTAATCGTCTTCTCGGTCAAGGTCGAGGTCGCGGCTGCTGCGGTCGTAACGTCGGTCCAGCTTGTCCCTGCATTCGTCGATTTCTGCAGCTTCCAAGTCGCGCCCGAGTCAGTGTTGAAGTTCGCCACGCTTAGCTTAACGGTTGTTGCAGACGCCACGTTGAAGTTCATTTGGATGAATCCAGCCGCGCGAACGCGGGCGGATTGCGTGCCGGTCTTCTTGTCGGTGCTCAAATTGCCGATAAGCGCGTTATTGAACGTCCACGAACCGGTGCTGAGCGTAACATTTCCAGTCGTATACGCGGTTTTGCTGCCGCTCTCGAAACCTTCGTTAAGCGTTGTTGACGGGTTCGTAACGGTACAGGTGCCGGCTCCGTAGGAGCCCGTCTTGAACGTGCAGCGGTCCCACCATTTGTAGTCGGCAGCTGGTGCCGCCCATGGTTCTGCTTGCGGCTCGGTCGATGCAGCCGGATCTTCCATTGCAAGCAGCGAGGTCGGTTGGTCCAGCGTCAGCCCGCTTACTTGATTCAGGCTAGTGTAGGATTCTTGAACGGATAGCCAGTTGGCGAGGTTGACGAGCAGCGCGCTGTCATTTTGTTCGGTGAATCCGGCGTAAGTCGTCTTCGCAGCCCCGGTCTCTTCGCGCTTATACTTCGGCGTTGCGTCCTCGACGGCAGAGGAGTCGCCGATGAAAGCGGCTTTCCCGAGTCCGACTTTCGAGACGGCAACATACGGCCCTTCATTCACGCCGCCGCCTTCATAGACGCCCTGATCGACGGCACTCGACCATTTCGTCGTGGTGGAAGGCAGATAGACAATTCCTTTCGCTTTGAGCGGGTCCATAATGGCAAGTGTGGAACCTGCATGCATCGCTACGGTCGATACGCCTTGGGTGATGCCGAACGCTTGCGACGGGGAGACGATAGTATTCGCGGTAACATCCCCGATGGCGTTATAACGGAACCGGACGCCGAAGTTCGTTCCTAGCCAGTCCGAACTGACGACGCCCTGCATGGCGTCGGAGTTAGCCTCTTCGGTGCTCATCCCTTTGGCCGGGTTCGTCCATGCGCCGCGGCGGTACCCGTTGAACACTTCGGAGGAATCCCACCGGTTCTTATTCCGGTCCGCATTGTAATGGTCCGCGATGAAGAAGATGCTGCCGCCGTTCTGAACGTACTGCAGCATCGCAGCTTGTTCGGATGCCTTGTAAGGGATGTTCGCTTCGCCGATAACGAAGACATTGTATCCCGATAGATCGCTCAGCGTGAGCGGGGTCGTTTTGCGCAGCTCTTTGACGTAGTAGCCTTGTCCAGCTAAAGCCTGCGCGTAATCCGAGAAAGCACCGTCAATCACCCAGTCCGCGGCGCCCGCCGTTTGACCGTGTGTGTTATCGAACAACACTTTCTTGCCGTTCGAGGTGCCCGTCGGCTGCAGTACCGGAGCCGGATCGGCAGGTCCCTCGCCAAACGCGGCCCCAGGTATGCTGATGACACTCATTAAAATAGCGCACGCTAAAAGATAAGTCCCTGCCGTGCGGCTCCATACTGGGTTGCTCTTGCTCATTTTCTCTCCTCCATCTCCTCAATGGTTTCCTTCATTCCGAGAGCCCATGCAGTCAACAATACCGTTCATCGCGATACTCCTGCGAACTTCAATGTCCCTCCTTGCCTGTTGAATGGTTGTTACGAGTCTATTAGAACAGAACTTTATTATGGAAGAGTCATGGGGTCCCGAAGGATTTGTAAATTTAAACATAGAGAGTATCGCGTTCATGAAGATTTTCCGGGCAAATGCCAAACTGCATCGGTTTCTGGAGGATTTTAATCTCCAGAACAAGTCCATCACGGATAGCGCCGTTCCTCATTGCGAAGATGGGCTGGATTCCCTGCGTCTCCGGCTTGTGAACGTCAAGGACAATGCGATAGCCGTGAGGATGATTCCAAGCACTCGAAACCCCTCGAAGCTGAACTGATTCCCCATTACGACGCCTATCAATAACGACGACAGAATGGCCCCTAGATTTCTTGATGTGCTGAACATGCCGGAAGCGACACCGATGATGTCCTTCGGAGAACTTTTAAATAAGGCGGCTTGCATTCCGACGCTGTTAAGCCCGTTGCAGATGCCGAACGCAGCCAACGCCAAACCTACGCTGATCATGGGTGACGTATGATTCCATGTCACAATCCACGCGGACCCCAAGGCCATGAGAATGGCGGACACAAGCAGTGCTGGCCGTGGACCGGCTTTATCTATCCATCGTCCGGCCAGCGGGGATGCGAGGAGCGAGCATAGACCTAGGCTCAACATGAGCATTCCCGTGTGGAACTCGCTGATATGGCGGACCGTTTGCAAGTAGGACGGAATCCCGAAGAAGAGTGCGTAGAACAGCAAGTTGACGACCATAAATTCGATATTCACCCAAGTGATCGCAGGATACTTGGCAAGCGTGCGTATAGGAATAAAGGGCGACGCCGCTTTTAATTCATGCCGTATGAAAGCCCCCAGCAGAGCCAGCCCTGCCAGCCCCGCTATGACATTCGCAGCCGTTATCTGACCGGATGATTTCGTTGATAATAAGCCAATCAACAAGGGGACCAGCCCCGCCGTGAAGAACACCATTCCTGTCGCATCCATTACAACCAGCCATTCACGAAAGGACATGCCGCGTGCGGTTAAAGACGCCTCGTCCGAGGGAATCATCCTCCAACACAGCAGGAAGCTCAAGACGACGAACGGAATGTTGACGAAGAAGATGGCGGGCCAATCCCACCAGTGAATCAATGCCCCGCCGATAAACGGCCCAATGGCCGCCGCCCCAGATTGGAAGATGGTCAGAACGGACAGCGCAGTCGCCTGCTTCTCCTTCACATGTATGCGAATAATGGCCATTCCGACGGAAATCGTCATGCTGGTTCCGATCGATTGGATAATGCGGAACACAATGAGCCAACCGAAGTTGGGTGAGAAAGGTGCGAGTAAGGATGCGGCAAGGGCGATGATAAGCCCGGCAAGGAAGATTTTTTTGCGGCCGAATAAATCGCTTGCCTTACCTGCGACAGGGTTCGTAATCGCACTTGCGATGTAGAAGGAGAAAATAATCCACGAAATAACGGTAAAGTTTAGTTGAAAGGCATGACTTAGCCGGGGAATCGCTACAGCAATCATTGAAGAATTCAAAGGATTGAGCAGCATCCCCAATCCAACGGAAATCATTAGCCACGAGCCGCGTGCATTCATATTAAGCCCCCCATTAGATAGAAACATCTCTTAATGGAATCGTACTTGAAGGCAGACATTTACTCCAACGCATTTTGTGTTATGATTCCATTGATTAGAAGGAATGAGCGGAGGGGCGGAATGGAACTTCTTCAATTGCAATATTTTCTTACAGTGGCCCGTACGGAGCATATGACGGAGGCCGCGCAAAGCCTTCATGTGACGCAATCGTCGCTTAGCAAGACGATTCAACGTCTGGAGGAGGATCTCGGGGTTCCTCTATTCGATCGAACGGGGAGAAGACTCCGGCTTAATGAGTTCGGAAGAAGATTTCTGCTCCGTGCGGAACGTGCATTATTTGAGTTAGAGCAGGGGAAGCAGGAGATGAACGATTTGTCCAGTCCGGAGAACGGCTGTATCGAGCTGGCGGTGACAACCGCAAGCACGCTGCCGCAGCTCCTTCGAGAATTTCGGGCAAAACGGCCTAATGTCCAATTTCATGTCCAAATGGTCAGGACTCAGAAAATGGCGGCGCTTCTTCACCGGGGAGAGGTCGACTTCTGCTTATCGTCACCGCCGATAGAAGACAGCGACATTGAGTCCCAGGTTGTATTCATCGATCCCATCCTTGTGGCTGTGCCCAAGGGGCACCGGCTAGCCGACCGAAGCAGCGTGTCTCTGGCTGAGCTTAAGGACGAATGGTTCGTCGGAGTCAAGAAAGGTTTTGGCGCACGTGACTTCGTGGATTCTTTGTGCCAGTCGGCCGGATTCGTACCGAGGTTCGTGTATGAGGGCGATGAACCGGCAAGGTTAAGCTCACTTGTAGAAGCCGAAATCGGCATTGCCTTCATGCCCAGCACGGCAAGGAACTTACGGGAACCGATCCGGTACCTCCAAGTGGAGGATCATGAATTGATACGGAAGATCGCGTTGTCATGGCACCGCAGTCGTTACATTTCGCGGGCGGCTCAGGAATTCCGTGAGGTAGTGGTAGAGTATTTCAAGAACATATCCATGGAGCGATAGGTAACGAAAGGCAGTCTTAAGACTTGGAATATAAAGTCTTAGACTGCCTCTTGTTATGGGGCTATCTTTCTCCGTTAGTCAGCGTAATCTGCTTAGAAGACAAAATCATCTGAGCGTCTGGTAAGCGAGGCCTATGGCTCCAGAATCAAATGTCTTATTCTCGATAAGTTCAAGATTGATCTTCTCCTTGAGACCTTGGAATAACGGCAACCCGCTGCCGATCAGGACGGGAGAAACCGTTATTTTATACTCATCTATTAAATTAAGCTGCATAAGGTAGTGCGCGAACCTGGGACTGCCGAGGATGACTATATCCTTGCCTGGCTGCTGTTTGAGGTTCTTGATCTCTTCCTCGACATTTTCTTTCACCAGTCTGGAATTGTTCCATTCGACCTTCTCCAGTGTCGTGGAAAAAACGATTTTGGCGGTCTTTTCGATCCACTCCGCATGATTCCGTTCATGCTGCGAAGCTGATGGGTTCGAAGGCACAGATGGCCAGTAACTGTACATCATCTGATAAGTCCCGCGTCCCCAAATGACAGTGTCGGCAGTACTCAAAATTTCTTTCGCGTGTTTCTCCAAATCAGCATTGTAGGAAATCCAGCCAATGTCCATTGCTCCGTTCGGCCCTTCTACAAAACCGTCAAGCGATGCGTGCAGAAATAAAACGAGTTTTCTCATGTTCGTTTCTCCTCCGAATTCGAATTTATTATGTTCGACTTTTATGGCTGTTAACCCGCGTTTCATCCTGCTGGTACGTTCATTATAAATCTTAACACTACGTAAGGTTCAAGCGGAAATGAAGCCGAATCGCTATTCGGAGTCGGACTTTTCTGTGTTGACAGGACACCAAATGGTGTCCTATAATAAAAACAGCCACCAAATGGTGTCCAATTGGATCGAATAAGTCGCAACCAAATCCTAAGTAGGAGGAAGAAACGTATGTATATCCTTTTCGTTATTTTACAAAGCTTTCTGCTCGTCTCGATGTCCTTTGGCGGAGCAACCAAGCTGACAGGATCGAAAAATTTTGTTGAAATGTTCGAATCGCTTCGACTACCGCAATGGTTCCGAGTGGTTACGGGGATCGTTCAATTAATCGGTGCTGCCGGGCTCGTCATCGGTTATTGGGACCGGGGAGTAGCGGCATGGGCAGGCATTTGGATTGGGGTCACCATGTTGGTGGCATGCCTCTCGCATTTCAGGGTCAAACATCCCGTTGGGCAAGCAGTGCCTGCGTTTGTGATTACGGTAATTGCAGCCGTGTTGGTTGCCGTGCAAGTCTAAGAGTCAAGCAACAGGCAGAGCGAGCGGACGGAATAAAAAAAGCCCGCTATCCTTAAGATAGCGGGTGGCACATCACGTTAAGTGGTCATCACTTGTCGGCGTGTTGTCATTCTGGTGCGAAATGCTGCGTGTCTCGGACTCGGCTTGAGCACGTTGGCGGCGGCGCCGTTTCACAATGACAATTATTATGATGACAATCGCGGCGAATGGCAGCAGCGGCAGCAAGAAGGCCGCAGCAATAACGAGCGCTCTACCAAGTGCGACGATCATATCCGCGCTATGGCGCAGAGCGTCTCCGGCTTTCGTCATCAGACCAGGATTCTCGTCCAAGTCCACCTCGCGGCCGTCTCTGCTGAGCGTCTGGTACATGTCGATGTCGACCGTAGAGTAGTCGACATTCTGGTCGATGTAGCGCATTCTTCCCTTAATCTGCTCAATGGCTTCCTGGACTTGGGCAAGCTCGTTGGAGAAGGAGACAAGATCTTTGGAAGTCTTGGCGCTCTCCATGAAAGAGAACAACCGCGTTTCTGCCGCTTCTTTGGCCTTTAGACGTGCGGAGAGGTCCGCATATTCTTCGGTCACATCTTCGCCGCTAATATTTTTGCTCAGCTTCTTATCGGGCAGCTTGTCGATCGAATCGATGAAGGAATCAAAGCCCTTGGCGGGCACCTTGATCTTGAACGATCCGCTCAGCCGGTTCGATGATTCATCTTCCGCGAAGGAGAGCAGGTACCCGCCGCTGCTGATGATTAACTGGTCAATGGTGTTGCGTGCACTGGCAAAGTCTCTGACTTGCATTTGAAGATTTGCGGTATAGATTACTTGCCGATGGACATTCGCCATTGCGGAAGTATCCGCTATTCCGCTGTCTGTCTGGCTCGCCGTACCAGTTGCAGCATCTGCGGTCGTAGTCTCGTTCTTGAGCTCCGAGTTTGACCGTGCCATAGCGGGCGGCGAGGCCTCTGCCGCTTTTGCATCCTCGCTCGAGGACTTGTCGTCACTTCCGCTGCCGCAGGCGGCAAGGCTTGCAGTAAGCAGGAAGACCGCCAGCCATAACCCGATAAGCGGAACGATTCTTTTTCTCTCTAATCTCATGTAGATCCCCCTCTGGCATTGGTCTTCATGGAATATTCTTGATGATGACCATATAGACGTATCGGTTATCAATATGTTGCAATAGATAGTGGCCAGTATGATATGATCAGTCCATGTGAACCAACCAAACCCTAATAGAAGATGAGGGATCATGATGTCGTATATCGTTGATTTTAAAAATGTGTCCACAGTCGGCTTAGAATCATCACCGGTAGCGGAAGCGCTTGCTGGATTACGTGCGAATGAAGCCCGTTACTTTATGAACAAATACAAACATGAATTTGCGGTTGTACCGGCTAGCGAAAGCCAGGACAACCTTGAATATGTGACCCGGATCTTGAAAGAAGAGCGCGGGATTGAGTTTGCAGCCAAGCCTTTGGAAACCGCGCGTCTTCAAGTGGAGAATATCGACTGGACCTTCGTTTTCTACGAGGACGGTCTTGGTGTCAACGTGTTGTATACGATCGATGACCCGAAGAAGCGGGCCGTTGGGTTTAAGCTTTCGGAGGGGATGGAAGTACCGAAGGAGTTGGAAGAGAAGAAGTTTAAGTTCGCTAGGCAGAAGTCGAAGCTAGCGGGAACGATTCGGGGTACATTCTTTGTTATTAAAGGGCAGTATTAATGGAGAGCCTCTATTCCTAGGTGGAATAGAGGCTTATTTTTCATTAGCTTGATGTGGCACCTGCTAGAAGGATGTCTGTGGTACTGCATAGAATGGATATTTATTGCATTTACCACTTGAGGTGGACACGGGAGGAACTATGGCTGCGAATGAGTATTATATGCCGACAGATTGGCGTGTTAAGGGAGACATTAGGGATGTTTACGAGATTTGCGCTGACTTTAAGGGTTATCAAAGATGGTGGGCTGAAGTGTACTTAAATATTGAGGACGCGGGGAAGGATGAGGAGACGCACGGAGAGGTTTTCGCAATTCTTTCGAAAGGCAAGCTGCCATACAAACTGCGCTGGAAATCGTGTAAAACCGCCGAAAATGCACCCCATTCTATATCTTTGAAAGCGGAAGGAGATTTGGCAGGCCGCGGTACGTGGACCTTTGAGCAGGATGGGGAATATGTTAATGCACGGTTCGATTGGTATGTAAACGCGGAGAAGCCTCTTCTTAAGTACTTGTCTCCAATGTTGAAGCCAGTCTTCCGCTCGAACCATTACTGGGCAATGGCTAGAGGAAGGGAGGGCCTGGAAAGGGAAATGGAAAGAAGGCGAAACGCCGGAATCTCCGCAGGCCGTAAATAAAGAAGTGTTAGATAGAATAAGGCCATCCGGAAGGATGGCCTTATTGGTGATGCGGCATCTATATTACGCTAAGCGCGTCTTAAAATCTTGATAGCCGAATTCGCGCACGACGCGGCAGTCTCCATCCTTGCCTTTGACAGCAATAGCGGGCAGCGGAGTGCCGTTGAAGGTGTTCGTCTTCACCATCGAATAAATCGCCATATCGCCGAACACGAGCCGGTCGCCGTACTGCAGCGGTTGGTCGAATGAATAATCTCCGATTACATCGCCCGTCAGGCAGGTTTGGCCGGTAAGCCGATATGTAAATGGCTTCTCGCCAGATTCGCCGCTTCCGAACAGCGGTGGACGATACGGCATTTCCAATACGTCTGGCATATGGCAAGTGGCGGAGGTGTCAAGAATCGCAATGTCGATCCCGTTCTTATGAAGATCCAATACCGATGCGACCAAGTAACCTGCGTTGAGCGCAACCGCTTCACCAGGCTCGAGATAAACCTCAAGGCCGTACTTCTCCTGCATACGCTTGATACAAGCATCAAGAGTGTCGAGGTCATAATCTTCTCTGGTGATATGGTGGCCGCCGCCAAAATTGATCCATTCCATCTGAGGAAGCCATTCGCCGAACTTCTCTTCGACCGCTTGCAGCGTCGTCGCCAAGTCGTCGGAGTTCTGCTGGCAGAGCGTATGGAAGTGCAGTCCGGATACACCGTCCAGCAGTTCCGGTCGGAAGTCTTCCCGTTTCACACCGAATCTGGAGCCCGGGGAGCACGGATCATAGATCTCATGCCCCACTTGAGTCGAGCATTCCGGATTGATGCGCAAGCCGACCTTCCTGCCGGCTAGCAGAGCTCTGTCTTTGAACTTCTCCAATTGAGTGAAGGAGTTGAAGATAATGTGATCACAGATCGAGAGGATTTCGTCGATCTCTTCTTCCCGATAAGCCGGGGCAAAGACATGCGTTTCTTTGCCCATTTCTTCATAGCCTAATCGAGCCTCGTATAAGCCGCTTGCTGTCGTCCCGCATAAGTATTCTCCAATAAGGGGGTACATGGTTGTCATAGAGAATGCTTTTTGGGCCAAAATAATCTTAGCTCCCGTGCGCTGCATGACGCCGCTCAGGATCTTCAGATTGTTCTCGATGAGTGCCTCATCGACGACAAAACAAGGCGTTGGCAGTTCTTCGAACCGCATTATTAGCGAACCAGCGCTGGTTGCTTAGCTTCTTGGCCGTCGTCAACCAGTACAGGATTAAAGTCTTCTACCCATGGAAGTCCCCATTTGTTCAACTCTTCCATGAATGGATCCGGATCGAACTCCTCGACGTTGTATACGCCTGGTTTGTTCCATTTGCCAGTCAGAACCATAGCTGCGCCGATCATGGCAGGAACGCCCGTCGTATAGGAGATCGCTTGGGAGCCGACTTCTTTGTAGCACTCTTGGTGGTCGCACACGTTGTACACGTAGTATGTTTTCGCAACGCCGTCTTTTTTACCTTGGAAAATGCAGCCGATGTTCGTTTTGCCGACCGTACGCGGTCCGAGCGATGCTGGATCCGGCAATACAGCTTTCAAGAACTGAAGCGGAATGATTTGTTTGCCTTCGAACTCGATTGGCTCGATCGAAGTCATGCCCACGTTCTCGAGTGCGCGAAGGTGCATCAGGTAGCTTTGGCCGAACGTCATGAAGAAGCGGATGCGTTTCAGACCTGGCATGTTAACAGCAAGGGACTCCAGCTCTTCATGGTACAGCAGGTACATATCCTTCTGGCCAACTTCAGCGAAGTTATATTCGCGCTTGATTTCCATTGGCTTCGTTTCGATCCATTCACCGTTCTCCCAGTAGCGGCCGTTAGCCGATACTTCGCGGATGTTGATCTCTGGGTTGAAGTTCGTAGCGAACGGATAGCCATGGTCGCCGCCATTGCAGTCGAGAATGTCGATATATTCGATCTCGTCGAAATAATGCTTAAGTGCATAAGCGGAGAATACGCCCGTTACGCCTGGGTCGAAGCCGCTGCCGAGAAGAGCCGTAATGCCGGCTTTCTCGAAACGCTCGCGGTAGTCCCACTGCCATTTGTATTCGAACTTAGCCGTATCTTCCGGCTCATAGTTAGCTGTGTCCATGTAGTGTGTTTTCGTTGCCAGGCATGCATCCATGATCGTGAGATCTTGATAAGGCAGAGCCAGGTTCATAACGATGTCCGGTTTTACTTCGTTGATCAGAGCGATCAGCTCATCAACATTGTTTGCATCAACTTGTGCAGTCGTAATTTTCGTTTTGCCGCCATCGAGTTTTGCTTTCAGTTCGTCGCATTTCGATTTTGTACGGCTTGCGATACAGATTTCTTCGAAAACCTCACTGTTTTGAACACATTTGTGGATTGCTACCGATGCCACACCGCCACAACCAATAACTAACGCTTTGCCCATTTCTCAATCCCCTTACCTCATAGATTTTTTGGTTAAAACTTACATATTCCCGGCAAACGATCGATTTTTACGCACAAAAAAAACAAGTCGTAAAAACGCATCGTCGCGAATCACACTTGTTTGATATAAATTGCGAATATTAAATGTCACCATCACATGGGACATGGCTTTAAAGGAAGCACATTAATATTCAAAATATATCGATAACGGATCAGAGTCTATATAGCAAATAATCGCCTTTAATACTCTTATTGATCGTTTCACAAGTTGATGCGCTCTTAACGCACTGGTCGTAAAGAAACCAAAACTTATAAAATTTGAGCTCTTCGCTCAATCAATAAGGCAACAAAGTTGCCAATCGGCATTTGACCCGGCTGTCCGTATGGCCTTAACGTCCGTAAGTGGATGTGGTCAAAAATTATCTGCTTTTGGAAAGATCCTCGTATATTTTGAATAACAACTTTCCAACAACACAACTCATAATATCACAAACCTTAAATATAGCAATACAAAAAAATAAAAAATTTTCGATATAATATTTCCAAGTAACAACATGGACACAATTTTCAAAAAGCGCTTGGTCGAGCGGCCTTTATTTCTGCTGCTTCCGGTCGGCGGCCAACCGATAACACACCAACGTAGAGGGGGAGACATGTGGATCTCAGAACACTGAAAACCTTTCAGATGATTGTGAAGTACGGAAGCTTCGTGCGCGCCGCACAGGAACTGAACTATGTGCAATCGACCGTCACGATGCAAATGCAGAGGCTGGAAGCCAAGCTTGGAGTTCCATTGATCGAGCGGGGCAAGGACATGGCGCTGACGGGAGCGGGAAGGCTTTTCTACGATCAGAGCCTGCAAATCGTTAAGCAGATGGAGCATCTTCAAGCAAGCCTATCGGATCTCAAATCAGGCGAAGCGGGACATGTTCGTATCGGGGTTACCGAACCGACAGCCAGCTACCGGCTGCCGCGCATCCTAAGCGCATTTATGTCGGCCCATCCGAAAATTAAAGTTTCCGTGGACATTGCGGGCACGGCGGTTCTGAGCGAGCAATTACTAAGAGGCGATCTTGAATTCGCGCTGTGCACGGCGCCGGAAATCAGATCGGACTTCTACTTCGAGCCGTTGTTCCAGGAAGAATTCGTAGCCATTATGCCGAGCGGTCACCCGCTTGCGCAGAACGATATGATCGCGCCGGAGGATCTTCAAGGGCATCGGCTGTTGGTCACTTCCGAGACTTGTCCTTACCGCAAGAAGCTGGAGATGGTCATGCTGGACAAAGGGATTGCGGTCCAGGATGCGATGGAGATCGGCAGTATGACGGCATTGCAATTTTACGTAGAGAACGGGTTCGGAGTCGCCTTAATTCCTAAGATCATGGCGGAGTCCGCAACAGAAGGGACTGCGATTAGGAAGATCAGCGGAAGCCTCATTCATATGACCACTGGCATCCTATGCAAGCAATCCGCCTATCCGTTTCCGTCGGCCAGTCACAAGCTTTATGAGTTTCTCGCGCAGGAATTGGTTAGATAACGAACGAAAATCACGCTAATTTATTGTTCGCTGGACTTTCTATTGAAGTAGTAGACATGTTCGTTATATTTATAGAAATAATTCGTCCAGGTCAGTATTGTAGATTTGGAATAGAATCTCCTTCTGATTCCGATCATTAAACACGAAGCAGCTTGCTCCGCTATGGACGATTTCGTTTCTAATTTTTCTTAAGCTGTCGAACCATTGGCTGGAAAGTATTTTTCTCGAGAAAGCCTCCGAATCTTCGGAGATATCATGCAAGTAATTTAGTTTATTCTCTAAGTTATAGCACAACTATACATTCTCGATCAAAGCCTAAACATGGCGAAAGTATTACGAATAAAATAAAGCTTGCATCCAACGTCCGGCGCCTATTCTTTAGGCGCTTTTTATGTACCGCAACCTCCTTGTCCAATCTATATATGTTACAATATTACAGTAAAATTTTTCCTTGGAGGTGTGCTTTGAAGAAGATTCAGAGACTCATTGTAAGTTTGCTAGCCGTAGTCTTAGCCGGCAGCATCGGATTGTCGAATGCTTATGCGGCGAGCGATACGTTCGTAACAAGAGGACAATTGGCAGCCTTGATTAATCAGACGTTCCAGATCACGGCGGACAAGTCGGCGCAATCCTTTGTTGACGTGCCTGCCAGCAATCCGAATGCGAAAGATATAGCAATCGCTGTAACGGTCGGCTATATGAAGGGGAAGGGCGGCAACAAGTTTCAGCCTAACTCCTTCGTGACGGGACCGGAATTAGCCGTTATTGCTTGTAACCTTCTTGAATGGAAAGGGATCGAAGCAAACAGCAGCACAGCAGATGTGCCGGCATGGGCTGCACCGTACTATGCGGCACTTGATGATTTTGGCTTGTTGGACGATCTTGGGCTTCCTGCTCACAATGCAACGATCGAACAGGCGCAGAAATTCCTGACGACGTTGTCGTTCGTGGCGCATGCAGCTGCGAATAACCCTTACGGGGCACAACAGGTCGGCTTGAAGGATGACTTCTACCTTTACACGAACCGGAAATATGTTGCGGCTCCGGTTATACAGCCGGGCTTCCATGAAGCCGGAACATTCTATGACGTGATGAAGAAAGTGGACGACACCCGTTCTGAAATTATGCAACAGCTTCTCAAGAACAAAAGCGCAGCGGCGCTTGGATCCACGGAATGGAGAGCGGCTCAAATCTATAGCTTGTACACCGATACAGCCGCGCGCGAGAAAGGAATTCAAAAGCTCCGTTCTTATCTAGATGAACTGTATGCGGTCAAAGATGTTGCGGGCTTGCGGTCAATTGCCGAGAAATACGGGGATCGATTCAACTTCGTTCCTTTCATGGCCTATGCGCCTACCGAGGATACGTTGGGGGACCGCTCGAAATTTGCCGCTGCCTTCATCGGCACAGACTTGGGGTTGGGCGCGCCGCTCTATTATTCCAAGGACTCCTCTTTCGCAAAAGTCCAACAGGCCTATAAGAAATATATCGAGCAAGTACTAAGCTACAGCGGCGAGAAAGATAAGCTTCCTGAGCGCGCGCAAGCGATATTCGAGATCGAGAGGCAGCTTTCTGCCAAGGCTACGCCGGTGGAACAGAAGCAAGACCCGGCCAAATCCTTAGTGAAGTCCACATGGGACGACATGAAGAAGGCGACGCCGAACTCGGGATTAGCTGCAATGGTAATGAAGATGTACAACCTTCCTGCTACTATGACGGTCTACTCCCCAGAGCATGAATACATTAAATTTGCCGACAGCCTCATCACCGATCAAAATTTACAAGCGATTAAAGATTTGCTCACCTTCAGAACGTTTGAACAGTATGAAGATGCTTTCTCCGAGAAGGCACAGAACTTCCGGGATGGATTGGACCAAGCGTTATTGGGCGTCATGCCGGAGAAGCTTCCACTCGAAGAGCGTGCGTCTGCAGTGGCCCAAGACTTGGAATCGCAAGCATTCGATAAAATATTCGTCAGCCATTATTTTTCGGAATCCAGCAAGAATGATGTAAAAGATATGGTCAGCGAGATTATTGCAAAGTATGAGGAACGGATCAATGATCTGACATGGATGAGCGCCGAGACGAAAGCGAAAGCGATTGAGAAGCTGAACCATATCAAGGTGAACATCGGCTATCCCGACAATTGGGGAGCGACGCTTTCTTATAGCTTCTCAAGCGCATCGGCAGGAGGCACCATGTTCGATATGCTGATAAGCCGGAACGTTGCGACGGAAGAAATAATTAAGAAAGCAGTTAGGGGACCGTACGCCTCTGATGAATGGAGCCTGCTGCCGGTGATGACGGTTAATGCATTCTACCTGGCCTCGACCAACAGTATTACGTTCCCTGCGGCCATTCTTCAAGCGCCTTTCTATGATCCAGAGGCGAGCCGCGAGCAGAATTTAGGCGGCATCGGTTCGGTTATCGGCCATGAGATATCTCATGCTTTTGATGTGAACGGCGCGAAGTTCGACAAAGACGGCAATTTGGCAAATTGGTGGACGGACGCGGATTATGCCGAATTCCAGAAGCGTACAGACCAGATGGCGGAGGAGCTGTCGGACATTGAACTCGTGCCTGGCCATAAACTGAACGGCGAGCTGACGCTGGCCGAGACCATTGCCGATCTGGGCGGAATGTCGTGTGTTATGGACATCGCCGATGACGACCCGAACGCGGATCTTTCGCAGGTGTTCGAAGGCTTTGCCCATGCTTTTGCAGCTTGGATGCCTGTTGAGTCGGTCGTCAACTACATGCAGTTCGACAGTCACGCTCCGAATAAAGTGAGAGTAAATTTCGTGCTGGGAATGTTGGACAGCTTCTACAAGGTGTATAACATAACCGAGAAGGATGGAATGTACTTATCGCCGGATAAGCGCATCTCCATCTGGTAAACCATTCGAACCGGCTTACACTCGCAGGCCGGTTTTTTGCTGTTCTGTCCGCCCGGCTTCCGGCAATTGGCATTCATCAAGAAGAGGGAGACCAGCTCATACTAGGAAACAGCCGACAATTCGAGTGTGACGTTGCCGGACCAGTCTGGTGTAGAGGTGCCCCGATGAAACGTAAACAGATGGCCGCATTATTCGTGATAATGGGCTTTGCTCTCCACGCAACCGGGTGCGGCAAGCATATGAACCCCGAACCTTCGCCGCCGAATCGATACCATACCCAATCGATTGATCATAGATCTTACCGCGCCTATGACGACAATACTCCGGCGCAGACGATGTTCCCGTCGAAGTATCCCGCATCGATCGGAGTCATTGTGAACAAAACTATTTATTTGCCGCAAAACTACAAGCCCAATGATCTGGTCTATCCGAACGTGCCGTTCTTGTTCGAGGAAAAGATCGAAAAGCGGCAGCTGCGGGCTGAGGCCGCTCAGGCATTGGAGAAGCTGTTCGCGGCCGCGCGGAAGGACGGCTTGTATTTGAGCGGGGTGTCGGGCTACCGTTCGTACGATACGCAGAAGTGGCTGTTCGAGAGCTATATGAAGAGAGACGGCTATATCGAAGCGATGAAATATAGCGCACTGCCGGGTACGAGCGAGCATCAGACGGGGCTGTCGATTGACGTAAGCGGCGAGGACGGCAAGTGTGCTGTATCCTCGTGCTTCGAGTATACGAAGGAGGCGCAGTGGATCGGCCGGCATAGCGCTGAATTTGGATTCATCATTCGGTATCCCAAAGGCAAGGAGCATATTACCGGTTACAAGTATGAGCCATGGCATATCCGGTATATAGGACCGAGTAAGATCTCGCTTGAGATGGTGAGACGCGGCGTTTCCTTAGAGGAGTATTACAATGTGATTCGGGTCCAATAAAGCAGCATCGCCTCACCCTTCTGTACAGCGTGCAGAGGGGCTTTTGTCGTATGAAGGGATGGAAGGTGGGCTGTCACATACTCGTTTCTAACGAGATTTAAACGATAAAAATTTATTGTAAAACGATAAAAGTTGTGATAATTTCTTTAGTGAAAAGCAATAAGGGAGGCATGGCTATGGACGTTAACAATCGAATAATGGAGAACCTTTCGAATCCACAGGAGCTCGAGAGAATGTTCCGAACGGAACCCGAAGCTTTTAAGAAATCGTTCGCATACGCCTGGGAGCAGAACCCGCATTCAGAGGTTCTTGCCGTCTGGAACGAAAGGCTGAATTATAAAGAGACGGTAAGCAAGGAGAAGGCTTCTTTGCTTCACAAAGCCTTCATATCCATGGGTATTCTAGCGCTGCTGGCGGGGATCAGCACCCGAATCCTATTTTACTTCACCGAGCAGGAATCGATTGCCCCGATCAACCTTGCATTCGGCATACTCCCTTTCATTGCTGCTTATTTCGTATACAATAATGCCGCCCGCAAGAAAGTGGTTTACACTGTTGCGTCATTATTATTAGTCTCTGGCGTTTATCTGAACCTGCTGCCGCTGGAGCAGAGCGACAGTATCATTCTCGCTTATCTGCACCTCCCGATATTCTTATGGGTGTTAGCGGGTCTTGCCTTTACAGGGAACGAGTATCGGTCAGGCAAGACGAGATTGGCTTATCTTAAATTCAACGGGGAGTTCGGTATTCTCTACGCCAGCATGGCGATCTGCGGGATGCTGCTCACCGGAATTACGATGCGGTTGTTTCAGTTTGTAGGGATGGATATAACGGAATTCTATTTCCGGAACGTGGTTCTCTTCGGTGCAGCTGCTCTTGCAGTGGTCGCTGCGCATCTTGTATCCCGAAACCTGAAGCTTGCGAAAAATATTGCACCGTATATAGCCCGGATTTTCGCTCCGCTAGTGCTGGTTACCTTGCTGGCTTATCTCATAACGGTGGCATCGGTCGGCAAAAATCCATTCTTGGACCGTGATTTCCTCCTGTCCTTCAATGGGGTGTTGATCGGCGTTCTGGCTGTCACCATCTACTCCATTACGGAGAGCGGCACGAATGAGCGAAGAAGCATTTCGGACTATATCAATGCTGCTCTGATCGTTCTAGCGGTCATCATTGACGGAGTGGCCTTATCCGCCATCGTGTTCAGACTTTCCTCTTACGGGATTACGGCCAATAGACTTGCTGTGCTAGGCATTAACGCGGTTATTCTGGCCAATCTAATATGGATCTTAATCTCATATGTACGCCTTCTGCAGAACCGGTCGGGTTATTCCTCCATCCAGGATGCCGTGACGAAGTATCTGCCGGTCTACGGGCTGTGGGCGGCTGTGGTTACTTTTATATTCCCTCTCTTCTTTTAGTCCGGCATAGGATTTCATTCTATCCAATATGATGGTTGGAGGACCGATCGTCGGTACAACCGTTACGGGAGGAATGATTGAATGAGCCATCAATACGACGTCATTATTGTTGGAGCCCGGGTCGCGGGCTCCACTCTTGCTTATGAGCTGTCCCAGGCAGGCTACGAGGTTCTGCTGGTGGACAAGGGTGAGTTTCCGAGCGATATCTTGTCGACCCACAATTTTTTCAACAACTCCTTGGCGATATTACGGGAAATGGGCGTTCTGGATCGGCTGCTGCAAACCGGCACGCCTTTGTACAAGAGGGCTGTCGTTCAGTTCGAAGATGTCGTCATCGACGGGGAGTTTCCGGAGGTGGATGGGGAGACGGAATGCTTGTGCGTCAGGCGCCTGCATCTGGATCATATTTTGTTCGAGCATGCAGCATCGCAAGCCCGCGTCACCTCGATCGAAGGCTTCCGGGTAACGGACGTGATTCGGGATGGGAGCAAGATTGCCGGGGTTACGGGTATTCGCCGCAGCGGAGAAGCAGAGCAATTCACAGCCAAGCTCGTTGTTGGTGCCGACGGCCGCAACTCGACCTTGCGTGAGAAGGTGAACAGCGCACAGCTCATGGCCGTGCCGACGGACTATGCTTCTTATGTCGGGTACTTCTCCGGCTACAAGCAGGACGGCGACCTTCATGTAGAGTTATACAAAATCAAAGATAAAATGGTCATCGTATTCCCGACTAGCGATCAGTTATACGTTATCGGCGTCATGTTTCCATTGGATGATCAGGAGTGGAGCGGGCGGTTCACCCTTTCCCCGGAGACGGCTATGCGCGAGTTGATTGATAGCGGATTCGCGGATTCTCCGCTGCCGGCGCGGCTGCGCCAATCGACTCTTGCTGGCAAGGTGCGGGGGCTGCGAGGCTACGATAATGATTGGCATCAAGGGATGGGAGAAGGATGGGCGCTCGTGGGGGATGCCTTATCGTTCAAGGATCCCGCTGTCGGGCAAGGCATGCAGGATGCGCTGTACAGCGCACGCTTATTGACCGATATTTTATCTCGTTATGACAACTGGGACGCTTCATGGGAGGAAATGGCGCAGACGTATCAGAAATTGGCGGAAGCGAAGATGATGCCACGGTATGATATGGCTTGCCAGGTCACGAGGAATGTTACGTTCACACCGGAGCAGACAGCAGTTAACCGGCTGATCGCGGCTGATCGAGAGGTAACGCGGGCTTTTCTTGGGATGTACAATCACGCGTTGGAGCCGGAAGACTTTGAATCGCGTATATGGAGTTTGTTGGAAGGAAGTTAGTTCTATTCCGGGGGCTGTCTCAAAAGTCAATTTTGGATTTTTTGGCCCCCACTTAGAATCAAATATCTTCGAAAAGAAGGACCTCAACCTCCACTTTGCTGCAGTGGATTTCGAGGTCCTTTTGCGTATTAAATGGGACGTTCTCGTGTTATACGAACGCTTTTGGGACAGTCCCTTCACTCGCGCTAGAGAGAGGAGAACGCTTATTCCTCTTCCTCTTTCAGCTCCACTTCGACCCGGTTGGATTCCTGTTGGAAGATGGGGCCAGACACGACAACGCGGAACGTCACAGCGGCTTGGTTGGCAACCATATCCGCGTCGTTGAGCCGTTCGGGAATGGCGAAGAACGTAATGACGATCTCTTCGCCGGGTGCAATCGATCCCAGCTGAATCTCTTCAAGGTTTACGTCGGGCCGCTGCCGCCCATTAACCTTTACACTGCCCTGAACGAGCCGCAGCGGCTCCGGCAAAATATCGGCAACCTTCAGATCGATCAGCTTCAATTGTCCCGGGTTGGCGATCACAATTCGATAGTGGATCGGTTCGCCTATGGCGACCTCATGAGGCACAGCCGACTTCGTGACGGCGAGCGGCGGAGGCACGACGGTGATCTGCTCCTTGCCGCTTATGGGCGGCGTCTCGATCGAGACGCCCGTCGCAATATTGGCAATGACGGTGCCGCCCGCGGCATTGGATGGAACGACTAATGACCGCTGTACCGTTACCGATTGTCCAGGCGCCAGCAATCCGATCGTTTCGACCAGGCCTAGAAGCGGATCTGTAAGCACGACGCCGGTAAGAGGGATATTGCCGGTATTCGATACCTTGAACGTGTAGACGATCTGATCCCCAGGAGCGGCTGTCGTTCGGTCGGAGGTCTTGGATATCTCTAGCTTAGGCTGCGGCGGTACGGCAACCATGGCGGTTGCAGAGACTTCGCCCGTCTGGTCTGACGATGCACGGGCTGTGTTGACTAGGTGCGTATTGCCCGGAGTGCCAGGCGGTATGGTAAAGGGCACGCGGAAAGCGATGGATTCGTCGGATGCCAGCATCGGAATGGTTTGCTCGAACGAGAGGAAAGGATCCACGACCTTAACCTCTGTGAGCGGAGCGTTGGATAAATTCGTTACCGTAATCGTATACAAGACGGTTTCTCCAGCTAGAGCTGCCGTCCGATCAACGGTCTTGGTAATGCCCAGTTGATAGTTCGGCGGAGCAATAGGGGTTATGACTTCGTTGGAGGGGATATCCCCGGTATTGATCTCGCCGCCTGCGATGCTCTGGTATTGGAATTCAACAATCGCTTGGTTGCGAATAAGACCATCATCCGGGAAGGATACGACAATAGCTTGGTAGGTAACGATGACGGTGTCGCCAGGCGCCAATGATCCAAGGCTAACGCCTGTGAGCGGATCGCCCGGACTCGGGACGCCGTCCACTGTGAGACTGCCGGGAACGAATGCGGTATCGTTCGGCAAGCTGTCCAGCAGGAATAGTGCATCCGCCGCCGTTGTGCCCGAGTTGCCGATGACGACCGTATAGGTCAGAATCTGTCCGAGCTCGGCCAAGTCAGCATCGACGTCTTTCTCGACTGTAATGCGAGGTGAATTAATATCGATGTAGATGCCAACCGCAATAACGGAATAGCCATCGTTGGTCGTCCGCAACTGGAAGACGGCCGAAGTCTGGTTGTTCTGAAGCGTCTCGGAGATGTCTACGTTCGTGATGTCCCAGCTTTGTCTGCCGCCTACGATTTGCGTCCCCGGCTCCCCATTGATCTGATTCCGGTCGCCGAATGTTCCGGACGTGTCCAGATTGCCGCTATCGTCGTTAATTTGCGAAGCAAAAAAATTGTTTAAGAAGTTGTTAGGTCCGCTCAACGCGGTTAAGTTCGCTTCGCTCGGACCGAACGCCACTTGGTCTCCGACTTTGTTGGCGTCGCCGTCCTGGGCGACGAGCGCCATTCGTCCGCTTACCGGACCTTCGATCGGCGTTGCAAATCCGGATAGGGTAGTTGTAACAGAAGGATCGCTTCCGAAGGCGATTTCGACAATGCCGACATTAAGGCTCAAATTCCGGAAGGGCATGGCGGGATCCTCATAGACAACGCATAACGTCCAGCCGCAGCTGTTCGCTGTGCTGTTGCCAAAGTCGATATTACCGACCACTCCTCCAACCGTATAGGTACCGGCTCCGCTTGACTGAATGATGGGAGTAACATTGGCGGAACGAAAGTAATTATCCGTAGCATTCCGGTGTGATATTTGCGCTGTGGCCGGATCGGGTGCGATGGCGAATGTCGCGCCCAGCGGAGTCGTTAACGAGACAGACTTGTCGATAAAGGCCAAATAATTGTTCGTTCCGCCAGTGACATTGTACGTACCCGCCCATACCAGCTCTGCGTAGAGAACCTCGCTCTCGGCAGGCAGACGCAGAATAGCGCTCGCGCTGTCCAAGTTAAAGTCTGAAGTTGTTCCAGGGGGGTAGCTCCCGAATTGCAGATTCGTATCGACTGTGATGAAGGCCCCGATATAATCGCGGGTTCCGGGGACTCCCTCTTGTGAAGAGCGGCTAAGGCCTAACGTATTGCCGGTGAACGTTATGGCGCCGGTGTCGTTGCCGCTGAATCGGAGAATGAAAGGCATCGTATGTCACCGCCTATTCTGCATAACTTCTTCGGCTCAGTTTATGCCTGCGGGCCAGTACTCATGTTCCAGATGTGATATCCAAATCCCGGTCTAGCACGAGAGAAACTCTGATTGCCGCGAGGGCATTGAGCACACTGTGCTTGCCGAACGTTGGAATGCCGAAACGGCCGATCCTGGTACTGTGGTAATAGACATCGAAGAAAGCGGCCCCTTTTTCAATGGATATATCGGAGGTTGAGTTCGTTGTTTTGTTCGAAACCATAATAGAGAACAGGTGTAGTTGTCTTGAGCAGATGAACCTGTTCGTCGTCTCCGCATGCTATAATCGTTTTGGACATTTGGGAGGCCATCTCTTCAAAGGCATGCCTAACTTCATCCACACACAATAGTCCGGATGGTCATAATCAATGCGCTCATGCCGCAGCCTTTAATGCCGATGAAGTGAAAACTCCCCATAGTGACCCCCTGCAAAAGATAATTGAGTTAGTCTGTTACGATCTACTATATTTAAATAATATTCCTCGTAATTAACAACTGTGATATGCTCTCCAAACCCGAAGCTGTACGTTATGATGAGAAGCTTGTATAACGACGCAAACCAGCCGACCATATGAGCTTGGCAGTTGGACGGGGCGCAAGTCGAACTAGCCAAACAAGTTGCCCTTGATTCGCTGAAAAGGCTTGAAACCCGCAATCGGAACCAGCTGCGCGGCGAGCATGCTCTCTATGCACTATGCCAGGATCTCGGAATATTGAAGTAAGCAGGAGATGGGGAACGACATGAATAAGTGGCCAGACGAAATTAACCTTTTTTTGCAAAGGCCGGTGCCTATCTTTATTCATTTGGCGGCAGCACAGAAAGGAACGACTCCTTATATCTCTAGGGGATACGGCGTACAGCCGGAGCCCGAACGGGAGTTGTTATGGATATATATCTTGAAAACCCAGTGGTTAAGGCTAAAAGAATGTATAGAGAACCAGCAGCATTTGGCCGTGCTTCTTACCTCGGGAGTGGACAATGAGTCCTATCAGTTTAAAGGCCAGTTCATCGGTTTTCGGTCGCTGACGAAGCAAGATAATACGAAGCTTTACGAGCAGAGCAGAAAGGTATCCCAGCAGCTGCCGGGTGTTGCATCACTAGTTCAGGTCTCGCCATCCGAATGTCTTGCGGTCGGCATTCAAATCCGAGCGGTCTACGTGCAAACCCCCGGTCCTAGAGCCGGATCTATTGTGATGGAGACGGAAAGAGGGAAATCATGATGCTGCCTATAGAACTTATGTCTCTATTCGAAGGTGCTTGGCCTGCATGCCTTGTCACCAGTTCTGTCGAAGGAATCCCCAATATCGCCAACCTGACCCGGGTCTGGTGCACCGAAACTCGCCACGTTGCTATTGCTAACCAACTTCTGAACAAGAGCTTTCGGAACTTAGAAGAAAATCCGCTTGCTCTGCTAAAAATAGTGAATCCACAAGATCTCATCCACTGGGAGATTTCCGTTCGTTATATCCGTTCCGATTACGAAGGAACCCTCTTCGAACAAATTAGACAGGATATTGAGACCGTATCCTGGGTGGCTGGTGTTCCGTTGCCTGCGCAATTACGGTCGGCCGTCGTATTCGAGGTCGTCTCGGTGCGCCAATGTGTCGAAGAATCCGTTCATCTGAAACCGCCTCCGGAAACGTACGGGGATCTGCTGAACGTACTGGCAGCCGTTCATGACTGGAACCGGCTGTCTTATTGGATTCCGGGGGAAACCGATGAGGATGTGAAGCTGCAAGCATCACGGGGAGTTCCAGGAGCCGGAGTGGATGAGTCGGCATTTGATTCGATGAAGAGACTTGCTCGGCTCGTCAAGAGTGAAAGCCGCATTGTCCGTTTAAAAAACATTCGCTCCCAGCTTAGGTATCTCCATTCGATCTGCTCTGAATCAGTCGAGCAGGGGGATCGGCCTGCGGCTACCTTCACAGAAGGGACACCGGTCAGTTACCTGGCGTTCCCCATTCTTTCCTCTCACGCCTTAGCCGGTATCGTCTGTTGTGAAGGGGCCAGCGGACAGATGGAGTCCGTTCATTCCGTCGAGGACCGTTATCTTGCCAGTCTTGCTGCAAAGCTTGGAGAAGTTTTGCTTACGATTTCATCCATACCGGCACCGGAGCGGGAAGCGTTGTTTAAGCAGGTTATAGAGCTTGCCAAGCTGCAATGGCAAAAAGAAGCTGACCCTTTCCACTCCAGCCTGAGCGCAAGGGAGCGGCAAGTGGCGGTCAATGTTGCCAAAGGGCTTACGAATGCGGAGATCGCAAAGCAATTGTTCATTAGCCCGAGAACCGTGACGACGCATCTGGAGAGGATATACCTGAAGCTGAATGTTCCGTCCCGCGCCGCCTTGACCCGTTATGTGATGGAGAAGGGATTGCTCGCAGAAGGCTCCGAATAGGCCGTTAAATACGTATTTTCACCGATATAAGCATTCAAAACCGCTTGTTATGATGAGGGCAGAAACAAATACTCATCGAAAGCGGTGATTTAAATGATGGGATTAGTGGTTGTTCATGTTTTGACCGCGATCCTGGGCCTGGGACCGGCCTATGCATTTCCTTTCCTGCTGCGGAAGGCGTTAACGGTTGAAGAGATGAAAAGAAATTTGATGCAGGTCGCGTATTTGGAGATATTCCCCAAAATATTCGGCACGCTGGCTGTTCTCTCGGGCCTCTTATTATTTTTCCTCGGTTCGTACGGTCCATTCGCACAAGTATGGATTATTGGATCATTGGCCGTATACGTTGGAATTGAAATCCTCGTCATTGGGTTTTTGAATCCGTCAGCAGCCAAGCTGCTGAAGTTCATTGACGAAACCGGAGAGAAGACCCGGGAAGAACCGGGGGTCCATCTGAACGGTCTATATTCCCGTGTACGTAGTCTTCATTTGTGGGCGGGTATACTAGGGCTCCTTCTATTTGTCTTCATGATTGCAAAGCCGGATTAATGGGGTGTTGACGTGGATATAGCCTTACAGCAGCGATACTTATCTCGTCTTCAGGCCGACATTCAAACGCCGACATTGGACTATTTGCGCTTATTGGTCCGAAGGCATTTGCACACGATTTCGTTCGAAAATTTGAGCAAGTTTCATTACTGCACGACTCGAGGGAAGACCGGATGGGAATGGCTTCCGCCGTTGGACACCTTTCTAGATCATGTTGAGCGCGAGGGATTGGGGGGCAATTGTTATATTCTGAACCTCCATTTCGGCAGGCTGCTTCAATCGCTCGGGTTCCGTGCGGAATTCATCCGGGCAACGAACGGCAATGCCCATATGGCTAATCAAGTGACCGTCGAGGGGCGCTCCTACTATGTAGATGTAGGTTATGGGGCACCGTTGTTTGAGCCGTTGGATTTGGAGGAGCAGCCCCGGTTCTCCCGCCGCGGGGAGGAAGTAGAGATTTCCAAGCTGGATTCTAACCGTTACATGATCGATAGAAGAGCAAATGGTCAAAGCCTCGTAACGAAATATATCGAGTGGACGCCAGCCGCAGCGGAAAGCTTTGAACCGGATATTACTCATTCGCTTAGGGATGAAGAGGATAACCCTTTTATGCGCAGAATCGTCGTGACCTTATTCAAACCGGGCGCTGCCTACTCGGTCATCAATCAGAAGCTGTTCATCAAAACCGACTATAGTACCGAGGTTCATGAATACTCCTGTGAACAAGACTGGATAGCGATGATGGAGCAAACGTTCGGCTTTCGGAGAGAGCGTCTCAATCAAGCACTCCTATTTATTGCTGATCGCGGCAACCGGTTGTTCGCGGAGATCTAAGAGCTATAACCATATTGGAGGTAAACGAAAATGAAAAGAAAAAGCGTGATGATGATGGCATTAGCTGCGACTATGATGGTTGCTGCATTCCCGGTGTATGCTGCTGTTAAGGCCGAGGCAAAGCCAGAGCGAGTAGCCGTAGCGGTGAAAGCCGAAGCGAAGCCGGAGAGAGCCCAAGCTGTTGCGATGCAGATGCAGATGCAGATGGGCCCAGATACAAATGAGCCGGAAATACCTGAAGTTCCGGTTGTGTAAGCCTGTGTAAGCTATACCTCCAGTATCGTTCGCCGTGTCAGCGGCGCGCATGCCATTGTTTTCTTGTGTGAAAATGATTTTGTAACCGGCTGCTCGCTCATCGTTGACGGCGGTATACGGTTCAATAGCTCGTGGCCCATTAATAAACATATGCCCAATCAGTAGACGGACACTATCCGTGTATGGTTTGGGCTATTTGATTTGTTCACAGTTTACTTAGGTCGGCATATATGTCCAGGCAGGTTAATTGATTATTTATATGGAATATATTAGGTATAAAAGTAAGAGAGGAAGAGATACATGTTGGAATCAATAAAAGAGGATTACATCATATCCAACAAAAAAAGCTGGGATGCAGCGGCTCCTCGTTTTTTCGGAAGGTCTGCACTTCCAGTATACGGCCCATTCATGCCTACAGAAAACGAACTAAACCTATTTGGCGATCTATCGAATAAGAGAGTATTGGAGATCGGTTGCGGAAGCGGGCACTCGCTAAAGTATATGGCCTCGCACGGCGCCTCGGAGCTATGGGGAATCGATCTGTCCGATACGCAAATCGATACGGCGCGGAATCTGCTGTCGGACTGCCAAGCTAAATTAAACCTGTTTCAAGGAGCTATGGAGAAGAACCCTGGTATCCCGACAGAGCATTTCGATATCGTGTATTCGATTTACGCGCTTGGCTGGACGGTTGATTTAGGGAAGACGCTCCACAATATAAACAGTTACTTAAAGCCGGGCGGAACGTTTATCTTCAGCTGGGAGCATCCGCTTCACAGCCGTATGAAACAGAGCGGCGACCAATTGGTCATTCATAAGTCATACCATGAGGAAGGCCTTCAGCAGTGTGAACCATGGGATAGTCCGGCTATCATGACTCAATTGAAACTGAGCACCTATATTAATGAACTCATTCAAGCGGGCTTTCAAATTGAAAAGGTCGTGGAGGATGTCATGATCTGCGAGGACAATAAATCGGGTGACCCCGCAGTGTGGTACACGCCTATGAAGGCATCCCTTATTCCTCCTGCCTTCATCATAAAATGCACGAAAAAGTAAAGAATGGCTGCCATCGATATGGCAGCCATTCATCTATTGCGGGTAATGTTCAACGTATAAATAAATTCTGGCCGGCTAGGAGACGGTGCTTTGTGAAATAGAAGAACCTAGTGCAGCCGCTGGTTTAGGTGCCGTCTTAGCGGTCAGCGATAACAAGTGGAACAGCATGCATCCGAGCACGCCGCCGGCCGTGTTCAGAATCAAATCATCCACGTCAAACGTTCCGATGGTGCATAGGAGCTGAATGCCTTCCAGCAGCAAGCATAGTACAAACGAGGAAACCAGCACTGCCCCGTATGTTACAAAGCCAAACCGCTTGCCTCGTACTAGATACGCCATGAACATGCCGAAAGGGATAAATAACCCGATATTTCCATAGAGCTGAATATATTCGTAGAGCGCTCCGCTGTGCAGGTTGCCTGCAATGGTATGGAATGGGGTGAAATTAGCTCCGTACAGCCCAACCCGCAGCCGGCTATTGTCGGTTATAGCCGCCTCGGCCTGCCTCCATAAAAACATGAAGTTCACTTCGCCGAACTTGAATAAAATGATTTTGACCAGCATGTATAGGTATACCACAAACAGCAACGTAACCGGCAAAGTTATAAGCGCCTGCATTCGTTTCATCATTTTGCCTCCCGCCTTTCTCTATCCAGCATAGAGCAGCGGGTTTAAGCAAACATAAGAAAAACCTTTCGATTTTCTTAAAAAACGGATTTGGTCATAACTAATTTATGGAACGGCTGCGGAGCAGCGCGATGCCCGCCCCGATAAACCATGCAATAGCACCTAAACCGAACACATAGCCTGCGCTGTAAAGCGCGGGAACAACCGTTAAGATTCCTGCTGTACCGATGATGATCCCAATGATGTTGAGCGTCTTCGGAAGAGCATCCGACCGCAGAGCAGCTCCGCTTACGAGCAATATCCATAGCCCGCCTGGAAGCTCGATCGCGCCTCCAAGCCCTTCCTCTACAGCCGACAGCGATAACCATACCGTACTCGCCCGTGTGGGATCTTCGCTGTACAGGTCGGCAATGACGCCGAGATCGTTGACGATAATCATGCCGCTGGAGATGACCGTAACGACCCAGATCAGCCCGAAGGAGGTGGCGATCATCATCCCTGCAGGCGATCCGTGCTTAAGCCGTTCATGCAGCGCGAGTGCCAAAGGAACCATCGTTACGCCGGCGATCAAATAGATGAGCAGGTGCCAGACGAACATCAGCGTCTGATGATCGGCGATGAATTTTACATACTCTTCGGTTTCAGCGTTCATGACTGGACTCAGGTAGGTGAATACAAGACCTATTCCGACGATGTACGCGAATGCATTAATTAGCGCGGCAATGCCGCCTATAAGCGTTAAGCTGTTCAAGCTGCGGGTCGTCAACATCGTTCCGATACCTCCGCTCTCCTGCGCGTTTTACGATCAGTGTACCGGCAGCACGGATCATCGAGTAGATACTAAAGTATGTTCATGAGGAAGAAGGAGGGATTCCGAATGCCTTGCGAAGGTTCTAGATCATGAATATGATAGATGGATAGGATAGAAATAGACAGCATTTGGAATGAAAGGGGCAGAAAAGATGTCTCATCACTTGTTGCTTATCGAGGATGACAGCCAGATCGTCGAGATGCTCCACAGCTACCTGCTCAAAGAAGGCTATAACGTCACGGTGGCGCTAGATGGACTAGAGGGTGTTGCCCGGTTCCAGCAAGGTGCTTTTGATATTGTTCTTGTGGACCTCATGATGCCTAAGCTGGACGGCATTGAAGTAATTAAGCGCATCCGGGAGCTGAGCAGGGTGCCCATCCTGATCATGTCGGCGAAGGATAGCGATGTAGATAAAGCAATTGGACTCGGCTTCGGTGCGGATGATTATATCGCGAAGCCATTCTCCCTCATCGAAGTATCCGCCCGGATCAAGGCGGCTATTCGCCGCGCGACGACCTATTCCGATGCTGGGCCTGCCGGAGCCGGGAACCATTCGTCCGCTGCGGAGCCGCGTGTATTGACGATTGGCACGCTGCGTATAGACTTGGATAATTTCTCGGCTAATAAGAATGGTTCGGATCTGAAGCTGACGGCCAAGGAATTCGAGATTTTGAAGCTGTTCGCTTCTAATCCTAACCGCGTGTTCACGAAGGCGCAGCTATACGGATTCATATGGAACGATGAATATTACGGGGACGAGAATGTCATTAACGTCCATATTCGCCGGTTGCGGGAGAAGATAGAAGATCAGCCGTCCGCTCCCCGTTACATCAAGACATTATGGGGCATCGGCTACAAGTGGGAAGGCCAATAAGATGGTCGTTGTATTAATCGTACTCATCGTCGTTCTGATAGCCGTCATTGTTATGCAATATTACGTTTACCGGACAAGAAGCGTTAATCTTACACAAATTCATCGCAGACTGCACGAAATTATCGAAAGCGGTACAAGCGAGAAGCTGCTCTTATTTACGGGAGACCGTGCATTAACTCCGATCCTTACCGAAATCAATCATCTGTTGGACCACAACCAGAAGACGGCGGCGGACTTCCTTAAGATCGAACAATCTATGCGGAAGATGGTTTCGAACATATCGCATGATCTAAGAACGCCGCTTACCGTGCTGCTCGGTTATTTGGAGACGATAAACCTTGATCCGGCCATGAGTGCGGGGGAGAGGGAGCGGCTGTTGTCAAAGGTGCAGAATAAGGCGCATGAGGTTATCGGACTCATTCGGCAATTTTTTGATCTGGCGAGATTGGAGGCGGGCGACAAGCCGATTCCGCTCTCCCGCCTTCATATCAACGATATTTGCAGCCGAAATATGCTGTCCTTCTACGACACGCTCACAGTGAAAGGCTTCGACGTTTCCATTGAAATTCCGGCGGAGCCTCTTCTGGCATGGGGCAACGAGGAGGCGCTTGACCGCATTCTGAACAATCTGATCGCTAATGCGATTCAACACGGCGGAGAGGGAGAGACGGTCGGACTCATTGTGCAAGGTGATGAAGAATCCGTATATGTGCAAGTATGGGACCGCGGCAAAGGCATCAACGAACGGGATCAGGACCGCGTGTTCGAGCGCATGTATACGCTGGAGGACTCGCGTAATAAATCGAACCCGGGCAGCGGACTTGGTCTGACGATTACGAAGAGGTTGGTCGAAGGGCAAGGGGGAACGATTGCGATACAAAGCAGGCCGTATGAGAAAACGGTGTTTACGGTCAAGCTGAAACGGATCGCCTTCACCGCTTAAGAAATTCGTAAGAAGCGGGTAAGAAAAAAGCCGAAATCGATGTTTACAATAAAGCTTGCAACGAGCAAAGGAGGTATGAACGATTGTGAGCGTGGTGAGAACGAAGCAGCTGACTCGTGTTTATAAAGGCAAGGAGGTTGTCTCGAACGTTAATATGAATGTCGGACAAGGTGAAATTTACGGCATGCTCGGTCCGAATGGGGCTGGTAAAACAACGGTCATGAAAATGCTGACGAACCTTATAAAGCCGACGGCCGGTGAAATCGAGCTGTTCGGCGAACGGTTGACCGATACGTCGTACCGGCAGTTGGGGCGGATGGGTACGATCATCGAGAATCCGATTTTCTACGACAAGCTGACGGCACGGGATAACTTGGAGCTGCACTGCGAATATTTGGGCTATCCGAACAAGATGGCGATCGATGAGGCGCTTGAGCTTGTTAATCTTCGCAAGGTCGACGGCAAGCTGGTGAAGGAGTTTTCCCTCGGGATGAAGCAGCGGCTCGGCATCGCGAGGGCCATCACGGCGAAGCCGGAGCTGCTCATTCTGGATGAGCCGATTAACGGGCTTGATCCGCTCGGCATGAAGGAGCTTCGCGATCTGTTCAAAATGCTGAGCAAGCAGTACGGGATCACGATCATCATTTCGAGTCATATGCTTGGCGAAATCGAGTTGATCGCCGACACGATTGCGGTCATGAATGACGGCAAACTGCTGCAGGAAGTTTCGATGGATCATATCGCCAAGCAGACGTCCGAATATATCGAAATCACGACCGGCGAATGCAGCAAAGCGGCTTATGTATTAGAAAACCATCTGCATATATCGAATGTTAGGGTCACGGACGAAGGTCAGATCCGCATCTATGATTGCCCGATTCCGCAAAGCGAATTAATGAAGGCATTAGTGTTGCACGATGTCGCGATCGAAGCGGTCCATAAGAAAAAGGGCTCGCTCGAGGATTATTTCTTATCCATCGTGAATGGAGGTGTCGTCGTTGTTTAAGCTTATGCGGCTCGAAATGCGCAAGTTTCGTATAGGGACGTACATCCGCGCGGCGGTGATCGCCAATGTCGTGATACTAGCATTGGTCTGCGCGATTAGCCTTAACGAGGAAATCACGCAGGACGTGCCTTTCACAAGCTACGGCATGGCGTTCTCCGTCATCGATACACTGGTTAGAGGTACGTACGTCGTATTCGCCGCTGTGCTCCTTTCACGGTTAGTCATTGACGAATTCCGAAGCAAATCGATTACGGTGCTGTTCATGTACCCGATCAACCGCAAAAAGCTAATCGCGGCGAAGCTGCTCGTCGTGGCGTTGTTCACATTGGCCGCCGATATTGCTGCCAACCTGTTCATTGGCGCAGGCTTTTTATTGTTCAATCAGTTTACGGATATCATTGCGGAACCGATAACGGGAGCTATAGCCGCTCATTCGCTGTTCGTCACGGTTATGAGCGCGCTGGCGACCAGCTTGCTCGGCTTGATTCCTCTCTACATCGGCATGCGCAATTATTCCGGTGCAGCCACCGTCGCGTCGTCGTTCTTCGTCGTGGCCCTCGTCTGCCAGACCGCTGACGGCTTCACCTTATATTCGATCATTGCAGTACCGATTGGCTTGGCGCTTCTCGGCGCGGCTGTCGCATATATGTCAATTCGCAACATCGAGCATATCGACGTGCTTAAGTAACGGAGCAGGGGGAGAAGTTAAGGCAATGAACCGAGTGTTAAAATGGGTCCTGCTGATTTGCGCCGCTTCGGTGGTGGTGAACGGATTGTTGTATTGGGGAACGGGCAACCGGGACGTGATCATCAACCTGTGCAGCTCCACCGGGTTAGGCGTCTTATCCGCCGTCTGGTTGTTGTTCTTGAGGAAAAGACAGTAAAAAAACTCGCCATCTCCATGGCGAGTTTTGTTTACTTATTCGATCGCACTTTTTAATGCCTCGTACATCTTCGCTGCGTATTCGTCGATCTCATCCCGAGACATACGCAAGCGGGGCACAGAGCTGCCGTATCCAATCTCCGGCTTGCCCTCTTCTAACCCCGCGAAGATTCCGTCCGCGAAAGCGTCCAAAGGCTCGCCATGAATATGCAATCCTGCTCCGCCCAGATCGGTATTGACGGCCGGAGGAGCGACTTCAATGACTTCTACAGACGTGCCCGCAAGCTGATGTCTTAGGCTCATCGTAAAGGAATGCAGTGCGGCCTTTGTCGCAGAGTAAATCGGTGCAATCGCGAGCGGCGTAAACGCTAGACCGGAGGTAACGTTAATAATTGCCGCCTGTTCCTTGGCCTTGGCTGCCGCAAAGTAAGGAGCGAACAGCATCGATAGATGGAAAGGCGCTTCAATGTTCGTCGTCAGCTCTTGGTTGAAATAACGCCAATTGTCCTTCGCATCCGCTTTGAGCACATGGAAACGCTGCTGGATGCCGGCGTTGTTGACCAGCACATTCACAGCCGGATAATTCGCCGTTACCCAATCGAACAAGGCGGCGCGTTCGGATTCAACAGCCAAGTCGCTCACGCGGGTAATGAGGCTTGGGAGCTTTTCTTTGGCAGACTGGAGCACCTGTTCACGCCGTCCTGTCACAATGACCGTATTGCCGGCTTGAATAAAACGTTCTGCGAAAGCGAGCCCGATTCCGGAGCTTCCGCCTGTAATAAGAATCGTATTCCCCGAAAGTTTCATTATTGTTCCTCTTCTCTCATAAGTTTGTCCTCGCTTCGTCGTTCCTGAATTCGCTTGGTATAGTTTGTGATTTTCACATCTATTCCGGCTAATGATTCTGTCATCAACGCAATCTCATCCAGCACCGTTTGCTTGTGCTTGTTCATCATCTCAAGCCGCTTCTCCAGCGTGCTCTCGCCTTCCAGAATCCAGTCTATATACCGCTTGATGCTGCTTATCGGCATGTGCGTATTTTTAAGACGTATGACGGTTCCGAGGAGTGCCATTTGATTGTCCGAAAATAACCGTCGTCCAGCCTCGTCACGCTCCATTAGCGGAAGCAGTCCTTGTTTCTCGTAATATCGTAATGTTGATTCCGGAATATGGAACGCAGCAGCAGCTTCGCTGATCGAACGATACTTCATCTTGAATCCTCCCAATGGGCCTTGCCTTTACTTCGTCGACAGGAATAGCATACGACTTAAACCATGGTTTAAGTCAACAGGGGGACGGGATTAAATATTTTAGCAAGAAAAGTACATTTGATCGGAGAGAAGGATAGTAAAATTATTTCTTCAATTACTTTCAATGGGAGGGTGTGTGATTCTATCTCGAGGAGATCAAATTCAAGTTTACGATCCTTCCCGTGACCCCGGGTTTGACATAAGGTGTGTATAAATGACAGAGGTGAATACGACATATGAAGCTTCAAGATAAACTTGTTCTCGTTACAGGTGTGTCTGGTACAGCGGGCGATAGAATCGCTGCGAGGTGTGTTCGTGAAGGTGCTAGAGTGCAGGGGCTCATTCGTAAGGAAGAACAGGTCTCCCTTTGTAACGAACTCGGTATTACGCCTGTGCTAGGAGACTTAACGGATAGAGAGACCATTAAACAAGCGCTTCAGGGGGTCGACATCGTCATCCACGCTGCGGCATATCTGGGCGGCGATAGAGCCGCTGCTGAGCAGGCTAATATACAAGGCGTTCAGAACTTGGTGGACGAGTCCTTATCCGCAGGAGTGGGATGCTTCGTACATATTTCGACGGTATCGGTTTATGGGCATTCGGAGGACGAGGTGGAGATGGATGAAGCAAGCGAGCTTGCCTATGGCCATTCCGACGTGTACGTCTCAACGAAGTGCGAGTCGGAGAAAATCGTACAAGCTGCCGCCACGAACGGACTTCCCATCGTCATATTACGGCCAGGTGTTATCAGCGCCGAATATAACTCCCACTGGGGAGATAAACTTGTTGCAAAGATTGACGCAGCAGAAGAAGTAACGTGGATTCACCCTGACGATCTCACGCCATGGGTGCATGCCGATAATTTGGCGGAGATGTGTATACTAGCAGCGACCCATCCGGCGGCATGTAACCAAGTTTACAATGCAGTGGACGGAAACTATAGGGAAGATGAATTCACCGCGCGTATTGCCCGTGCCATGGATAAGACGCTCAAGATCCCAGGCGGCAATCCGATAAGAATGGCTTTTCGCCATAACAAAATAAGAGACGAGCTGGGCTACCGCCCCGTTGTCACGTTCGAAGAGACCGTAACGCAGTTGGAGAGTCAAACCCGGAGATTGAGTTCCATGTAGTACCGGCGGGTTCTAAATTAGCTAATTGGAGCATACCTTATTGGAGGAAGAGTGGTTTGTTTCACGAATCAATCACATGGACAATGACCCCTCAGAATGAGGCTGCAATAGAGAAATCAATCAACGCAACAAAGGGGTTGAACAGCTGCCGCATACATTGGATAGTGGCAACCTCGTTGGGCAAACACAAACAATGCCCTTAACCGCTCCTATTTCCTATTGGAGCGATCAAGGGCTATTGAGTTTGCCTATTCGATCCGACTTAGTTCTAGTAAGTTTTTCTAAAATAGAAATTGCCGATTTTGATTCTGCCTGTTCCGGATGTCTCGTTGAAATAGAGATATCCTGTTGGCAAGCTAGAGAATCTCGTGTAATCAGATGCACTGCTAACCGATGAGAACCAAGGGTACGCTCTGTTTTCGTTAGCCAGCATAATGTAACTATTGTTATACGCCCTTACCAGTGCTCTAATTGAGTCTGTGCTCGAAGACGCATCCGGAACCGGATTTTTCATAATAGAGTGCCAGTAATTGCTTGAACTTGAATTAAGGCCATCTAAACTAGTGAATGCACTCTGATAGTTTGTTGCCGTGTTAGCGATAATTCGATTCGTCATACAGTCACTTGCTCCGTTAAGGCTATCAACTCTGCTAGTAAGATTACTAACCTCTAAATACAGCCCTCTAGTCATAGCACTCACTTGAGATACCCCAGTCGAGCTGGTTACCGTTTTAACGGCGCCGACGAATTTCTTGAATTCTGTATAACTATCTCCGGATCCTAGCATCGCAGTACTTCCGAAGTAATTGTCATCCGTGAACGCTTCCCAATACTTGTAGATGCTGCTTTTATAAGTCGTCGGCCAACCGGCATTCATGATGTCGGTAATCTGTGCGTCTGTAAAGTAGGTGCTATTCGATGTTGCAGCAGAAACTGTAGCATTTCTTGGAACTAATAATCCGCCAATTAATAATGACAACACCATTGAGAAAAATAATATCTTTCTCTTCATAACTCTAACTCCTCCTAAATTTTAGATTTCAAATTGTTAAGAGAAATACAAGTATGGTAAAGTAAAGTTGAAATTTAAAAAAAATCAAAAAATGTCACCTTTCTCGAAAACCAATGTTTTTCTTGCCTTATCTATAAAGCTTTTTTTATAGCTAAATGCCAATTGCTTGCTGATTCCAAGTTTGTCTGCACAATGGGATAGTGGCATTCCTCCGAATAAATTATTGACTATAATAAACTTTTGTTTTGGAGGAAGTTTGTTGATCAAGTTGTAGAGTTCTTCACTTTCAACGTGATGGTTCCAGTCGGAAGTGAATTTTTGTTCATAATAGATTAGTGCGTTTGAAAATTTTTCAAAATCATATACCCTGTCGTGCTTATTAGTTTGTTGCGCTTCTTTCAAAAATCTTAATTTTTCTCCATGTAAATACTTTGTTATGTAACTAATGAACTTCCGCTCTGTTATAGATAAATTTTGCACACGAAAATCCCCCCTTTAAGAAAAAGAAGAGCAGGAAGCAACAAAATGTAAAATGAAAGGAGGAAAATAATATGAATAATATTGAAATGAAAGAGGAAATGTTTGCTCAGGTGCTAGAGAAAGCGAAAACATGTAATGATTCCCTAATGGAAATAATACACAAATACGATCCGCTAATTAAAAAAAATAGCATAATTGATGGGCGGTTTAATGAAGATCTACACTCCCAGATCATTATTGTATTTATTGAGGCTGTGAAAAAATTCCGAATAATTGAATAGTGAATTAAATATAAGTAATTCAGGAAATCATATTGTTATATTTCTGTAAAGGAAAAATATACGTAGTTGAGGCCTGGAGGGCGTTGGTCAAATTGGGGATTAATGAAGGAGAATCAACTCTTCTAATCGAAGTAGTTGCGAGAATTTCAGAGGTTGAGGAATTTATCAGAATAAGGGTGTGAATCCGGATGAGGGTCTATAAAGAAAAACATTTTAGCGCGAGTGCATTGCACACTGTGAGATATGTATTTGTTTTATGTATTATTTTTCTTATTTCATGCAGCAATCAAGAAAGTACTGTACCGGAAAGCGTGTCAGAAGAACATATAGCATCTTCAATTGGAGTGGCAGATCAAAATCAAAGGAATGAAGAGACTTCAAATAAGAGTCAAAACATCGATGCGCTATTATCAGGGGAGAAAGCGAGTTTAACGATCAGCCAGCATGATAATGTGTTTATTGCGGCTAGTCCATCTTTTACTCAACGAATCATCGATGCGCTCAAAACCCACGATGATGCAGTTACCAAGACAAGTGAAGTTGATCCGTATGATATAGCGCTAAGATTTGACGGGTACAAAGATATATTTATAAACCTAGAATGGAATTCATTCTGGTTTGAAGGAGCCGATCAACAATACCCAATGGGCATTGCGTTTGCGAATCAATGGGACCGTTATTCGATACATGTTGTGGATGGAAATATTACGTACGACACTTTTGAGAAAACGATATTAAGAAAGACGCCGTTCATTAGTCATGATGGGATATCGAATACGGCGGTGCTGTTTTATGATGGGGATATTCGATTGGACGTCAATAACTCGCAAGTCGTGATCGATTCAAACGTAGATGAGAATTCTTTGAATTATAATGATTCAAGTGCTCCGTTGACCTCCTACTCTATGCAAACGGTAGGTGATTATCCTTTACTTGCAGTGATGAAAAATTTCAGTACTGTAAAGGGTCCTAACGTTACATTGGATCTATTCTCATATACCGATCAAGATATTCGCAATGTATTTTCAACATCAGAGATGGCATGTGAATTAGATGCACTTGATTTGGTGAAGGGGAAGGTCACGATTGGTCTGCCTTTTGCAAATACGATTATGACACATAACTTAACGAGTAAGGAAAGAAGTATCTCCGCCAGTAAAATGAAAGATTTTAAAGAAAACAATGTGGAGATTGATGATGAGTATATAAAATCAATCAAGGATACAATATCATGCGCACCTGTTAAGGTTGCTTTTAAAGTTGCAAATGGCGTTGAAGAGATATTGATTTCAACCAATATACAATCAGTAGGGGCAAGGACTCCCATAAGCATCAATTGGAACGTTGTGTTTAAATTTGAGATTAAGGATAACTTAGTCCATTACAAAGAAGCTGTGTTTGATAACGTATAGGCCTATAAGCGCACTCACTTTCATATAAGATGTAAGAATGGCGTATAGGCAAGAACCAAACAACCCCCACCTTGAACATCAAGTTGGGGGTTGTTTGGTTCTATCGGTTTTTTTTGGGGTAAAACTTTCTTGCTAAAGAATCGTATTTAAAATAAATAGTTACATAGCGAACAGGGGGCTTTATATTCGTGGATCATGAGCGGTTAAAAATTTTTGATGATAACGGGAACGAAATAGGCGTTGCAACCCGTGAAGAGGTGCACCGGATCGGCCATTGGCATGAAGCGTTTCACTGCTGGTTTCTTAGCAGAGAGGGCGGCAAGGGGTATATCTACCTCCAGCTTCGCAGCAAGCTGAAGAAGGATTATCCGAACCTTCTCGACATTACGGCCGCCGGACATCTGTTGGCTAATGAAAAAGTTCTGGATGGGGTCAGAGAGATTCATGAAGAGATCGGAATCGATGTACCGATTCAGGAGCTTTTGCCCCTTGGAACGATTAAGTACTGTGTAACTAAGCCTGGCTTTACGGATAAAGAGCTGGCCCACGTTTACTTGTACATAGGGGAAAATATACTCGGCAAAGCGGTCCTTCAGAAAGAAGAGGTATCCGGGATCGTCAGGGCGGAGTTCCAGTCCTTCTGCCAGTTATGGCTCGGGCTTATAGACCGGATTCGGGTAGAAGGATATGAAATAATAGACGATATCCGCATCCCGATAAGCCAAGAGGTACAACGGGACCGGTTTGTTCCCCACGACAAGTCTTATTACGAGGATATTGTAAAATTAATCGCCAGCCAAATATAACTCATGGAAGAAGACCATCCTAATTAGGTGGTTTTTTTGTTATTTTGTCGTTACGAAAAGACCGCTGAGCCGTACTACAAGTGACGGCACAACACCCGTACATAGAGAGGAGAAACACTGTTGGATCAAATATGGTTGGAGTACGCGTGGACTTTACTGATTCTCATTGGATTAGAAGGCTTATTGTCGGCGGATAATGCACTGGTTCTGGCGGTTATTGCGAAGCATTTGCCGGAGGACAAGAAGAAGAAGGCGATTAATTACGGCATTATTATGGCTTTCGGTTTCCGCTTCGCCGCTCTATTCGCCATCTCGTTCATTGCGAACGTGTGGCAGATCCAGGCGGTTGGAGCAGCCTATCTTCTATACCTTGGTTTAAAGCACATCATCAAAGCGCGTTTCGGCAAAAGCAACGAGAATAATCAAGAAGAAGTGAAGAAGAAAGCGGCGGGAAGCAGCTTCTGGCCAACTGTGGGGAAAATTGCCATCGCAGATTTGGCCTTTGCGATTGATTCTATTCTGGCGGCAGTAGCGCTGGCACTTGGTCTTCCGAATTCGCCGCTCGGCGATTTCGGCGGGATGGACGGCGGACAATTCCTGGTTGTCTTGCTCGGCGGGGTCGCGGGGCTTGTTCTAATCAAATTCGCAGCCGCTTGGTTTGTGAAGCTGCTCGAAGACCGGCCGGCTCTGGAGACGACCGCTTACGCAATCGTGGCATGGGTGGGCGTGAAGCTCGCAGTCATTACACTGGCGCATGAGGACATCGCGGTGCTGGATCATCATTTCCCGCACAGCACGGGCTGGACAGTCGTCTTCTATGGCGTCCTGGTCGCGATAGCGGTACTCGGCTGGTTTGCACCAGCGAACAAAAAACAACTGCAGGCTGACCGGCTGTAGACTCGCTAAGCAGACTGCAGACTATCCTTCAAATGAAAAGCAAGGCCATCCCGAGCGGATGGCCTTGTTCGTGTATAATGCTATCCTTTGGCTTGCGTTTGGATCTTGCGGGCAACCCGTTCTCCGAGCTCGGCGGATGCCTTATACAGGTAGCCGAGTACAATGGTTTGCGTGTCGGGCGATATGCCGGCGAGATCGGCGGCCAGGTTATCGACCAAGTGCTCTTGCGCTAGCGGTGCAAGAGCGCGGTAATATTGGCCGGCCTGTGTGAAGTCGTCCTGCTTGGGGATGTCGGAGCGCATGAGACGTCCTTCTACATGCCGCCCGTTGCCGCTCGTCACAAGAGATTCAGGCGTCCAGTTCTGCTGATGATTGATCGGAATCTTGCGGAAATCCGGGCCGAGCCGATGGCGCTCCGAATCATAATAAATATTAGCGCGCCCTTGCAGCATTTTATCGTCCGACAGCTCCGCGCCTTCCAGCAGGTTGGAAGGGGAGAAAGCCAGCTTCTCGACTTGCTCCATATAATTATCCGGGTTGCGGTTCAATACCAGTCTTCCGACCGGCTGCAATGGATATTGCCGTTCATCCCATATCTTCGTATCGTCCAGCGGATCATAAGGGAGAGTGGACTCGTCTTGGGGGTTCATCAATTGAACGTAAAGCCCGTATTCAACGGTCTTGCCCGCGGCGAGCGTATCGTATAAGTCCTTGCCGGCATAGTCCGGATTCTCGGCAGCAAGTCTGGCTGCTTCTTGACGGTCTATGTACTGCACGCCCGCAAGAGGAATCCAGTGGTATTTCACATAAGTACGAACGCCCTGAGCGTTCTTCCAGACGTAAGTATTGACGCTATGGCCCGGGATGTGGCGGAGACTCTTGACGGTGCCCGCATCGGAGTAGAGCCAGACGAGAAAGTGGGTGGCTTCCGGCGCCCTTGCGATGAAGCTCCAGAACCGCTGCGGATCGATGAGGTTGTTAACAGGCGAAGGCAGGAATGCCTTGATCGACTCCGGGAAACGGATGGCGTCACGAACGAGAAATACGGGAATGTGGTTGAAGACGAGATCGAACACGCCATGATCGGTATAGAACTTGGAGGCGAATCCGCGAACGTTGCGGGAAGTGTCTGGCGTGCCTTTGTTGCTGACGGCTAAAGAGAAGCGTGCTGCGACGGGAACTTGCTGGCCCGGATTTTGTAAGAAACAAAGCTGCGTGTAGGCTGACATGGCATTCACGGTCTGAAAATAGCCGAAAGCGCCATAGCCTTTGACGTGCACAGGCCGTTCCATCAACTTCGAATGAACGAACGTTTCCAGCGTTTCGTGCAGTACGGTGTCCTGCTCCAATACGGGGCCTCTATCGCCCACGGTCTGCGAATGCAATGCAGCCGGATTGTCCGGTCGATTGCCGTTGTTCTCGTTCATCTCTCTACCTCCCATGCCGGCGATGCGGATTGTCTGGATATATAAAGGTATGAACAGCCTTAAGGCGAATATGACAGTGCCGTGTCCAATAGAGCCCGGTGAGGGTCTTCCAACGAATGCGCTCGAATAGGCAATCTGGGCAAGACTTACCTGATTGATAATACTGGTTTGTATAGGAGGACGAAGGATTGCTGCTAACTAAGAAAGCGAGCCGGTTTAATGAGATCGGTGTCTATGAAACGTCCGAATTATATGGGAGAACGGGCAAGTACCGCATTTTGCAGTTCGCGGACGGGGCGGTGCAGGGCGCAATGGACATGAAGGAGCCGCAGCGTGTCGTGCTGGAATACCAACGCGCCATCATTCATCTGATGGATTGGAATGATCCGGACTTTAGGAGTGCCTTCCTTATCGGTCACGGGACCGGGACGATCGCTGGGCACTATCCCGGCAAACCATTCGTCGTCGCAGAGATCGACGAGATGGTGGTGGAGCTGAGCCGTGAATATTTTGGTTACCGGCCGCACAATGTCTTGATTGGAGACGGACGCGAGCTTCTAGAGGAACAAATGCCTAATGCCTTCGACTACATCATCTTGGACGCCTTCACTTCGAAAGGGACTCCGATGCATCTGACGACGCTGGAATTTTTCCAGACGGTAATGGACAAGCTCCGTTCGGGGGGCGCCATCATTCTGAATCTTGCGGGCAAGCTTCGGAACGACAGGCTGAGCTCGGCCATTCATACGACTCTGAGCGAGACATGTGCCTATACGAGAGTCTTCTTTCTGCCGGTGAACGGAGCGGGTATGGACGACTCTGGGAATATGATCATGATCGGCAGCAACCGGCCTATCCAGGCACAGTCCGGACTTACGGCAGGCTTTGCTGAGATTGAGATGGAACAGGGGCATATGATTAGAGACAGTAAGCAGCATAATGTCTGAATCTCCCCAAGATAAAAAAGAGACTGCCCGTAATCCCTATTGTTAAAGGGTTTGGCCGCTATCTACCGTAATGATCTGGCCGGTCATGGCCTTCTGTTCCAAGGCAGCGCAGATCATGGCGGCGATATCCTCCGGTGTCGATATGCGCTGCAGCGGAAGATGGGGAGCAAGGCGGTTCATTTGCTCCTCCCGGCCCTCCCACCATCTTGTCGCAACGGCTCCCGGAACGATGCAGTTTACTCGAATCTCAGGAGCAAGAGCGCGGGCCAATGATTTGGTAAGACCGTGAACAGCCGCTTTGGATACGGCATAGGGGAGTGAGGAGCCTAGCCCTGTCTGTCCTGCGATGCTGCCAAGATTGACGATCGCGCCGGCCGGACTTTGCTTCAGGTAAGGAGCGGCCGCCCGTGCACAGTTGAACATTCCCTTTACGTTCACGTTGAACAATTCATCCCATACCTCATCGGTCGCAGCATCCAGGTCGCTGAATGGAATGTGCCTGGTAATGCTGGCGTTATTAACGAGCAGGTCAACGGCACCGAATCGCTCGATAATTCTTCGTACCTCTTGATCCCGGGATACGTCGGCCTGTATAGCGACCGCCTGACCCCCCTCTTCGAGGATGGCCCACACCGTTTCCTCCGCGTCGGATTCGGATCGGGAATAATTCACTACTACGACCGCTCCTCGTCTAGCCAATGCGATGCTGGTTGCTTTGCCAATCCCTGTGCCGCCTCCCGTAACTAGTGCCACCTTGTCCTTGAATTCCATAGGGGCTCCACTCCTTCATCTGTTATGGGTCTCATTGTAATGCCGTTTGGGTAGTTTTGTATAATTGAACGAATTGAATAAGGTATTCAAATTTCTTGAATTCATTCGGAACGACGGGCATGAAGGAGCGACAAGGAGAAATAGGAGGAGCGGAGGGAAACAAAAGGGGCATGAGCAGCTTTTTTTCGATATCCCATTCGGCTATAATAGTCACATTCCGGATAACGGGAGGTGATACTCATGGCAGTCAGAGATTGCCTGACTGGAAAGCCTCGTGCAAAGCCTGTAAGAGGAGGCGATACTTTGCATGGGGGACACGGATTCATACTTGTCGCCTGAATAATCGCATATATCGTTTTCTAATACTTGGCTTTGCACCTTATTGTCGTACCACCGTACCACAATACCAATAAGGGGCTGGCGTCCATGTGTAAACCATTTATTAGAAACCATCACTATAACTTTATTAAAAACCAGGCAGACTACGTGCTTCATGCACTCCGAACGGTCGGTGACCGGAAGGTGCTGGAAGCCGTCCGCTACAGCGCACAGACGAAGGTAACCGAGCTGTTCCCTGATGTGCAGGACGATCGTAGAGCGATGCTGGAATCGGTTGCGAATTTGCAGACCGCAGAGGAGCAGCACAAATTTTTGCAGGCACTCGAGCCTTACCGGGTAGAGTTCCCTCCGATTACCGAGGCGCAGATTCGGAAGCTGTTTCCGAAGAATAAGAAGCTGAAGCTGCCCGATCTGGTGCAAATCGATTTCCGTAACGTATCCTATCTGAACTGGATCGATATATCGACCAATAAAATGTTTATCGTCTACCATACGGATGGCCAGTTTGTTGGGATTGAAGGCCGCTATACGGCAACCAACAAGAAGAGCTACTGCTTCGCATGCAACCGGTACGAGAGGCTGGCCTTGTTCTCGGCCGTATCGAAGAAGCGGCCGGCGAATGCTTCGCCCGATTATTACAAGGCGGTCGGCAACTATATCTGTATGGACGGCCATGACTGCAATAAGAACATGACGGACGTAAGCTCGTTAGAACAATTTATCCGCGCTGTTCTAGGGTAGAGCGAGATTGGGATCGGGATGATAACGCAAGCACAAGAGGCGGCCGCTGGCCGCCTCTTGTTTGTTGTACCGATTAAATACCGGCGAGCATATCGCGCAGATGATCCCAATGATCGGCCACCCAAATATTCTCTTCCCTGAATCGCTTAAGCGGGATCGAGTCATGTTCCCGTTCGACTGCAACCCACTCCGCTTCTTTCCACCAGGTTAACTGGATGGACCGAACCAGTTTCTCCGCCGTTAATGGCATACGCTCGCGGTAGCCTTGGACAAAGGTCTGTACCTGACCGATACGAAGCTGCCGTCCATCCAGAGCGCAGGACAAGATAGGCCGGGATATATCGAATTCGGGATAAACATAGTTCAGCCTGTCGAAGTCGAGTATCGCACCGACTGACCCAGGCCGGAACAATAGGTTGTCGGTGAACAGATCCCAGTGTCCCCAGCCCCGTTCGCATTCGGCAAAAATACCGGTATCCGTATCCTCCAAGATGATGCGCTGAACCTCTAAAGCGGCAATCGTTCTCCCGCATTGCATGGCATTGGCATGAAGCCATCGCTGTTCCCAGAGCAGATACAGCTCCTCTTTGCTCCGAATATCCCAATGCAGGGGCTGCGGAACACCTTTCGAGTTCAGAAGGTGATGCATTTTACCGACCGCCTGCCCAAGAGAGTGCATTTGATCAGTGCTAGCCATGCCCGGCTTTATGATATGCCCTTCGCACATCCGCATGAGAACGAACCGTTCCTGCGAAGGAGTTCTTAGAACATGCCTCCCTTGGTGGGCGAATAATTCAGGCACGGGAACCCCTTGCTGATGCAAGCGGGCTTGATGAGCTAATGAAACTTCAAGTCCATGAACGGATTGCTCCGGATAACGCGTCTTGTTGTACTGCTTCACGAACAAGCTGCCGATGTCGGTAGTCAGTTTCCACTTCCGATTCAAGTAGCCTTGCTCGATTTGGGCGTAATCATGAATCGTTATTCCGAACAAATCGTTGACCGTGGTGAAGATGTCATCTCGAACCATTAGAGCTTCGCTCGTCTCCAGCAATACATAACTCCCCCGTCTTCGGTGGCTGTAGTTTCTCATTCGAGGAACACATGTTCTAGATCTCATTCTACACCCAAGTAATGGACGTGTCATTGACCTCGAATAAATTTCCATAACTGCAAGTATGATTCCAAGGGAGTCATCCTGAACATGCAGGGGGGATGTTGAAGTGAGCAACAAGAAGGTGGCGATCATCGGGGCAGGGATAGCGGGGCTGACGCTAGCCTATGCGCTGGAGCGAAGCGGGCGGTTTGATTATAAGCTCATCTTGGCCAATGATGCGGAGGACATTCGGAACGGCCGCATTCTATCGACGCAGGTTCATTTCAAGAACTTATTGCAGATCGAGGAACGCCATCAGATTCAAGATTACGGACCCGTGAATGAAATTAAACGAATGGAACTGTATATAGACGGACACAAGATGTTCCAGGGAAATCTGCATAGCCGGGCTTCGAGCCAAGATCAACGCTTATATCTATCCTCCTTACTCAACGGGCTTAAGGCAAGGGGAGCCGATATTCAGAAGACGCGTCTGGACAGCAACGATTTGGGGGGACTCGCGGATGAGTTCGATCTTATTGTCGACTGTACGGGCAAAAGAGGACCGCTAGCTTCGTTTCCTCCCTATGAGCAGCTTCCAAATGCTCCGTCGACACCGTTAAGAAGGATAACCGCCGGTATGTTCCATGGGATCGAGACGGAAGATTGGAATCGGATGGGCTTCAACATAGTTCCGGGGCACGGGGATTTGTTCGTCATTCCTACTGTAACCCGGTATGGTCCGACAATCTCCTTGCTGCTCGAGGCCGTGCCCGGAGGTGAACTGGACCGAATCAAAGGAAACCCGGACCCGGATGTTCTTAGCAAGGAGATGCTAGCCATTCTGAAGGAGCACTTTTATCATCTCTATGAAAAGGTGAAGGCAGATGATTTCCGCCTCGTCGACCCGCTGTCCTATTTGAGAATCGCGATACAGCCGCAGGTTCGCATTCCCTATACGACCGTGAATGGAACGTTAGTCATCGGCTGCGGGGACAGCGCCGTGTTGAACGATCCGATTACGGGACAAGGGGCGAACGCGGCCTCATATTGCGCTAACGCCTTATACGAAGTATTATCGAGTTCCGCTGACCAGCCGTGGGACGCCGCCGTCGGGGAACGTTACTGGAATGCAACGAAAGAATACGTGACGAAGATGTCGGAGTGGACCAATGCGATGATGGGCCCGCCCTCGCAAGGGTTCTCGGAGCTGCTGGGCAGAGCTTCGCAAAGTCAGGAATGCGCCGATCAGTTCGTCAACTTGTTCGCCAATCCGATATCCGCGCATGGCGCGTATTTCTCTGCAACTGGTCCATAATGAAACGGTGATCGGCACTGCTGCCGACTAAGGCTGACCTTCTGCGCCGCCGCCTTCCTTTTATCCCGTTAAGAGGAAGTCTGGAGGAGCGGGCGGCGAGAGTCGACGACGTGCTGCAGAAGTTCGTGAAATACCGGAGTCTGGGTGAGCTAGTGCTGATATCCAGTGAGGAGAGCAGTGTTCCGTAAGCCGCTATGGATACAAGCGGAGCGCTTGAAGGCGGCACTTTCGGAATGTAAATGATAAAGGAGAGAAGCCTACTGGCCCCTGGACGCACGAAGCAGAAGACAAATTTGCACAAAAATTGGCCGTTTCAGCTCCATAGACGCGAGGCCCTATAGGCACTACACTAGGATAATCACACTGAATAGGGATTATAGGGAGCATTCGAAACGTGACAATATCCGATCATATTCCATCTTGGAAGAAGCTTAGTCTGTTTGCTGTTACTTGGCCGATTTTCATCGATTCCGTCCTGCGCATGCTGTTAGGCACGGTAGACGTGTTCATGTTGAGCCGCATCTCCGACACGGCGACCGGAGCGGTAGGCTTGGCCAACGAAATCATTTTTTTCTGCATCCTGATGTTCGGCTTTGTCGGAATCGGGACCAGCGTAGCGGTTGCTCAATACATCGGCGCAAGACGGGAGAAGGAAGCGAGCCGCATCTCGGCGCTTGCCATTACGATTAACCTGATCTTCGGGATTCTCGTCAGTGTCGTCCTTGTTACATTCGGGGAATCGCTCATGCGGATGATGCATTTAAGCCCCGAACAAATCGGGATCGCCAGCCGGTATTTGAAAATTATCGGCAGCTTCATTTGGGTCGAAGCTCTGTCGTATGCCATCTCCTCCATCATTCGTTCCAATGGCCATACGAAGAGCGTTATGTATGTGACGTTAGGCGTTAATCTGGTTCATATTGCGGGCAACTACTTGCTCATCTTCGGTAACTTCGGGTTTCCGGATTGGGGCGTTACGGGCGCGGCCGTATCGACAGTTGTGAGCCGCCTGCTAGGCATCGTCGTTCTAATCATTCTGTTGTACCGCCGGATACCATCGCCGATTCGAATCAGAGATTACGTGACCTGGAACGGCACCTACGTCAAGCAGATCATGAGTGTCGGTCTGCCTGCTGCGGGCGAGCACTTGTCTTGGCAGTCGCAGTACCTTATGGTTGTAAGCTTCGTGAATGTAATAGGCGTTACTGCGCTTAATACCCATGTGTACGTCATGAACGTATCCAACTACTTCATGGCTCTTGCTCTGGCGATTGGTGCAGGTACCGAAATCATCGTCGGACAGATGGTGGGAGCAGGGGAAATGAATGCTGCGTACCGAAGACTGATGAAGAGTGTGAAAATCAGCTTCGTTCTAACGTTCGCCATCGTCGGCGCGGCATCGTTATTCCGGCATCAGATTATAGGCATGTTCACCAATGATGCTGATATCATTTCGGTTGGCGCGAGTATTTTTCTGCTGTCCATCGTGCTCGAACCGGGCCGGACCTTCAATATCGTCATTATTAACTCGCTGCGGGCGGCTGGGGATGCGCGTTTCCCGGTTATGATGGGCGTGCTGTCGATGTGGGGAGTATCGGTGCCGCTTGCTTATTGGCTCGGTGTTCATACGGACTTGGGGCTGCTGGGCGTCTGGATCGCATTCGCCGTTGACGAATGGCTGCGCGGAGTCATCATGCTGCTTCGTTGGAGGAGCCGGGCTTGGGAGAGCAAGGCGCTGGTGAAGCCGATGTCCGCTTCGGACTCCGGCACAGAGCTTCAGGCTTAACACATACAAGTGGAATGAGGGGCTGTCCTGCAAGTCGTCTAACGACTTCGGGACGGCCCTGTTTGTTGTTCTTCGTTGTATTATGTACAACGAAATTCAATAGCTGATGCGCAAGGGAAGTCCTCATTGTACTTCATACAACGAATATATCGGCGAGACCGTTAAGTAGATGCCATACGGCACGATTCACGTTTTTCCCATTGTACGTTATGCAACGAAACCTTTCACTTGGCACCAAATGGGCTCAATTCATTGTACAAAGTGCAATGATGCTAGCGCACTCCGTAACGATGAAACTTCAAATGTTAGTGAAGGAGCGGTCCGGCAGGCTGCTGCGGTCCTTGCGCGCCCGCAATCGGCAGCGTCATGGCGAATGCGGTCCCCTCTGCCGAGCTTTCCTTCAGCTCTAAATCCCCTTGTTGGGCTTGCCCAAGAAGCTTGCTGAACGCGAGACCTAGACCAAGGCCGCGAACGTTCTGCTTCTTGCTCTCTCCTCGAAAGAACCGTTCGAACACTAACGGCTGCTCGGACAGCGGAATGCCCGAGCCGTTGTCGCGAACGATGATTTCGGCATGCCCGCTGTTCCGTTCGAACAAGGTGATCGTGATCCGGAGCGGCCGGCCGGGATGCTTGGACTGAACGCTGTTGTTCAGCAGATTGACGATAATCTGTTGGATGCGGAGCGGGTCGCCTTCCACTTCGACCGGCTGCGCGGGCAGTGTAAGCAAAGGCTCACAGATACCCTCGTCTTGGTGCAGCGTCCATTGATAGATCACCTCGGATAGAAGCGCAGCCGCATCCAACCGGCAACGGCTGATGTGGACAAGGCCGGCGGCCAGCGCGTTATAGTCGAGCAGATCGGTGATCATCCGTTCCAGTCTGCCAGTCTCTTGGAGGGCAATCTCAAGAAATTCGTCTGCCTCTTCCTCTTGGACAACCTTTTCCTTGACGGCGTGGATAAGTCCTTTCGCGGAGGTGACGGGCGTCTTCAGTTCATGGGTCAGGCCGGCTAGCATGAAGGTGCGGGAATGCTCCAGCTGCTTCAGCTTGCCGGCCATTTCCTTGAACGAGACGAATAACTCGCCGAGCTCGCGCTCCTTCGCATTGGCGCTTAGCTCGATGTCGTAATGACCGAGGCTGATGCTGCGGGCGGCCGACGCTACATTGCGAATCGGGCGCGACAGCTTCCGGGACAACAAGTAAATCATCAGCCACCCTAGAGCGGTTAGGTTGACCAGCAGCAGCATTAACGCCCATTGGAACTCGCGGCGCTGGATCAGAGACTCGGTTGGATGCAGCAGAGCGACTTGTCCGACCTTACTGCCGTTATTTAGAATCGGGGCGGTAACGGCGCGATACCCGGGCACAAGCGACTTATTCAGTTTCGCGTTCAGCCTTTCTGGAAGATCCGCCTGCGTGATCTGCTCGTTCGAATACAGAAGCTTGCCCGCCTTGTCGGTAACGATGACGCACAATTTGATCCTGTTCCCGAGGAACCGGACCCTCTTATTAATCATCTCGCTCATGTTCTGCGGAATAAGAATCGTTCCGTTGTACGAATGAAGACGGTAAGCGATCTCCTGTGCGAACATCTCCGCCGTCTGCTGGCGGCTGTCCATCGTGGCGCGGTTCGTCCACCATACGACGGCGGCGGCTATAGCGAGCAGCATGATGAAGAGAATTAGAAAATAACGCATTGTCCAATAGGACAAGATCGAAGTTGGCTTCAGTTGGCGATCCAAAATTGATACCCCGTTCCTCTCAGTGTCCGAATTTCTCCTTCTTCCGCGGGCCAATGAGACAGGGTCTGCCTGATTCGCTTAATCGACAAGTCGACCGCCCGGTCGCTTCCTTCGTAATCCGTCCCCCACACATTCTCGATGAGTTGAGCCCGCGTGAAAATCCGGTGCGGGCGTTCGGCCAAATATAACAGCACCGCCATATCGCGGGGGATTAAATCGACTTCTGCGCCGCTGAGCGAAACGCTCTGGCAGAGGAAGTCGATGCTTAAACGCCCGAAGCGGCATTGTCTGCCTCCGTCTGTCCATTGCAGAGGACGGCGCAGTACCGCTTGTACCCGCGCGACAACTTCTTCCGGTATGAATGGCTTGGACATGTAGTCGTCGGCACCGCCGTTCAGTCCGGACAGCCTGTCTTCGATCCCGTCACGGACAGTCAGCATAATAACCGGACAGCTGCTCGTTTCCCGTATGTGGCGCAGTACTTCCCAACCGTCGACGTGCGGCAGCATGACGTCAAGCAGCACAAGAGAAGGGGGGTGCTCCGTGAATGATTTGAGCGCTTCGCGTCCATCGGAAGCGAGCGTCACGCCGAAGCTGGCTTTGCGCAGATAGGCGGCCAGTACGCGGGCGATTGCAGGTTCGTCTTCAACCACTAAGATCGACTTCAAGCGATTAGCTCCTTTCGATTGTTCTTATCAAATTATAACAACGCATTCATAAACTTCATATAAATCCCAGTTCCTAAGACTCGACATCTGCTCGACATATTCGGCTGTTACAATGGTCACGCAAGTGTGATTTTCAGAAGAGAAAGGGGGGATATTGATGAAAAAGAAGCAGGTGATCTGGTTATCGGTCCTCATTGTCGTCTGTGCGGTCGGGGTCGGGGCTTATATGTGGTTCGACCGTTTCGTCGGCAACAATGTGGAGATCGAGTCGGTTATGGCCCCGGCTAATGAGGCAGGGAAGACGGAAGAAGCTGGAGCGACCGCTTCAGCGGCAGGAGCGGCGGTATCGTCCGACAAGCTGAACGGCATGTGGCATATCGCGGACGGTTCCAAAGTGTATTGGTCGGTCACGACGTCGAAATCGGAGGTTAATTTCGTTGATGAAGCCGTAACGGGCTCATGGTCGGTTAATCTCGACGACGCGGCGGCGATGGTAGGCGAAGGGGCTGTCGATCTGAACGCACTCGACTCGGGCAATAGCACGCGAGATCAGCACGTGAAGGAACGCGACGATTTCCTGGATGTTGCGAAGCATCCGCAAGCGACGTTCAAGGCGAAATCGTTCTCGGCGGTGCCGAAGGAATGGAACGAAGGAACGTCGGTGCCGCTTACGATGACAGGAACATTGAACATTAGAGGCATTGACAAGGAAGTGACGTTCGACTCGAACGCGATGTACAAGGACGGACAACTGCTTCTCTCCGGCAAGACGCAGGTCACGTTTGCTGATTTCGGCATGACCAATCCGCATACGGTCGTAATGGCGACGGAGAACGAGTTCGCGGTGCAGGTGGAGCTTGTCATGAATAAGATGTAAGGATGGATTCACAGCTATACGGTTTATGGATTGGCAGAAGGCGCCCGAGAAGGCGCCTTTTTGCTGTGCTGCTGATGGCGGCAAGGAATACCTTAACCGTTGTAGAATCATAACCTATGCTAAGTGACCGATGGACGTCGAACGGGACAGTGTTTCGCAAGCGGCTGAAGTGACCGGAAACTGGAGGACCGAGCGTAAGGAAACGGCGATCTGATTCGTCTTAGATATATAGAATGAAATGGAGGGATGCTTAAATGCCGACGGCAAGGACGGAGTTGCAGAAGCTCGGAGATGAGACGCGGCCATATTACGAGAAGTTCTGGGGAATTATTACCCCTTATCAGGACGAGTTGTGGAGATACTGCCGGAAGCTTGCGGGCAATCCATGGGACGGCGAAGATCTGTTCCAAGATACGATACTGAAGATGTTCACCTCATTATCCTCGCTTTCTCATCGGGAGCAGCCGGTTCATCCCCGGGCATTCTTGTTCCGGGTCGCGACGAACCACTGGATCGATATTTGCCGCAAGCGGAAAATGCAATCCGAGAAGCAGCAAGATAGTCCTGCTGCAGCAGAAGAGCTGGATATCGAGACGCCTCTCGATATACGGGACGCGTTCGAGACGTTATTGGCGCATCTTCCTCCTCGGCAAACGGTCGTCCTCGTGCTGGTGGATGCCTTTCAATTTACGGTTCGGGAGGCGGCTGACATCGTCGGAACAACGGAAGGTGCTGTTCACGCCGCCTTATTCCGTGCAAGAGGCACTCTACGGCAATTGGCCGCCAAGGAAAACGCTGAAGGGGAAGATGCCGGGCGAGCATCACTCGCTCCTAAGCCGGACCCTGCTCTGGTGGAGCGGTATGTGTCCTGCTTTAACAGCCGGGATTTTCAAGGTATTGCGGACCTGTTGGCCGACAATGCCGTCTATAGCTTTGTCACTCAATCGAGCAAAGAATACGGCAAGTCCGCAATTATGAAAGCATCACATAATCCGAGCCATTATGAGCGCCGCGATTTGCAAGCTTTTGTGATGGAGCTGTGGGGGAGACAGGCGGCCGTTTTCTGCAAAGTGAGGCCAGACGGTACGCCCGAGGCTTTGAACGAGGTTATAGCTCTGGAAACGGAAGATGACCATATCGTATACTTGAGCGGTTACTTCTTCTGCCCTTCGTTCATGGAGGCAGCGGCGCTCCAACTGGGTCTGCCGCGTGAAGAATGGCAATGCGCAGAGTAATCTAACCGTCACATAGGAACGGCGGTTTTCGGATAGGCTATTGCAGGAAATGGAGAACATCAATTTATGCTTACCGCTGTCACTCAAGGCGTTTTGTTATCGCTGGGACTCATCTTGCCGCTAGGCGTTCAGAATGTATTCGTGTTCAATCAGGGCGTTAGCCAGCCTGGATTTACTCGAGCTTTACCGGTCGTTCTAACGGCTGCGTTATGCGATACGGCTCTCATCTCGCTCGCTATTCTAGGGGTATCGGTCTTCATCGTCACCGTGCCGGCGGTGAAGACGATTTTATTCGCGGCGGGGATCTTATTCCTGCTATACATGGGACTGGTCACTTGGAGAAGCAAGCCGAAGGGCGACGGCTCCCCGCAAGACGCGGCGATGTCTCCGCGCAAACAGATCATGTTCGCGGCCTCTGTCTCCTTATTGAACCCGCACGCCATTCTGGATACGGTGGGCGTCATCGGAACGAGCTCGATCTCTTATTCGGGCGCGGATAGGCTGGCGTTCGCGTTTGCCTGTATCATGGTGTCATGGGTCTGGTTCTTCGCGCTGGCCTTAACCGGAAGGCAGGTCGGAAGATTGGATAAGTCGGGAACGTTCATCGTTATATTGAATAAAATATCGGCCGTTATTATGTGGGTGACTGCTGTCTATCTCATAACACGGTTACTGTAGACATTTGTTTGACGTCAAACTATAATGAGCATATGGAAACCAGAGACATCGTATCGTTAATCTCCAAGATCAGAGAGAAAGTAAACCGGCACATCGTCTCGGAGATGGCCAAGCAAGGAATGGAAGAGATCGGCACATCGCATGGCGATATTCTCTATGCGTTATTTAAGACGCCCCGGCTTACGATGGCTGACATTTCGCGGCGGATCAATAAAGACAAGTCAACGGTTACGGCGCTTGTCGATAAGCTGGTCCGGCTCGGCTACTTGACCAAGGAGAGGGACCAAGAGGACGCAAGGGTGGTCTATGTTGCTCTCACTCCGAAGGGCAGCGAGCTGGAGCCGATTTTTGAATCCATATCGAGAGAGATGCTGGACCGGTTCTATGCGAACGTTACAGACGAAGAGAGAGAGCTTCTATTTGGCGCGCTGACGAAGATTTATAACAACTTTTAAATTTTTTTGCCAAATAGTTTGACGTCAAACCATTATTCGAGGAGGACTTTGAAGATGGATTATACGAAACTGTTGCCTGCACACACGGGGAAGTATGTAGGGGAGAATGATTTGTTTCTGGAAATATTCGAGCCGGACAGCACAGTCGGCGGAACGGAAGAAGCAATGGGCAGACCGCCGCTGTTATTCGTGCATGGCGCCTTCACGGGGAGCTGGATGTGGAGCAAGTACATACCGCATTTTGTCGATGCAGGGTGGAAATGCTGCGTCATGAATTTGAGAAGTCACTATAGAAGCCGGCAGCTCGATCTGTCGCGGATTACATTCGAAGATTACTTAGAAGATATCAGGCAGGTAATCGGGGAGTGCGATACCGCTCCGATCGTGATCGGGTTCAGCATGGGAGGCATTCTGGGCCAGAAGCTGGCCGAGACGGCTGACATCGCCGGGCTGGTGCTGATCGATTCGGTTCTGAGCCGGGAAGTACACGATGAAGTGCCGTACCTGCAACTAGGCGAGCTTGTGCCTCATATCATCGTGCCGGCCCCCGTCCGCGAAGAGACATCCAGCATTGATGAATCGGCAGAAGATATTGCGTTCCAGAGGAAGTACCTTGCGATGGAATCAGCCAACGCTTATAACGCATTCGTATTTTCTCCCGAATCCAAGGGAATATCGGTCGACAGCCGCGCGGTTACTTGCCCGTGCTTGGTCATCAAAGCGGTAGGCAGCGATAATGACGACCGCCAGGGGAGAGCGATGGCTGATCGATTCCGCGGCGAATACTTAGGGCTATGGAACACAACGCATACGGGAGTGCTCATCGGGCAGAGGTATCGGGAGGCGGTAGAGCGAATATTGGAATGGCTGAAGCGGTTGTAGAAGGGGTGATCGAGGGCGTATGGTCGCAGGGGCAATCATAATCGTGATTCTTATTGTTGCGGGTATTCTTTATATCAGAGGACGGCGAACAACGAAACGCAAGCAGATTGAGGTTAGTCGACAGGGGGGAGCCGCTAAGCAGGACCGTATAATCGGCGGATTCGCTGCGACGCCTGACTATCCGGAACCGTTCGGCTATAAGTGCCAATGGTTTGCGGTGAAAACGTTGGATACGCAGGCTGTAATTGAAGCCATGAAGATGAAGGACGTGCAGGTGTCGAATTGGAAGTCCGGCATCGAGGGCTCATATGAAGGTTATTATTTTGTCTCCCCGCCCGTGGAGGGATGGACCTTGGTCGTGAATCCTATCATGCCGGATTTAAGCGGTGCTGCCGCTCCGAGCCCGTTAATTGTAATCGACAGGTTGAGCTCGCGGTTCGGGGAAGCCTGTTATTTTGCTACTCATCGGGTAGTCGAATATCATGCTTGGGCAAAGTCGATTCATGGCAAGATCGTTCGCGCTTATGGTTATGTAGGCGAGATCGGGGAGACGATTATTGATGAGGGCGAGATGAGTGAAGAGGAACGGGAGAACGACGTGATCTTCACCGGGTTGGACGCCGATGAACCGCGTCTGCCTAGTGAAGAAGATGTGCTTCTCATGGCGGCTCAATGGACGATAGACCCGATGATGCCTAATGACCACTACGATAAGGGCACCGGATTTGTCGGTGTTGTTATAAACGAAGAACCACTCCATCGTTGATGAGAGTGGTTCTTTTGTATGCAGGGGAAAGGGAATCTTAATCCAAAATATTGAATAATTATTCTTATGAGTGTATTATCATGCATATTAATGGGACTTCATTCCAGAGAGGGTTGTATGTATGCACTTATTGGACCTCCATCCATTGTCGTCAGGTGATGTTATTGACATTTTCGATCTTGCCCGGAGATTGCAGTACGCAGAGAAGGACAGACCTCGGCTATTAGAGGGGAAGACGTTTGTTTTATTTTTCCCGGAGATAAGCGTACGGACGAGAATCACATTCGAGAAGGGAATCAAGGATTTAGGCGGCGAGAGTATACTTTTCCCGCCGGCAACGCTTGACCGAAGAGAGTCATTAAAGGATACGGTGAAATATATAGAGAACTGGGCGGACGGTATCATCGTCAGACATCCTGACTTCTCCGTCATTGATGAGATGGCGAGGCATTCCGCTATTCCTGTCATTAATGCTATGACTTCCGATAATCACCCTTGCGAAATATTAGCCGATCTATATTCAATCCGTGAATTGAAGGGGCAGGATACGGAGTTAGTGTACACATTCGTTGGTCCGGCGGGCAATATTGCGAGATCTTGGGCCCATATAGCGAAAGTCATGAACCTTCCATTTCACCACGTATGCGCAGCAGGTCATGAACTAATGCAGTCTTCGCCTAACTATACGTTCCACACCGAGCTTGAACCTGTATTGAGGATTAGCGACATCGTGTTGACCGACTCTTTGCCAAGCTCATTTCGAACGGCAGAATATATTAATAGCTATCAGATCACGCTAGAGAGAATGAGGATGACGAAGAAAGGTGCTCTATTAAATCCATGCCCGCCGTTTTTCAGAACTGAAGAAGTGAGTGAAGAGGTAATGGATTCGCCTTATTTCGTCGGACATGCGTTCAAGAGAAATTTGATTTATGTTCAACAGGCCATCATTTGTTATTGTTTATCGAAACAGAATGATGGGGGGGAGTAAACTGTTATTAGGAAGGTAAACATTGGACGATATAGAAATGATATAGGGAAAACCAATTCTTTGATCTAAAATTATACGGATACGAGGTGTCATGGAATCCGGTGAACCACTTCAGCTCTGATCCTGATCCTGATCCTGCTCGTGAGCAGGCAGAAGACGAACGCCTTGTGCTGGCTGCCGCTGGCGGTGATGTCGATGCTTTCGCTGAGCTCGTTCGCAATTATACCAATGCCGTGTGCGCAATTGCATATGATGTTATGCGCGACTATCATCTGGCCCAAGATATTGCGCAGGAAAGCTTCGTTAAGGCTTACCGGTCTTTGCAATCCTTGCAGCAGCCCGGCAAATTCGGCAGTTGGCTATATGCCATCGCGATGAATCTAAGCATTGATTACAAGCGGTCGCAGGCCCGTAAGACCCGGACATACGATCAGCTTGAATCGATGGAAGCTGCGGAGCGGAAGCCTTCAGCGGATGACCGGCTGCTGCAGCAAGAGCTGCGTCTCGACGTCGGGCTGGCACTTGATCATCTTGACGAGACGAGCCGCACAATCCTGTTGTCGTATTACATTAGCGAAATGACGATGCCTGAGATTGCCGGGATGTTGGACATGTCCGTGTCTGCCGTGGAGAGCCGAGTAAGACGCAGCCGCAAGACGCTGCAGTCGAGCCATCTCTCCGCTTATGCCCGTCAATACGGTAACCGCGGCGCCTCCGATAAGCTGGTCATGCGCGTTATGGACCGAATCGTCAAGCAGGCGGGGCAGTTCTATATTCCCGTATCCGACCGAAGCCGGTCGACGGCATGGTTCGTTACGCACCTTGGTCTGTCCTTGGACTCTAACGGCCATGTATGCCTGCCGTCAGGCCAGGCTTTATTCATGGTCCATGTTAGCGATGAAGTACTGGCGGAACGCTCGCAGTCTGCGATACCCGTCTTAGTATTCTCAGTTGAGGATACAGCAGCTTTCTACCAGGCCATAATCGGTCAAGGGATTCGCGCCGTTCGTGAAAGCAGTCCGGAAATGGCGGGAGAGCTTGTCCTGTTCTACGACCCGGACGGAAATTGTTATGGAGCTTGTTCGCCATAAAAATTTTTTCATCTGTGCGACGGTTCTCTGCGATTCCGTTCGTCTATATAGCGATAACCAATGAGGAGGGTTCACTTCAGATGGAGAAGACGACGAATTCACAAGGTCAACAACCGGTGGCTGCATCAAAGCCGCTGGTACAAGGGGTACACTGCAATTACATTCCGGTCGCGGATGTTAAGCAGGCCAAAGAGTGGTACATGCGAGTACTAGGCGTGACTCAAGTTCGGCCGGAAGGCGGGATCGTCGTATTGGGGAACGGACAGTGGCTATTTCTAATCGAGTCCAAGGACCGGCCGAACGCAAACTTTACGACCGACGATTGGAATGAAACCAAAGGCTTCGAGATGTTCTCCCTGACGTTCGCAACGGAAGATATCGTAGCGCTGCACGAATCGTTGAGGCAGCATGGCGCGGAGGTGGAGCCGATCGTTGACTATGGTCCATGCGGGCTGCAATTTTTATTCAAGGACCCGGACGGCAACCGGTTCAACGTGTGGCAGGTCGATCGAGCTTAATCAAATGTAAGTCGAAGGCAAGCGTCTCATGTATAAAAGAGTCAGGTGTATGGCCATCCTGCACAGGGTGGCTCCAATTATTTTTTGAATATTCCTTTACAGGAATATTCCCTATGAGGTATTATGGATTCAACAGGAAGATAATACCCGCTGCGGAAGGAGATGATGTACACTAGAGATCAATAAGCAATGAGGTGACGACATGTCAGGCAATCATTCGGAGATGGATATGACGACGCTGAGCGCCCTGGCTGAGCCGAATCGCATGCATATTGTAGAGCTCTTGCGGGACGGCCCGCTCACCGTAGGGGAGATCGCCGAACGGCTTGGCCTTCGCCAGCCGCAGGCATCGAAGCATTTGAAGGTGCTGAGCGATAACGGGATCTTGGAAGTAAGGGCCGATGCGAACAGGCGGATCTACAAGCTGCGGTCCGAGCCGTTCCAGACGCTGGATTCGTGGCTCAAGTCCTTCCGGCACATCTGGGAAGAACGATTCGATAACTTAGATCAGTATCTGCGCGAGCTGCAGAATAAGGACAAATCATAGATCAATCATGTATGTGAAGTGTGACTTTGAGCTCCGCTCAAAGATCCAGATGTACAAGAGGTGTGACTTTGAGCTCCGCTCAAAGATCCTGATGTTAGGGGGAAGAACAATGACGAACAACGTAATGGCTTCAAGTGTAGAAAACGGACGGGTGCTGGTACTGGAGCGGGTATTCGATGCGCCTCGCGAGCTTGTGTTTCGAATGTTCAAAGAGCCGGAGCATCTGAGCCGTTGGTGGGGACCGAAGGGCTGGGAGCTGCCGGTATGCAAGATCGATTTTCGGCCGGGCGGCGTATGGCACTACTGTATGAAATGCGTGGACCGCAATCAGGGCGATTTCTACGGCATGGAATCATGGGGCAAAGGCGTGTACAAGGAGATCATCGAGCCGGAGAAAATCGTCTATGTCGACTTTTTCTCGGACGCGGAGGGCAACGAGAATCCGGATATGCCTTCGACCGAAGTGACGCTGACGTTCATTGAGCAGGATGGCAAGACGAAGCTGGTTAACCGCGCGGTGTATGTGTCCGAGGAAGCGCTGAAGACGGTTATGGATATGGGGATGCTGGAGGGCATTACCCAGACGTGGGACCGCCTGGACGAGATCGTTCAATCGCTTAAGTAATCAACTCCGCTGGCAGCGGATTACGAAATCATATTGAGGAGAGTGTCAGCCGTGATTAATCAAGTTGGCCAAATCATGCTGTACGTGAACAACCAAGACGAGGCTCGGGACTTCTGGACGGAGAAATTCGGCTTTGCTGTAGTCGGGGAAGAAAGCCACGGTCCTATGAGATGGATCGAGATCGCGCCACAAGGAGCGGCAACGACGATCATTTTGCACAATAAAGAGCTGGTCGCGCAGATGAACCCGGGCATGAACCTCGGAACGCCTTCGCTCATGTTCTTCACGGACAAACTGGATGAATTGTACGCTGATCTCAAGAACAAGGACGTTAAAGTCGGTGATATCGTTGAACTCCCTGGCGGCAAAGTGTTCAACTTCGCGGACAAGGAAGACAACTACTTCGCCGTCATGCAGAAGAAATAGATTCGTTGTGACAAGCACGCAGGACCTCAGCCTCCACCCCGAGTGGAGGCTGGGGTCCTTTCTCATTAAATCGGGAACCGCGGATCTGGGGGCCGTTTCTCCGGCTCCGCTAGCGTGCACGATTCTTTATGGAGGTGAGTGCCTCCCGATTGGAGCTGGAGATCGAGAAAATCGACAATTTGCTGCAGAGAGGCGATTTGATGCTCGATCTTGCGCTTATGCTCCTCCATCATCGAGTACAGTTCCGGATGGCTGCTCAGATCTTCGCCGCGAGATAATTGAAGATAGGGCTTCATGCTTTCCAGCGGCATCCCCGTCTTGCGGAAGCAAGTGATCATTCGCATCGTCTCTACGTCCTCTTGCCGGTAGACGCGATGGCTGTTCGGTTTCCGCTTCGCGCGGGGCAGCAAGCCGATCTTCTCATAATACCGGATGGTGTCCTCCGTCAGCCCCGTCTCGATGGCCGCTCCCTTGACCGTATAGGTTATAGGTTCATCCATAGCTGGCCGCAACCTCCTCATCGTATACGCTCTTTCTATTATCGTACAACTTGGAGCCGACTCCAAGTCAACTGAAATGTTCGGCGCTTGACTTGGAGTCGGCTCCGGGTTGTAGACTGAGCGCATATCGTCAACAACGAAGGAGGAACCGTGCAATGTTAACGAATCGGGAAGGATATACGGCTCTTATTACAGGAGCAAGCAGTGGGATAGGGCTTGAGCTGGCCCGCCGGTTATTGAGTGAGGGGTGGCATGTCATTGCGCTCAACCGTTCGGCGTTTCCCAGCGATGACAGCGCGATACAGGGAGCGGTACGCGGCGGCAATCTGCGGGTTTATCAAGCAGATATGACGGATTTCCGCCAGTTGAAGCAGGCGCTGCAGGCGATACAGGCGCAGGAGACGAGAATCGATGTGCTGTTCAATAACGCGGGCGGGAGTCTGAAAGAACTGCGTTATTCGAAGCAAGGGCGCGAGCTGCATTACGAGCTGCAGACCGTTGCGCCGTATATCGTGTTTATGGAATTGAAGGAGCTGTTATTAAAAGGGGCGCTGCGAACCGTTGTCGGCACGTCTACCAGCGCTTTTGCTACCTTGCGCTCATTCGATCCGGAGATGCTGGAGCGTCCGGTGAAGTTCCGCAAGCTGTTCGGTCCGTACTCCTCGACCAAGCTGGCGCTATCGCTATGGACGCGAGCCATTGCGCCGCAACTCGAACCGGAGGGCATTACAGTAAGAAGCGCGGACCCCGGCGGGAACAACACGATTCGCCAAGGCAATAGCTCGGGGCTGCCGTTTTATTTGAGACCGGTCATGAAGCTGCTGTTCCCTCCGCCAACCCGGGGGGCCGCACTTCTCTATGAGGCGGCGCTCGGTCGGCAGGCGGGTTCGAATGGGGCTTACTTGAAGCAAGGCAAAGTGTCAGAGCTGAAATATACCGAATACGGACGCCGGGTGTTAGATAAGGTGGATGCGATCTATAAGCAGGAATACCGGCAGCTTGCCTGACTCCTCCCTAGAGGGAGAGCTTCTCTTTCAATTCCTGGTCCGACAAGGGTTCGAGCAGGAGCAGTTCTGCGTAAGGATCTCCTTCGATACGAAAATAGTGCGCGAAAGCGGGCTCGGTCTTGAGGCCGAGCCTTTTCAGTCTGCGGATATGTTCTTTTGTGCCGGGATCTGTCATAGCCAATAGCCGGTGCTCAACCGCCATATGCAAGTATCCGTTTTGCTTCATAACAGGCCGGTTCTGTCCGAAGATCTCGATGCAGAAGCCGTCGTATACGAATCCGCATACTGCCGCGTCGCTCTTATCCTGCAGGATTGTCTGACCGATCTCGAACCCCTCATAATGCCGATACAGCTGTTCCAGCCGGTCCGTGAAGCGCATCAGGTCTGGAACCTCGCATAAAATGTCCAAGTCGCTTTCCTCGATGTCGATATCGATCGGAATAGTGCCCGCCAGCAGCGGGGAATAGGCGGACAGGTCCTCGAGGATGTTCAGGCTGGATAAACACCGAAAAGCCTGCTGTTGCCTCTCCGTTCCTCGGTTCAAATAACGGATATCCAGCCAATCGATACTCATAAGCTACGCTCCTGATGGGGCGTACGGAATGCTTCGGCCACTGCGAGGAGCACCAGCTGGTGATCGTTGATGACATAAGCGATTTCTTCGGGCTCGACCCATATTCTTGTCCGGCATTCATTCTCGCGCCGATAAGGCAAACATTCCGCAATGCGGGCCCGGTAAAATAGCTGGTAGCCGATAAGCGGATACTTCCCGTTAGCATCGAACGACGGATTGCCCTCGTGGCTGACTTGAATCGCCCCGATCAGGGACAAGGAATCGCATCGTACGTATCCTTCTTCCATACACTCTCGCGCAAGCGCTTCTTCCGGCGTTTCTCCTTCTTCAATGTGGCCGCCAGGCAGATTGAACCCTCTTGCTGTGACTTGAACAAGAAGAACCTTGCCATGGTCTTCGCATACGCCATGCACGCTTGTCGCCTGCATTTGCTTCCTATCCGGAAGTGCCGAAGCTGCGAACCACGTTAACTGCACGGGATGTCCGCCCCAAGTGACCGTAATCGTTGTCTCCATCGATGAGTACGCCTCCATGCTGATCAAGATAGTATCCGAGATAACTACGGGATGAATTCGATTCGCACTTATGCATCACCTCTCTTAATTGTTCCATAATTATGGCAATTATGTAACGCTTTCAATTCGCTGAGCCGTCCCGGATTCCGCTGTAAAATTTTATTTGATCCTGCGCTTGCACCTGACGCTACGTCATGTTTTATAGTGAAGCTACTGGTGATCCAATAGCATAATCAAACAATATGAGGAGGCGTATGACGATGACAACGGTTGTAGGAACGAACGAAATCATTACGACGCGGGAGCTTGAATTTGCACGGGAGGATGTTTTTAAAGCGTGGACGACCCCGGAGCTGATTGCCCGCTGGTGGGGGCCAGACGGATTCACGAATACGATCCATGAATTCGACCCGAGGCCTGGCGGCGACTGGAGGTTCATCATGCATGGACCGGATGGCACTGACTATTCGAACCATAACGTATTCGTAGAAGTCGTGCCGTACGAGCGGATCGTCATTAAGCATCTGTTTGCCCCGGAGTTTCAAGTTACAGCGACCTTCGAGGAGCGGGGCGGTGCTACGGGCATGATGTTCCATCAAACGTTCAACAAGCCGGAAGAGTTCGAGGCCGTGAAAGGCTACTGCGGCGACGCCAATGAGCAGAACTTGGACCGGCTGCATGCGGTGCTGGCTGGGTTAGCGAAATAAAATGAGGGCTCCTTCGGTCTGGACCGGGGAGCCCCTAAATGTTTAGAGCGGGTTATTTGGCTTTCTTTTTTGTCACAAAAAACCGACATGGCGGAAATATGCAAGATTATTTTATTTGTAATATCTATTAAACTAATTACAACTATATATTAGACCTATAGCAAACAACGGATTATGATAATGGCAAATAAGAGGAGGGATTGCCATTGTCGATATATGAATACCAGGCGCGCTCCGTGGATGGTGCAATTGTTGACTTATCCGTCTATCGCGGTCAAGTTCTGCTTATCGTCAACACCGCCAGCCGATGCGGCTACTCGCGCCAATTCGCCGGGCTTCAGAGCCTGTATGACGATTACCGGGAGCACGGCCTCGAAGTAATCGGATTTCCTTGTAACCAATTTAACGACAAAGAGCCGGGAACCGGCGTTGAGGCCCAGCAGTATTGTGAGCAGAATTTCGGCATTACCTTCCCATTGTTCGAGAAAGTAGAGGTTCGGGGACCAGCCGCGCATCCGCTATTCCAATACCTTGTGGAACAAGCGCCGTTCGAAGGCTTCGACCTGCAGACCGAGAGAGGGCGATGGATGGATCAGTTCCTGCGGGAACAATACCCGGATCTATATTCAGATGATGGGGTGAAGTGGAATTTCTCGAAGTTTCTGATCGACCGGGATGGCCATGTGCGAGGCAGATTCGAGCCGACGATCGAGCCGGCTGATATCGGGCAGGCGATCCGGGAGCTTTTATAAAAGAGAGACTGGACCTGCTGTACAGAAGAATGATGCACCAAACCTTTATACCCATTCTTGGCCTATGATGCGGGAGTGCCGCCTCGTATACTTGTCGTATGAATACGGGAGATGAAGGAGGGGTTGAACGTGAAGATAGAACTGCAGCTTTGCAGTGTCGAAGACAAATTTATTATCAATAATATATACCCGCTGTATTTGCATGATTTGTCCGAGATATGGGAGCGCAAGACGAATCAATATGGTGTTTTCGAAGAGGACGATACCCAGACGTTAGCGGACCAGAACCGGGTATTCGATATATGGTGGGAGCACCCCGGCGTCCTGTTCCCTTATCTCATTAAGGCAGACGGTCTTCCGGCCGGACTTGCTTTTGTCGCGACAGCGCCTTATATGCCATGTCCGGATGATATCGACTACTACTTGAACGAGTTCTTCTTGCTGCGCCATTACCGCGGGAAGGGCGTCGGAGAAGAAGCGCTGAGGCAGCTTTTCAGCCAGCATCCCGGACACTGGGAAATTCACACGAACAAGACAGACCGCAATTCGCGTGCGCAAGGATTCTACAGAAGGACGCTGGCGGTTCTTACGAATGGTGGATTTGCCGAAGAAACCGGTCCTAATCCAGAGGCCGGAGAGATGACTATTTATAGGTTCCGTTATGAGAACGGCGAACAGACGGACACGGCTTTGGATCGGTAGATCCACTACTGAGGCTGCGGCTTAATGCCGCAGTCTTTTGCTTTTGTCCTACAGGATTGTCAGAGGTGTCCATAGAAAATAAAGGTTGGAGGCGATGCTGGATGACCATGAAGGACAAAGTAATCGAAGCTTACAGCAAGCTGGCGAAAGATTACGAGCTGCATGTAGATACGCAGAGCGGGCATAACGCTTACTATGAACGTCCGTCTATGATGAAGCAGATGCCGAGCGATATGAGCGGGCTTAAGGTCTTGGATGCGGGCTGCGCTGCGGGATGGTATACGGAACAGTTCATTCGGTTGGGCGCACAGGTGACGGCAGTCGATTTGAGTCCGGAGATGGCTGAGGCATGCTCAAGGCGGGTCGGCGACCAAGCGAACATATTTGCCTGCGATCTGACGGAGCCTCTCCCGTTCGAAACGGACTCGTTCGACCTTATCGTCAGCTCCTTGACGCTGCACTACATCAGCGATTGGGGACCCACCTTCCGAGAGTTTCAACGTATCTTAAAGCCTGGCGGGAAGCTGATTTATTCCGTTCATCATCCTTTTATGGATTTTACACATTTCGAGCGGCCGGATTATTTTGCGCATGAGCTTCTTTCTGAAGTATGGAACAAGAAGGAGTCGGGTCCGGTCGAAGTGACGTTCTACAGGCGGCCGATTCAAGAGGTGATCAATGCGACGGCGGAGCTGTTCGTGATCGACCGAGTCATTGAGCCGCAGCCCGAAGCGGAGTTGTGGAACAACCCGGATGCGCTGGCATGGTGCAACCGATGGTTCGACCGCCTCTCGATCCGTCCTCACTTTCTAATCGTGAAGGCGAATGCGAGGTAAGTCGCTTAAAGTCAGCATATATGAACCAAGTAAGCTTAAGCGTCCTCACGGGATGCTTATTTTTTTCGTCAGTAGCGAGAAAAATGGCGAATCTTGTCGAAGCCTCTTGGCAATTGTGTCTATTTTGTGACAGTTTCGCGCACCCCCTTACAATTCATTGGCGCTATATTAATCTGTTAACAAGAATAGTAATTTACAGTTAACAGAGGCGAATTGTTCGAATTAGAGGCCGAAGAAACGAATTGGAGGAACGACATGAGGTTTACGATTCGAAGCAAGCTGCTAATCGGTTTCTTATCGGTTGCGTTCTTTGTAACCGCGGTTAACATTACAGCCTATATCTATAACGATAAGGTCAATAAGTCATATAACCATCTCATTGACCAACGGGCGGCTATTCTAAACAAGGTAAAGGATATTCAGTATTTGTCCGTGGAGCAGACGAACAGTTTGAGGGGTTATTTGCTTACAAGTGATGCCGATTTTCTAACCGAGCTTCAGTCTGCTAACGATCAGATGAATCTGCTGACCGGCCAAGCCGAATTTATGATTACCGCACCAGAAGAGATGGAGGCTTTCCAACAGCTCGATGCGACGAATCAAGCGTTCAAGAGCAGCTACGAGCAAGTACTATTGAGTCTGGAACAAAATGACGATCAAGAAGCGGCGTTAGCCTATTTCAGAGACAAGGTCATGCCAATCGGCCAAAAGCTGGGGACGATCTCGAAGTCAATCGCTGATCAACAGCAATTGCTGCTCGATGAGGGCAGGGACGCGAACATCGACATGGTCCAATTTGTTAACCGGACGACTGCAATCCTGACGGTAATCACTTTTATTCTAACCCTGCTAATTGGACTTATACTGTCACACCGCATTACGACCAATTTGTTCAAAATTACGAGTGTCATCACCGGCTTTACTCATGATTCGAAATCGTCGTCCGTGCTTCCGCAGATTGAAGTGCGCACACAGGATGAGATCGGCGACATCGCCCGTTCTTTCAATGAAATGGCGAAGACGCTTAACAAATATTCGGTTCTGGAGCAAGAGCAGCGCTGGCTGGAGACGAACGTTGCGAATTTGGCGACGAAATTTCAAGGTGTTCACAATTTGGAGTCGCTCGCCCAGCTGTTTATTGCGACCATTACGCCGCTTGTCGATGCGAGCTACGGTGTTTTCTATTTGAAGCAGAGCAACGGCCGGCGCCAACAGCTGAACAAGCTGGCGTCTTACGCTTATCAGCAGACGAATATCGGAGCGGAATCTTTTAAGAGCGGGGAAGGCCTAGTCGGGCAAGCCGCCCTCGAAGGCCGGACAATTGTGCTTACCAGTATCCCGGACAACTATATTCAGATCGCCTCCGGGTTAGGCAAGGCTGCGCCGGCCAGTCTGCTCATTATGCCGATTCAATTCGAGGAGCAGGTCGTCGCCGTTATCGAGCTGGCGTCGTTCGGTACATTCAACCCTATCCAGCAGACGCTGCTTCAGCATGTATCGACTCATCTCGGAAGCGTTATCAGCAGCATTTCGGGCCGAATGCAGATCGAGCAGCTGCTCGTGGAGTCGCAGGTGCTGACCGAAGAACTGCAGACGCAGTCGGAAGAGCTCCGGGGAATTAACGAGAAGCTTGAAGAACAGTACCGAAATTCCGAGCAGAAGACGAAAGAGTTAGAGAAGACGAAGAATGAATTGGAGGAGAAGGCGGTACAGCTGGCGCTCAGCTCGCAGTATAAGTCGGAGTTTCTCGCCAACATGTCGCATGAGCTGCGTACACCGCTGAACAGTCTGCTTATTTTATCTAACATACTGACGGAGAACGTAGACGGCAATCTGAACGAGAGCCAGATTAAGTATGCAAGAACGATCCATCATTCGGGCAACGACCTGCTTCAGCTGATTAACGATATTCTCGACCTGTCCAAGGTGGAGTCGGGCAAAATCGATCTCGTCCACGGAACGGTCGGACTGCAGAATATCCAGGAATTTGCTGAGCAGCAGTTCTCGCCGGTCGCCCGCCAGAAGGGCTTGAAGTTTACGACGATGCTGGACCCGAATCTGCCGCCGGCGATCTTCACCGATGAGCAGCGTCTTCTGCAGATCGTCAAAAACCTGTTATCCAACGCCTTCAAATTTACAGAGCGCGGCGAGGTTAAGCTGCATATTCACCGCGCGACTGCGAACTGGCTGAACGGGCACGAGAACCGGGCGGCCATACACAATGGCATCGCGTTTACGATTAGCGATACCGGCATTGGCATTCCGCAGGATAAGCAGAGTCTGATCTTCCAAGCGTTCCAGCAAGCAGACGGGACGACGAACCGCCGTTATGGCGGAACCGGGCTTGGTCTGTCGATCAGCCTGAATATGGCGCATCTTCTCCATGGCGACATTATCGTGAATAGCGTGGTCGGCAAAGGCAGTGTCTTCTCGTTCATTCTGCCATGCGAGGAGTGGAAGGAAGCAGGCGATTCCGGCAGTCTGCATCAGGAAATTGCAGCAGCCGATGCGAGTGCTACAACGTTGGCAGACCCGTATGACGCTGATGCTGAATTCAACGGGGCTTCATGGGAAGGCCGAAAAATATTGATCGTCGACGACGACATGCGGAATATATATGCTACGACAATTGCACTGGAGAGCCGGAATGCGACCGTGCTATTCGCCGAGAACGGAATTTCTTGCTTGAATGTGCTTAAGGATCACCCGGACGTAGATCTCGTGCTCATGGATATCATGTTGCCGGAGATGGACGGTTACGAGACGATGCGTACGCTGCGGACAATGCCGGCCTTCGAGTCGCTGCCGATCATCGCACTCACGGCCAAGGCAATGAAGGACGACAAAGACAAATGCATCGAAGCCGGCGCATCCGACTATATCAGTAAACCGGTCAAGCTGGAGCAGCTGTTCGCCCGTATCCATCAATGGCTTAATAGATAGAGGTGGTCACCCATATTGTGTATGAATGACAATGAACCAATTGACGAGCTGGAGCAGATCGAGATCGAGCTGCTGCTAGAGGCGCTTTACCGGCATTACGGCGTTGACTTCCGGAACTATGTCATGTCGACGATCCGCCGGCGGATATGGCATCGCATGAGGGCCGAACACTTAAAGACGGTCTCCGGCTTGCAGGAGAAGGTGCTGCATGACCGCAGAGTGTTCAAGCGGCTTTCCGACGACTTTTCGATTAATGTGACGGAACTGTTCCGCGACCCGAGCTTCTTTAGAGCGTTCAGACGTACGGTCGTTCCGCATTTGAAAGGCTATCCCCTCATTCGGATTTGGCATGCGGGTTGCTCCACGGGCGAGGAAGCGTATGCGATGGCGATCTTGCTGCATGAGGAAGGGCTGCTTGCGAAGACAAGAATTTATGCGACGGATATGAACGAGGGGGTACTTGAAGATGCGAAGCAGGAATCGTTCCCGCTCGATCGAATGGAGTCGTATGCCCGTAATTATGAATTGGCGGGCGGCAAGAAGTCGCTAGAAGAATACATATCCGTCACCGGCGGCCGTGCGGAGTTCCGTCCGTTCCTCGGAGAGAGGATTACCTTTGCTCAGCATAATCTGGCCGTGGACGAGTCCTTCAACGAGTTCCATGTTATTTTGTGCCGGAATGTGATGATCTACTTCAATACCCATTTGCAAACCCGCGTTCATGAATTGTTCCATCAAAGCTTATCGCCGTCCGGATTTCTAGGATTGGGACATCGAGAGAGCATCACCTTTACGAGCTTTACAGATTGTTACAAGGAGATGGAACCGAATGAGAAGCTATACCGCAAGGTCAAATAGCGCGGCGTCGCAAGTGAACATCTTGATGGTGGATGATCGGCCCGAAAACTTAATCGCGCTCGAAGCGATTCTCAACGCGCCTAATTACCGGTTGTTTCGCGCGCACTCCGGCGAGGAGGCACTGCGTCATGTGCTCACGAATGACTTCGCTGTCATTCTGCTGGACGTTCAGATGCCGGGTATGAATGGCTTCGAGACGGCAAAGCTTATTAAGATGAGAGAGCGGTCGAAATACGTTCCAATTATTTTTATCACGGCCATTAGTCAGGCGGCGGAGCATGTGAAGCACGGCTATGAAGTCGGCGCTATTGATTATATATTCAAACCGTTCCATCCGGAGACGCTCAAGATGAAGATCGAAGCGTTCGTCCAAATGTATCAGTACCAGGAGCGGATTAAGCTTCAGAATGAACTGCTGAAGGTAATCGGAGAGACATCGAACGATATGATCGTAACGGTCGACGAGCAAGGCATGATATCGTCGCTGAATCCGGTTGTCGTCTCCATGTTCGGTTATTCGCCGGATATGCTGATCGGGCAGCCGGTCGATTGCATTGTACCTGCGCTGTCCTCCGTGCTGCTCAGCGATACGAGCGGCGTAACCAAGCTGATCGAGACGACGGCTGTTCGCCAAGACGGGACCCCGTTCCCCGTCGACGTTCAGGCCGGGAAGGCGAGCATTGTCGGACAGGAGCTGTACGTCTGCTCCATCCGGGATGTAACCGACCGCAAGATGATGGAGGAAGAGCGGTTCCGCCAAATTTTCGATACGACGCCATGCCTCATTGCCTTAAGATCGATGAAGGATAAGCGGTACATTAACGTGAATGAGAGTCTTCTGAACGCGACCGGTTTCCTTAAAGACGAGATTGTGAATCATACGGCCGATCTCATTCAATACATCGTGGACACGGATGACCGAGACCAGGCTGCGGGGCGCCATGATCCGTGGGGACCGGCCCGTAATGTGCGCATACGGTATATGACGAAGTCGGGCGATCTGCGAGAAGGCTTGCTGTCGAACGAAGTGATGCACATTCGCGGCGAGGAGCATCTGCTTAGCGTTGTGACAGACATATCGGAGCGCATATTCCTGGAGAAAGAGATGGTCCGTCTCGACCGGCTTAATTTGACAGGAGAAATGGCGGCCGGTATCGTCCACGAGATCCGGAATCCGATGACGACAGTGCGCGGTTTTCTGCAATTGTCCAAAAATAATCCTTCGAGCGAATATACCGACATCATGATCGAAGAACTCGACCGGGTGCACAGCATCGTCACCGAGTTTCTGGCCGTGGGCGCTCAAGCGCCGACAAGCCGCAAGTCGAAGCAAATCAACACCATAATCGAAACGTTGTTCCCGCTTATTCAATCGAAGGCGATGACTGGCAACCACGATATAGCGCTTGAACTGAGCGAATGCCCGCCGATTCAATTGGACGAGAAGGAGATTCGGCAGTTGGTGCTGAATCTGGTGCTGAACGGGTTGGACGCGATGCCGACGGGCGGCACGATTACACTCAAGACTTACGCTGACGATAAGCAGGTCGTCATGGAAGTTATCGATCAAGGCAGCGGCATTAAGGAAGAGTTTCTAGAGAAGCTCGGGACGCCGTTCTTCAGCACGAAGGCGAGCGGTACTGGCCTCGGTCTGTCGGTCTGCTACGGCATTGCCGAGCGGCATGGCGCCGTCATCAAGGTGCAGACGAGCAGCAGGGGCACGACGTTCTTTGTTCATTTTGATTTGAGCGGTTAGAGAAGAAGCCATCCCGTGCGGGATGGCTTTTTCGTTTAGGCGAAAAAACGTAACAATTGTCTGAACGGGAGCCGGTCATACTATTTTATAATTTAATAAGGGATCGAATGGTTCGGTTCTTGTTCTGCGCATGTTGGTAATGCGTGTTGGTAAGAAGGAAGGTGACAAGATGGCTGGACGGAGGAAGACGTATTTCTGCTTGGTGTTGGCAGCGGTTCTATTGACCGTATATACCGTATACGCCAACTTTATAGATGATCCTAGTGCCGAGCGGTTTCTGAGCCACAAGACGGCTATCAAACGAGTGTTGAATTTAGATGCTTGGCTGCCGGTTATGCGGATTCACGTTGTGTTTGCCTGTTTGTGCATGATTGCCGGTATGATCAACTTCTCGTCGGCGGTCTATAAGAACCATCGCAAGTTTCATCGCATGAACGGGTATTTGTATGTGGTTTCGGTGATGCTCGTCGGCCTCACATCTGGATATATGGCCCCTTATGCAACGGGAGGAAGGGTCACGAGCATTCCATTCAATATGTTGAATATCATCTGGGCGGCCATGACCGTTATAGCCGTGATCAAGATCAAGAAGAAGCAAGTAAATGCGCACCGTAATTGGATGACGAGAAGCTACTTGTTCGTCTTCACGAACTTATTGATCCATCTGTTCACGAACCTCCTTCAAGAAGTAAGCGGATTGTCATATATAACGAGCTATACGGCTTCCGTATACGGCTCGATTCTAATGCTTCTGCTGGCTGGTGAGCTTATCGTGCGCAGGCGGCAGGTCCGGTGATATTTCCTGGGCAATATTGGATTTTTATAGCACATAGGTGCCATTATTGGTGCCGAAAGGCACCTAAGTGAGGCAGAACCGGGGATCGGTGCTGAGATAGGTGTCGAAAAGCACCTAAG